>NZ_BOQB01000174.1 GCF_018332475.1 Bacillus sanguinis | reverse complement strand
TTGATAACCTCACATGAATGGAGTATTCATGTGAGGTTATCAAAACGTCTCATTATCGGCATCAATGAAAAGAGGAAAACATATTCTCACAAGAGAACCTTCTTTTTTACATGGATCCATGTATTTTTTATACATTCCTATCCTAGCTCAGTTTTAAAATTCTCGTTTGTTACTGAATTAGCTGAAAATCCACATAAAAATTTGCATACTCTTAACCTGGGAATTTTCTAAAAACCTGACGATATCCCTCTCATAAAATCTCCTTTTGTACAGAAATAATAGAGTGCTATAAAAATACCGGTCATATTTTTCAGCAATTGGGCCAGATTATAGAGTGATTTTATTAATTGCGAATCAATCGTTTTGCATTTCATATAATCTTGCCCCTACTGTGCTGTGCGCTCTAATCCAATTTTACTAATATTTGTTTATGACATCTGACATCGTAGATTTCATTGTTCGTAACAGTTCTTCTTTTGTTATCTTTTCTTGCACATTTTTAAAAGGACCACCTAAAGATTTACCATTTTGATCCTTAATCTCTAGTTCTGTTATCTTTTTATTATTCTCCTGAATGAGTTGAAATAGAGCATATAAACGATCTAATTCTACGGAATTCAATTGGCTAAAGTCAATCTCGTTACTCATTTGCAAAGTTAATAATAATTCATTAGTAGGTTTTCCTTCATCTGGATCTTTATTATCTAATATATATTGAAGAGGATTTTCCGTTTCAGATTCCACGTATCCTAATTTTTTTATTTCTTCTAGAGTTGGTTTGAATTTCTTATATTCCTCAAATGTTTTTTTCCCATATTGGTATTCATCACCTACTAGATACGAATAGAGGAGACCTTGTACCTTTACTCGGAATTTTAGATATTTGTTATTTTTTTCTTGTACAGTATGGTAGGTATTACCACCATTATTTTCATTTATCGGGCTCCAATCTGTTACAACAACATCAATACTGTGTTTTTCTTTTATATATTCTTGTACCTCAGCTCCATTTTCTTGATTACAACCATTTAGACATAAGAAACATAATACTAATATTACATGCTTCAAAGTTTTCATATAAGCACTCCTATGTAAGAATTAATTCTTGAATGTGTGGCACACTACAAAACCTTCTTTTCCTTAATCATATACTTTAACTTTTATATAGTTTGAATCTTAAATCATTTAAGTTACTTAATTCCCTAAATATACCACTTAAAGTATTACCGTCTTAAAATATATAACTTATTTGTTTTTAGTTCTTTCTCAATTCTATAAGCCTATGTTTCATTGGGCTCATATCTAAAACGTACATTTATACCATGATACCTATTTTACTATAAAATCCGGTTAAATTGTTAAAATATACCTTTTTTCATTTCCTAGTATAGGCGTTCCTTCTACTCAATGAGGGAATATTTATGGAAAGACATTATACAATTTCAAGTTATGCACCATCTATAAGCAGAGAAAACATAGATATAAACATAACAAAACCAAAGTAATATATACGAATAATCACATTTAGAATCACTAATGATAATGTTATACTACTATCAACCAAGAAGAACCCAATAAACTATGATTAATCACTACATCCTCTTTCAAGGGTAGCACCCCATGCCCATCTAGCTAAGATTGGGTATTTCTTGAACCCCTATTAAACACTCTCCCGTCACTTGTCTATCTTTAAGAGTAACTCTGCTTGTTTATTTAAAGTCCTCGCACCGAGGCTTTGTCGTCCCCAAAAATCCAAACAAACGATTCAGATTATATGTTTATATCAAACTGAACATTCAATCTTTATTTGGTTTATCCAGTTTGTAAATAAAAAAGGATAATCCGCCCTCATAATGGACTAACTATCCTATAAATCTTTATCTAAAGTTAATAAAACTAGAACTTCTTTTCCTATGTATCATTACTTCGTTATCTCACCAAACTGCGCTCTCGTCACTTTCGCTAAGTCATCCACTTTCAGCTCAATTTGTATACCTATTTTCCCGCCGCTTACAATAATCGTTTCAAGCGATTGAGCACTCGCATCAATACATGTAGAAAACAACTTTTTCATTCCGACTGGTGAACAACCACCGCGAATATATCCTGACACTTTCGTAATATCTTTAACAGGAATCATTTCAATTTTCTTTTCACCAACTGATTTTGCCGCAGCTTTTAAATTTAGTTCCTCATCTACCGGAATGATAAACACATGATAATTTTTACTATTCCCTTGAGCGATTAACGTTTTATATACTTCTCTCACTTCTCGTCCAATTTTCTCGGCTACTGATACGCCATCAATTTTCCCATCGTCTGGATTATATGACATCATCGAATATTCAATTTTCTCTTTATCTAATATTCGCATCGCATTTGTTTTATCTTTTTTCATAGTGATCTCCTTAAACGGTTATTTCATATTATTAAGTTTTATTATACACCCTTTTCCATTTCTCCTACATAACTTCACGTATATTTCAAAACTAAAAATATTGATAATTCAAAAATCATCTGATATACTTTGAAAAAAACTTATGTTAAGGAGAGATTTCTAATGCAAAATTTTAATACGTCTTTCCAACTTCATCATCATACGTAACGCCGTGTATCCGAAGAAAAATTTTTCTTCGTGGGTACAGGGCTTTTCCTGTTGACCCACGAAGCGTTCATAAAGCTATGTGGGTATTTTTATACCCGCATAGCTTTTTTTAATTTAAAAAGGAGTGATTACAATGGAAATGAAAAATGTAAAAGGAACGAAAGACTATTTACCAGAAGAACAAGTGTTGCGAAATAAAATTAAAAGAGCTTGTGAAGTCACATTTGAACGATACGGATGTAAACCGTTAGAAACACCGACATTAAATATGTATGAGCTTATGTCTTACAAGTACGGAGGTGGCGATGAAATATTAAAAGAAATATATACGCTTCAAGATCAAGGAAAACGCGCACTTGCCTTACGTTACGATTTGACAATTCCATTCGCAAAAGTTGTGGCAATGAATCCGAACATCCGCCTTCCTTTTAAACGGTATGAAATTGGGAAAGTATTTCGAGATGGGCCAATTAAACAAGGCAGATTCCGTGAGTTTATACAATGCGATGTTGATATAGTAGGTATAGAATCCGTCATGGCAGAAGCGGAACTTATGAGCATGGCGTTTGAACTGTTCCGAACGTTAAACTTAGAAGTAACGATCCAATATAATAACCGCAAATTATTAAACGGTATTCTTCAGGCCATTAACATCCCTACCGAGTTAACGAGTGACGTCATTTTATCATTAGATAAAATCGAAAAGATTGGGATTGATGGTGTACGAAAAGATGTATTAGAGCGCGGAATTTCTGAAGAAATGGCTGATACAATATGTAATACTGTATTATCTTGTCTAAATCTTACAATTGCTGACTTTAAAGAAGCTTTCAATAACCAACTCGTTACCGATGGAGTAAACGAATTGCAACAATTACAGCAATATTTAATCGCTCTTGGAATAAATGAAAATGCTATATTCAATCCGTTTTTAGCCCGAGGACTCACAATGTATACAGGCACCGTATATGAAATCTTTTTAAAAGATGGCTCGATTACATCTAGCATCGGTAGTGGTGGTCGTTACGATAATATTATTGGAGCATTCCGTGGTGATGATATGAGCTATCCAACAGTCGGTATTTCATTCGGTTTAGACGTTATTTACACAGCACTGTCGCAGAAAGAAACGATATCATCTACAGCGGATGTATTTATCATCCCACTCGGGACAGAATTACACTGTTTACAAATTGCCCAGCAATTACGTGCTACCACTTCCTTAAAAATTGAACTTGAACTAGCAGGACGCAAATTAAAACGTGCCCTTAATTATGCCAATAAAGAGAATATCCCTTATGTGCTTATTATTGGAGAAGAAGAACTTAATACAGAAACCGTTATGCTGCGGAATATGAAGGAAGGTAGTGAGGTGAAAGTCTCCCTTTCTTCTTTAAGTAGTTATTTATAATACGAACCACCCTCGTTTGGGTGGTTTTTCTATTTTATAGATAACGAAACAATTAGTTTACATAAAACAATTACATTCTACTAAAAACCACAAGTATTCAATATCCAATTATCTATTATTTTTGGTAATATATAGATATGAATTATTTTAGGAGGATTTACTTTGAAAACTTACATACAAGCACTAAAGTGGGCCACAGGGATCTATCATCTTTTATTGATTCCTTTTTGTTATTTATTTCTAAATCATGCTAACCTATATGGGATACCTTTACTAGTGATTGCTTTACATATCACTACTATTTTATTATCCAAAAAAGCAGCCATGAATACGTCCCCTCATTATATCGGTATTATCGTTACTCTAGTTGCCTTCTTTCCTTATATAGAAATCGTTCTACATATTATAGCAGCCGTTTTCCTTTTATTAGATGCTGCTTCTATGAATGCAAAAGAAGTGTATGATTCATAGCTGGATAAAATGAAACTTTAATCAGTAGAGTTTTGAAGTCGGTTAGCAAATTGCAAAATTTACACAATAACTTTATTGTTAACATCCAAAAAGGATTTACTTTTTAAGTAAATCCTTTTTTAATTTCAAATTACCCTCCTTACTCCAGACCAATAAAAGAATATTCTGTTTAATTTTTATAAATTTCTAAACATTTATAAAACATTCAAATTATCATACATTTTAGTTATGTAAAAAACTAAGTTTAAAGGAGAGGAATTTATGCTAAAAAAATTGATAGTAGGTGCAGTGGTAGCCATTTCATCATTAACTGTAGGATTGGGATCAGTATCAGCTAGTACCGAAAAGGATTATTCGATTACCTCTTTTGAATATGTAACTGTAGATGAAAAGACAGTAGATTCGTTTAACAAATTGGGTGCTCCATCTAAGGAAGACATAAAAATAACTTTAGTTCTACCGAAACAAAACCAAAATGGAGACTGGTTATCTTATGGTTTTTCGAGCAAAGAAAGTTTAGAGTCTTTTATTGAAAAAGATAAACAAAGATTGAATCATACAATCACTCCCCTTGGGGTTGAAGGAAGCGGCCCTGGTAGTACAGACTTCTATAAACGTACAAATCAAGGTAGCGAGTATTTTTCTCTAAGTAGCGGTTATAAAAACTTGTCTCCTAGTTGGCAAAATCAAATTTCTTCCGTAAGTACAGCATCCCCTACTGCTAGCTATTCAACAACGCTATGGGAACATACTTCAACTGAAGGATATGGAAAAGGTGTTGTTTTTAAACATGCTGATTGGTATGGTAAAACTGCAAACTTGGCTGCCATTCCAACTTCAGCAGTTGAAGTTAAAAAGTAAAAATACAGAAATAAAAGGTGTCTTCACGTATGGAAGACACCTTTTATTTCTACAACTCTTAACTATTATTTTTCATATTCCTACTCTCCAAAACTTTCTCCATATTATGAGTCGCCCACTCCATCATTAATAGAATCATTGGACGCAGTGATTCACCAAGCTCCGTTAACGAATATTCTACTTTCGGGGGTACTTCACGGTACACTTCACGATGTATGATACCATCTGCTTCGAGTTCCCTCAGCTGTAATGTTAACATTCTTTGTGTGATATTTGGCTTTAACCTTTTTAACTCATTAAAACGTTTTGTACCATCTAATAGATGATACAAAATTACCCCTTTCCATTTCCCTCCAATGACCTCGACCATCGCTTCCACTGGACAAGAATATTTATTTAAAAATGGGTAATTTATATTATTTTCGTTTGAACAATCCATAATAAATCCCTTCCCTTAACATTAGTATCTTTTTTGATACTATACCACATAAATGTGCGTACTTGTTTCTATGTTACTTTAAAAATATAATTTGGTTACAAAATACATTAATGAAAAGAGGAACTTTTATGACAAATACAAATCAAATTACAAAAGAAAAAATTATGGAGGCTTATCATTTCAGACATGCATGTAAAGAGTTCGATTCTATGCAAAAAATTTCAGAAGAGGATTTTAAATTTATTTTAGAAACAGGAAGATTATCTCCTTCTTCTTTCGGATATGAACCTTGGAAATTTGTTGTCGTACAAAATAAAGAATTAAGAGAAAAACTACGACCATATTCATGGGGCGCTGGTGGGCAACTTGCAACAGCTAGCCACTTTGTCATTGTTCTTTCAAGAAATATTAAAGATATGCATTATGATGCAGATTATATTAAACATATGATGAATGATATTATTGAATTACCTGAAGACGCGCAAAAAATTAGATATGAATTCTTCAAAAAGTTCCAGGAGTCAGATTTTAACTTATTACAATCCGACCGTGCTGTATTCGATTGGGCATCTAAGCAAACTTATATTGCTTTAGGGAATATGATGACGAGCGCAGCTCAAATCGGGATTGATTCTTGTCCAATAGAAGGATTTGATAAAGAGAAAGTAGATTCTTTACTTCGTCAAGAAGGCATAATCAATGGAGATAACTTTGAAGTATCTGTTATGGTTGCCTTTGGTTACCGTAAAGAAGAGCCAAAACGTGATAAAACAAGACAGACCATGGATGCAATTGTTGAATGGATTGAATAAGATAACATGCGCTCCTTATCGCTGTATACCCATACGAAAGAAGTAGAACTTCATTTTTCTTATGTATGAAATTAGTTTTTCATGGAAAGATATATTAGTATGTATGCAGTTTAAACACTCTATTTATTAGAGCTGGACAGGAGGAGAATGAATATGTCTGATATTGAAGTTGGCGAAGTGTTTACTCTTAGTGATGAGAATAACGAAGAGCAAGAAGTAGAAGTGCTTGGAGCGATGGATGTCGAAGGTGCAGAATATATTGCAGTTGCCTTTGTTGAAGATATCCAAACAGAAACCGAGGAAGACATTGATATTTTCTTTTTAAAAGTAGAAGAAGATAGTGAATTCTCATACATTGAGAATGACGAGGAATTTGAAAAAGTATCTGCTGCGTTTGAAAAGATTTTGGATGAGCAAGAGCAAGAATAGAATAGAATGAAACACACGAGGACGGATACATATCCGCCCTCTTTTTATTTTTCACTCACCCAAAGATTTATGCAGCAATTCCAGTACATCTTTCATCACAAAAGGACCGTCTTGTTTCACATGCTCAGCAAATTCAGAAACGAGACGTAGTGTACTCACACTTTCAACCGGATGCTCTCCTGAAGCACTTTCAGCAGAAAGCATAACAGCATTCGTTCCGTCCAATACAGCTTGAAACACATCAGTTACCTCTGCCCTTGTTGGAATCGAATGATCTACCATAGATTGAAGCATTTGAGTCGCTGTAATAACATATGTATTCGTTCGATTACATTCCTGAATCATCATTTTCTGCAAGAGCGGTATAAATTGAAATGGCAACTCAACTCCTAAATCGCCCCTTGCAATCATAATTCCATCTGCTTCTTTACATATATCTTGAAAATTCTCGATTGCTTCCATCGTTTCTATTTTTGCAATTAAATTAGGTGACGTTTCTTTATACTGTTGTATAAAATCTCGTATTTCTTTTATATGACTAGGTTTTCTTACGAAAGAACACGCAATAAAATCAACATCCTCTTCTAAAAGAAACTGAATATCTTTTTTATCTTTCTCTGTAATAGCTGGTAAACTAACGATTGCCCCTGGTAAGTTCACTCCTTTATGTGATGAGATATTACCACCTGTTTTGACCTTTGTTTCTATTTTATCCGTACTTACCTTCTCAACGATTAACTCAACTTCACCATCATTCATTAAAATTCTACTTCCGACTTTCACATCATTCGCGATTCCTTCATAATCAACACTTGCTTCCCTATTACTCCCTGTAACTGGCTGTGTATGCAAAATAAAAGGATCCCCCGCTTGAAGTGTAATTTGTTCGCCTTTCATTTCACCTAACCTTATTTTAGGACCTTGTACATCGCCTAAAATTTTAATAGAATCATCTAACGATTTCACTAAACGAATAATATCTTTATGACTTTCATGCGTACCATGTGATAAATTTAGACGAACAATTTTCATACCATTGTTTATTAACTTCGCTAACGTTTCTTTATTATTACTTGCTGGCCCAATTGTACAAACTCGATCGATTGTCATATTTCCACCATCCTTTTTCATTAGGATTCCCACTAAAAAATGATTAATTCTCATTATAGGTGTCGTCTAAAAATATGAATTGAATAGCAAAATGAAGTTATAATTTAGATCATATAATTACTTACTTAAGCAAAAAACTATAGTTTCTTATATAATGCCTTCATTAATTTTTCTACGTTCAAAAGTTCATTTCGAATACTGTGTACATGAATTCCTGACTTTGTTAAGACTCCAATTAACCTTTCAAATGCACGTAAAGCATCTTTATGTATTTCCTGTTCAATTGCAGTAAGCTCCTTGTTCATGTTACCGAGAAATTGAATTTTCCCCTGATGAACCACTTCTAAATTAACTATAGGTTTTTTATTAAAAATTTCGTGTAAAATACTTTTCCACTTTTCTTTCTTTATTTCTTCTTTCAAGCCCAATTGTCTTTTCATAGCTACAACTAGATCCTGCAAACTTATTTCTAATTGACTAAATTCCTTCTTCGCAAGAATTTTCTTTAACTTATTCGCAACACGCCAGCTCTGTTTTAATCCGACAAAAGCACCTACTAGAGGCAGTACTATAGCAAATGCTCCTCCTGATACAAATACGGCTTTCGCAGCAAAAGTACAAGCTACTTGTCCTGCAGCGGCTAATGATGCACGACTCGTTGTATCAATAGCCACATTTCGTGCTGCAAGCTGAAAAGGTAATTGCTCCTTCACAACTCGCCTTAAATTGTAAAAAGAACTCACCCCAGCCGAAATCCAAGGAACCTCAAAATCAAGTATCCCCTCTGCATGAGATAAAGTAGATTGTGTTGCTTCAAGAACTTCTTCTCTCGTTACCCCGATACTATAAACATTAAGGTTATCTGAATAATGCATTGCCAATTCATCATTCACATATACAGGAATATCGGGATAACGTTCTAAATGTTCATCAACAATTGCTTTATTACTACCACACTTCACTTGAAATTGTTCCCCATCAATAAGAATATCCCATCCAGCTTGATTTGAGGTTTCTGGAAACTGTACATCATATCCTGCTGCTTCCAATCTTTGGGCAATCATTTGTTCAGCTACATATCCTTGTAATTGAGCCATGTCTCCTGTAGCTAAGTCTATATCGACTGTTTTTGCAAACTGAGCCAATGAAAATATCGAACTCAAATCCTCACTACGTGCAAAGTCAATTCCTTTAACAACGGTAGGATTAATCATAAAATAATCATATAAAAACTCACCTACACTAATTCCGACAATACCATTCATTTCTTCTGTTTGATTTGTACTCCCAAATAACCTAGCACCTTTTCTTTTATTTTTCTTACCTACTGTGCATTTCATTGCCTGTTCAAATTCACCATTCCGCCAATACTCCCAAAATTGTTCATTTTGAATCATACGATATCACCTAAGCCATAGATTTCTTTTTGTAATGCGCGTAATTCATCTTTCTTTTCATAAAGCATGTTATTTACTGTCGATAAGTTTTTTTCAATATCTCTTTTTTGCTCTTTTAACTTAGTCACTTTTTCATTTACTTTTTGTTTCTTCTTCATAATAAAATGTGCTTCATTGCACATTTTATTTAGGCTTATCGGCCGAATAGAAATCACTTCAACAGCTTGTTCTCTTTTCAATTCATGGATTTGTTTTTTTATTTTTGAAATATCATTTTCATATGAAATATTTGAAACCATTCCGCTAACTTTCCCCCAAAAAGAATCTACCTGTCTATTTTTTCTAATAGACTCTTTCTTAGTTCGCACTTCCATTTCTAAACCCTCAATTTTCATGCTCTTCTGTTTGAAAACCTCTGTCTTTTCATGTTCACTTACTAGTATTAAAGAATCAATGAGTTGATTCACTATGTTATTATAAGCACTTGTACTTTCCGATAATTGATTATTGCAATACACTAGACTATCTTTGTTCATTTTTAATTGCTGCGTTATCATTTCGCATTCCTTTTTATAATTAGCAATTACATCTAACAATTTACTTTGCTCGTTATAAAATTGAGACCATTCTTGAATAAAAGTATCATACTCATATACTTTCGCATCTCCTAAAAGTACTGGTAGCATTAATTGAACAATACCCATCTGTAACAATGTTTTCTTCACTTTTTTACTTTGTGTTAACATCATCATGCTACTAAATCCACCAATTAAAATAAAGCCTACTGGTCCTGTCAAAACAGATAATGCAGATGTTGCTGTTATATAAGCACTAAAAGGTAATGTCAATCCAAGCAAACTAGCTGTCCCAGCAATTAACGACGTTAAAGTTGTGTACGCCGCAAATCCTGCTATCTCCACAATAACAGCCAACAATACAGCACTGCCTTGTGTCGCAATGAGTTTTTTTATCGTAGCACTTGTTACTGCATCAATATTTAATTTATCTTTAATCTTTTCTTGCTGCTCTGTTGGTAGAGACTCAATAAATTGCTCAATTTGATTGGCAAAATTTTCTTCTTGATCCGCAGTTAGATTTTTTAACTCCCCACCAATTGACTCAAATATTTTTTGCATTTGATACAATGTTAATTGATTATCGATTGTCAAATGTTCATTACGTGATACAAACGCACTATAATTTTTATCTTTTTTCATTTGAAGTGTATGTGCTTTTTGAAGAATTTCTCCACATTTATTCTCTATTTCATAAGAGGTATTATAGTACGACCCTGCTAGGTCAAATTCTTTTGTCATATATAAAAATAATTGTAAACGTAGTGTATTGTCATCCACATCCTTTAGCTTTGCAATTTCGAAATCTAGCTCTTGCTTTGAATGGTCTACACCTTTATTAAAAAAGTCTTTCGTTTTATTTGCTATCATATTAAAAATTCCAGTCTCCATAACTAAAACATAAATTAAGCGTAATTGCTCCCCGTTTGCCGCCATTAATCCGTTAGCTAAACTTTTACCTATCATTCAAAACTGCCCCCATTTTCTATAAAAATTTATAACAATAGTAGATACTAATCTTTATTGCCTAAACTATTTCTTACATCATATAATCATTATATCAATCTATATACAATATTTGTTATATTTTCCCGTATAATATTTTCTATAGAAGGATACACTCATCCAAATTCCCCTTAAACAACGTAAAAAAGCCTACTCCCACAAGTAGGCTTTTGAAACTACGAAAGTTTCGTCAATAACTGATTTAAATCTTTTTTCGTTTTCGTCGTTAATGACTTCATTTTAGTAATATCTATCTTTTCTTTCTCCGCTCCTACAATTAACGGGTACATACTTTGTCCGATTGTTTTATATTCAGCTGGGTGTGATGTTTCTAACTCTTTCTCGATTACATCCCACTTTGCATTAATTTGTTTTCCAAGTTTATTTACTGTTTCTAATTTCGGATTAGCAGCTAATTGCTTATCTAAGCTATCAACTAATGCAACAACTTCTTTCACACTCGTTTTCACAGCTACACTTTTCTTCGGATCTTTCGTTGTTTTTCCGTCTGAGTTTGTACTTGTACTTTGATCTGTTGTTTTTCCGCTAGTCGTTTGATCATTCGTCTTTCCTGTCGTCTCTTTTTCTTTTGTTTTTATATTCTCGTTTTGAGTTGACGTTTTACTGTTACTTTCTGTTCCTGATGATTCTTTCGTGTTTTTAGCATCTTTATCTGTTTTTTCGTTGGAAGAAGTATTTGTTTCTTTGTCAGTATCTTTCGTTGTTTTTGACGTTTCATCTGTACTTGTCGTTTTTACTTCCCCTTCATTTTGTGCAGTTACTTGTTCCTTCTTTTCTGTCTCTTTATCTGCTGACGGACTACAAGCTGCCATAGTAAGCATTGTACCAATTGTTATCGATGCGATAGCGACCTTTTTCATTTTCATATAAATCCCCCTATGTTTACTTTATTTATCCTCCCCTTTACGATTCGATTTCCCCTTAAAAAATCCCTTTTCATACGAATTACCATCTTTCCGACAGTAATCTTCATAATAATACGTACAAAAAACGATAAACCAATTTGAATATTCGAGTTTCTTCTACTGCATTTTTCTTCTCTTTGGCAAAAGAAAAAGAGTATATTGTCACATGAAGAATTACGATCTTCATATGACGATATACTCTCCTATCAAATTTTTATCTTTCTTGACATTTTATTTATACAAAAAAATAATATTTTCTTTCATTTTTTTGTTTCTCAACGATTGTTAACATAATACTTTTATGAGTAACCACCATTCGAATGAATAACTTGCCCAGTAATCCATTTTGCTTCTTCACTTACTAAAAAAGATATTAAACGCGCAGCATCCACCGGCTCTCCTACTTTACCTTGCGGGAACTTCCATACTAAATGATGCTTCAGCTCCTCTGTAATCCATCCTGTATTCGTCGGTCCTGGATCAACAGCATTTACTGTAATCCCCTTCTCCATCGCAACTGGTGCTACTGATTTTGTAAATGCTTCAATTGCTCCTTTCGTTGCTGCGTATGCTAGTTCATCAGGCATTGGCCCGAGTGACTGTCCTGAAGTAAGATTAATAATACTCCCACTCGTCTTGCTTGCATAATGTTTTATAAATAATGAGCTTAATAACATAGTAGCCCGAACATTAACCGTATAATGTTTATCTAACTGTTCTACATTTAATTCCTCAATTCTCGTATGAGTAGCATACGCTGCATTATTAATTAAAATAGATGGATCACCTAACCGTTCTGATACCATATAAAACAAACGATTTGATGAATACGACTGCGATAAGTTGATTTCTGCCATTTCACATCGAACACCGTAACTTTCAATCTCCTCTTTCAACAAAAAGGGTTCTTTGTCATGCATTCCCCACGGCATCGCTTTATCATACTGAGACCAGTACGTGAAAAAAATGTCTATTCCTTTTTGAGCAAGCACCTTGCATACAACTGCACCAATTCCATTCAGACGAGTGGCCCCTGTTACAATTGCTATTTTCTTCACCTTTTCTCCTCCACCTATGGATAAATCCTCTGCACGAATACAGAGGATCTATCTTTTTATTCAATATTTGACAATATACGTTCTGCACCTAATTTTAAAATTTTAATAAAGATATAATTTACAACCGTAAACATTACAAATAAAACGATAAACATAACCCACAGTCCCACTTGAAGGAAGAAGTATAATAGACTTACTCCCGCTACAATAACTAAAGCTATTAAAATATTAGCTAAAAAATTCCACAAAGTTGTATAGCGACTCTTAAATAATTTCTGCTCTGTATCCCAATGTATATCTGCAGTTTGTGCATCCCAGCGTGTGCCGATTAAATTAATTAACAATAAACCGTTCGCACTTAATAAGAACCAAAGAACCATAAATACTGGAGAAATTCCCGCTACAACTGCCATCGTAATACCGAACACTGCTAAAATAATTACATTAATTAACCAAGCAGTGATCGCTTTCGCAAAAAAGATATCCGAAGCTTTTACTGGTAAATAACGATTCACAAACCAAGAGCTTCCATCACGTGAGAATGAAGTTGTTGCGATGACGTTACTTCCCATTAAAAATAGAGAGGCACAAAGGCCAACACCAATTGCAAGTCCTGCTGATTTTGGATTATCAATATATCCCGTGATCCATTTTAAATTCCCATCTTGCACGAATAAAATGAAGAACAACATAATCGGCATAACGAAAGTTTGTACGATACAATTTAAGAAAAATTGTGGTGTACGGAATAACGTTTTAAATTCTTTTTTCACATATGCTTTCAAATGTGAACTTTGTACCGTAGATTTCTGTAAGCCTTCTGCTGAAATGACTTCTTTTTTTGCTGTACTCGTTGAAAGTCCAATAACCCCTTTTAAATATGTACGCTCTGCAATGTAATAAAACAACACAAAAAATACAAATGAAATAACTGCAAAGATTATTACGTATAAAGGACCCTTCCAATTTGCATTTTCTACTAATGCTACTGCTCCAAAATATGTAGTTGGAAAATAGTTTGTCATTTGTACTAAAAGAGAAGACTGGTTGTTTGCAAGGTAATCCGCAATTGCATCTTCAGAAAACGAACTTTTATTTTTCCACTGCAAAAATACGTTAATTCCTACAATAAATAGTATACTTACGATTCCAATAAATATATTTCCTCGGTCTTTATTTTTCGCTATATTTGTATACCTCATAATAACTGTCATCAGTAACGAAGCTAGTACTAACGGCACAATTGGGAAGAGTAAGTAAATGAAAATCATATATATGTAATATGTAATAAATGCGCCACTTTTTAAACCGTACGTAATAAAGATCGGTAATAAAATAAATGAACTCATTACGTATTGTGTAATTAATACCGTTAAAAATTTGGCTGAAATAATTTGCGCTGGTTTTAATGGTAATGGTAATAACATTTCAATGTCATTGCTGTAGTAAAATACAGTTAAAATGTTTGTTATACTCATTAAAAATACCCATATACTCGCAATCGCAAGTCCCATTGCGATAATCATTCCTGGATCTTGCCCTAAATGTATCATTCCCTCATACATTGCATGCGTGATAGAACCAAACAGTAGAAAGCCGACAAATAAAATAGCTGCAAATGAAAATACATACGCCCATCGCTTCTTCTTATCTGTTATAAAATCTGCATAATTTAATTTCAATAATACTTTCGTTAACGTCCAAATTTTACTCATTGCCCGTCATCTCCAAGAACATTTTTTCAAGTGATTCATTGGATTTAAAATGATCTCTCATTTCATCTAAATTCCCTTTAAACTGAAGGTTTCCCTTATTAATAATCGCGACGCGGTCACATAATTTTTCTGCCACTTCTAATACGTGTGTAGAGAAGAATACAATCTTTCCTTTATCCGCATGTTCTCTCATCATTTCTTTTAAAATATATGCAGATTTCGGATCAAGCCCTGTTAACGGTTCGTCTAAAATCCATACATCTGGCTCATGCACGAGCACACCAATAATAACAATCTTTTGTCTCATACCGTGCGAGTAACTTTGTATTTGATCCGATAACGCATTGTAAAGATCAAATTTCTTCGCTAAGGACTCAATTCGTTCTTGTCGTACTTCTTTCGGCACTTCATACATATCTGCCATAAAGTTTAAATATTCAATTCCCTTTAATCGTAAAAACATATCTGGACTATCCGGGACATAACCAAACGTCCTTTTCGCTTCCATCGGATTTTTCATAATATCTATACCATTAATCGCAATCGTCCCTTTGTCCACCCCATGAATACCAGTAATCATCTTAATTGTCGTTGATTTACCCGCACCATTCGGTCCTAAAAATCCAAAGATTTCTCCGCTAGGCACAGATAAACTTAAATCTTTTACTGCATAGGTAGATCCATTATAACTTTTTGACACATTCGTAATTTCAATCATTCCATCCAATCCTTTCCTTAATTACCAAATAACTATATCTACATTATAGCATACTTCTATTTTTAGATTTTTATATTTTTTCAGTTTTTTAACCTTTAAAATAAATATACACGCCTAATCCAACGATTAAAACGACAGCTAGTATAATATAAATCATCGTAAGTCTTCTAATATTCCCCTTTGTCGCTTTACTATAATTTGCATCACCCTTTCGCCCAATTAACACTGTCGCGACTACAGTAATCACTACAAGTAATACAACGATCATGATCCAATTTAGCATACCTTCCTCCCCCTCCTTACAACCATTTTACAATATTATCCTCTTTATTTCGCAGTATATTTCCTCTTTTTACTATTATTATGAAGCAAACTGGAAAACTATTATTACCATTCCTATCCATATATGATATATTTATAACATAACGTGATTTATTTCTAACATGATAAGGAGGAACTATCATGAAAACAACTTGGATAAAATATTTAGGATTTCTTGGTTTCTTCGGTTTCCTCGGCTTTTTTTACGAAAAAGGATTGTTTACTATGTTTTGTTTCTTCTCCTTTTTCACCTCATATAGAACGGTTCAACATGATGAACTGTTTGAACAAATCGTCAATAAATCGTGCCGCAATGCCTTTATCATTTCGTTACTAACTACCGCTATCATTCTGTTTATTGAAATGTTATTTCCAAACCCGGCGCTACAACAGATTGATATCGCTCTTATTTTCGGCACACTCATTCTTACGTTTGGTTTTTCTATGTTCTTTTACGATAAACCTGTTGAAGAAATGGAAGATGCACCATGGCGTTCGTAACGAAAATAAAAGAATACCGTGCCAAATTGAATATGACACAAGAAGATTTAGCAAAGAGCGTTGGTGTACGTCGTGAAACAATTAGCCACCTTGAAAAAGGAAAATACAACCCTTCCTTGCAGCTTGCTTACGATATAGCGAAGGCACTTCATAGTACGATTGATGAGATTTTTATTTTTGAGGATGAATAAAGTGAAACTTTAATCAGTGGGGGTTTTCTTCCCCCCACTGATTATCAGCCCTCACCAATCGGACTTTTATGGGCAGCCCGACCCCCACCTAACTTCTTTGCTTTCGCTGCATTTTGAGGTGGGGGTCTTACTGCCTATTAAAGTGGGATAAAAAATACCGGTATTCTTTTCACAAAGAATACCGGTATTTTTCATTTATCACCCATACAAAACCGCATGAAATACACCTAACAGTAAGTATTGATCCTGTATATAATTTTCCTCATATACATTCATCTCAATGTAATACATATCTTCCTCAAGACGAATATTCCAATCTGCGATTACATAGCCTTTTCGTAATAACTTTCCCATCCCAAAAGTGGTTTTGTGAACAACAAATTCTTCTCTCTTATATGTAAAGGTAAATAAGAAATTTGCATCCAGTAACTTTCCGTCACACACAAGTATTTCATGCTCTATATCATTAGGATCGATGTACGTTACTAAAATCCTTCTTTGACGCTGCCTACTTACATCCTTTGCAATGACGCGAATATTGTCCTTACTATCCTTTATTTCGTAAATGATATTACTACCGACTTTCGGAATGAAATCTAGCACTCTCATCAACGTATTTTTATAATAGCCCCGTACTGTGCCTACGCCTTCGCTTTCATTGTAAACCTCAATAGGCACCGTGTCCGCTTTACTATCACACAATCGCTTGTAAGAAAGCTGCATCATTCGCTCTCCTCTTAAGTACTGATCAAACGTCACAGGATATTCTACCATGCGCAGCTCTTTATTTAACTCATATAAATAGCGTTGAATACTCTCCACTAATGTTGTAGTAGAAATACTCTCCTGAAGTTCAAATTGTTGCCAACTGGAAGAAACCCTCCACTGATTGTCCTCTCCATAGAAGAAACTAAGAATGATCTCATCACGGTCAGGCGTTTCATAATTCATATGTACGTTCTGCCCGTGTTGCACTTGCTCCATCCACTGTCCTAAATAAATGCCTAGCTCTGCAACCTTCATACGTGACTTTTGAAAAAGTACGCTGTCACTCACGCGAATCGTTACATCCCCTTCGATAAAGCCCTTTGAATAAGCATCATACCGCGGCTCATCCTTCTGCGGGATATTCTTGTCTAACTCAAATAAAAACGTTAACATCCTTTATTCACCTCTAGTTGTTACACAGCTCTTGCCTATATTGACTGTAACTGAAAATATATCAATACAATTAAAATGAAGCTACCTTTTCTTCAGTCACTTCTACAATTTCTAAAATTTGTAGCAGGCTCCCCACTTCGTAAGTCGGCTTAACATCTGCCCTATTTTCATTCAAACTCGGATTATACCAACACGTATCAATGCCGTAGTCTTCTCCGCCTTTCATATCAGAAGTTAACGAATCTCCAACCATTAGTACACTTGATTTATCCGTAATCCCAAACTTTTCAAACGCATAATCAAAAATCTCACGTGCTGGTTTTTGATGGCCAACCTCTTCAGAAATAATGATATGTTCAAAGAAGTTACATAAAGGCGAATTTCCGATTCTAGATTGTTGCACCTTCGTATATCCATTGGTAATGATGCCTAGCTTGCAATCTTGTAGATTCTCACATAATTGCACTGCACCTTCTATAAGATGTACTTCTTTCCCTAAGTTTTCAAGATATACATCACTAAATTGCTGCGCATCTACTTCTATATTATGAAGTGCAAATAATTGTCTAAATCGATCTACCGCTAATTCACTTAACGTAATCATTTTATTTTCTAAATCTCTCCATAACCCATTACTAATCTCTTTATAACTTGCAAGATAATCACTATACCCTGTAGGCATACCAAACTGTACAAACGCATTATGTAATGCGTGTTTTTCCGTTTCAGGGAAATCTAATAATGTATCGTCTACGTCGAATAATATAACTTTATATTTCATTATGCTCTCCTCAACTAGTACGTTATTTACAACTTGTATTTTCTCATTAATTGTCTCTTAAGTCGAATTTTTTTCTTTTACGAAAAGCAGCTGTCCAGAGATTTTACAGTTGTTTCAGACACACGAGTCATGTTATTCAAAAATAATTAATTGTGAAAATACTATAAATTTGAGATAATTTGGATAATAGATTTGAATTTTAAAAAGGTAATACAGGAAATGTATTACTCTAGTTATTATAGGAAGGGAGCGGAAAAATATAGTAAATTCATGGGAAAGACCTAAAATAAAAATTCCAAGAACAAAAAGTGAATGGGTTGGAGATATTATTGGATATTCATTGTTCTTTGGATCAATCATTTTTTTGATTATCATTTGGGGAAGATTACCTGAGGAAGTACCCGCACATTATAACGCATATGGGGCTGTAGATCGTTGGGGATCCAAATGGGAGCTTTTACTTCTACCAGGAATAGGAGCATTTATACTCCTTTTAATGCAGACTTTAGAAAAGTTTCCAGAAGTTCATAACTATCCAAAAAGATTTAATGAATCGAATGCTGATCAGTTTTATTTAAATAGCAGAAAAATGCTTAATCAATTAAAAAATGTCTGTTTACTTATTTTTTCTTTCATCCAATTTGAAACAATTTCAATAGCTCTAGATTGGAGCGACGGTTTTGGAAAATTATTTTTACCGATATTATTAATTGGGACAGCTATTCCAATTATTTTAGGCATTATAAGGCAACGAAAAATTTCATAATGCGGACAACGATATTCGGTTATCCATCATTTTATGGAATAACATGATATCAACAATAAGAATTCGGGAGGCTAATTCAATCAGCCTCCCGAATTCTTATTTATCCTCTAGCAATAACACTTTCATTTTTTCTAACGACTCTTTCGTAAAGCCAAGTGCTTTTTCAGCATACGCTTCAACTGAACCGTATTGCTTTTTCACTTCATCAATCGCAGCTTGTAAATATTCAGCGCGCGCTTCGAACATCGCACCTAATATCGCTCTACTCTCATCATTTTGTAGTTTTGCACCTAAAAAGGCCATCATTTTCTCATTTAGCTTTTCACGGAATCCGTTACTTAATAAGTAATCTTCCATTACTGTTTTCTCTGGTACACCTAATAAAAGTAATAATAATGCTGATCCAAATCCAGTACGGTCTTTCCCAGCTGTACAGTGGTTTACTAACGGTAAGTTTTCCGGGTCTTGCGCTAAGTTTAAGAAGCTCACGAATGCTTCGTTACCACTTACGAAGTCTTGATTCATTTTCACAAGATACTCACCTGGTTTTCCTAACATAGAAAGGTCACCAACTTGGAAAAATTCATTTATATTTAAATCTTTCGCCAAGTCCTGCATAACTGGTAAGCACACTTGACGAGCGCCTGTAATCTCAGGGTTTGGCTTATGCTTCACTTCAAAGTCTGTACGGTAATCGCAAATTAACTTTAAACCAGACTTTTGTAAATACGCAATATCCCACTCTGTTAGTCCTGCTAATTCTTCAGAACGGTACAACTTGCCCCATTTTACTTTACGGCCTTCAAGCGTTTCATATCCGCCCATATCACGGAAGTTAAACGCTCCTTGTAATGGCAATCTACGCTCAGCTACTGTCACTGCTTGTCCATTACTACCTACTAGTCTAAAATATGGACGCTCATTGTCGCTCGGGTTTTCAATTGAATATGATGATTCTCCATTTACCGTTGCAAGTAATTCTCCATTTTCTTCAATATGATCTGGCGAAGTACTCCAGTAAATGCGAACTTCCTCTATATTATTTTCCCACTTTATTTGTAACGTATTATCTTCATTTCTTTCTACAGTTGCTTGTAACCAATGTCTTTGCTGCTCCATTCTTTCACCAACGCTTTCTCTTATAATCAAATCTTTCTCTATTTTATTATAGGAATATCTATTTTGTCGTTCTCATTTTTCTTTTTATCTTACAAACAGGCAAAAAGTTCTTTTACTTGTTCAAAATTTGTACACGGATTTCCTCGAAATACATTCAAGAAAGTACATCATTCATCCTTTAAATCTTCTTCACATATCGTTCAGTACAACTCAGCAGCTGACATCCGTTCTTTTCAAAAATATCCTTCATCCACTCATTTTGTACATTTGCCTCGCCAATATAATAAGATGCACCTATTTCTTTTAAGACAAACATTGCACCTGTAAAGAATGCTGCTTCGTACCCTTTATTTCGCATATTTGAATCAATTGCGAAATACATTAGTTTTCCTTCTTCTAACGTACCTCTTTCGATATGCGGGATGACAATTCCTAGTGGCTCTTCATCGATACTCGCTGTTAAACAATGCTCTTTCCATTGCGCACCAATTTCTTGTAGCATCATATTTACAAATTGATCATAAGTGACTTGTTCTTCCGTCATTTCGTTCCAAAGAGAATAAAATGTATCTTCTCCTACTTCTTCAATAAGTTTAAAATCAATTTCACTTTCTTCATCTTCTACTTCATATATATCCTTACATACAATCATGTTTTCCGTAATATATTCAAATGAATACGTTTCGAAACATTTTTTATATAAATCATAATTTGGGCTTTTTGAAGAAATCTCAAAATGTACGTTTTCTAATTCCTCTTTTTCAGCCTCAGCAACGCAATATTGCATCATTTCCTTTAATTGCTCTTCTGTAAAAACTTCTGCATTATTTTCTTTTATCATGATTGAAGAATCATTTCTTCTTATTTTAAAATGTTTTTCTAACTGTTTTATAGTCATCATTTACTTCCCTCATCTATGTCATACTCGAATTTCTACTTGTTCTCCTTGCATGAGCAGGATTGTCCTTGAATATATAGAATACTAGAAAACATCGCATCTTTAAAGTGCGGAGGAGGTTCTCCATTGGATATTACAGCGTTGCAACAACAGTTAGAGCTTATACAACAAAATGACTATACGCAACTGCAACATATAGATATTAATGAGTTAACTTTGAACATGCTTCAGTTTATCGGAACGACTGATAGTTACGTCCGTTATCAACTTATATATAAATGTTTTGCACATTTCATTCATCATGAATTCCTTATGGATGATCAACTAAAATTACTGTTGCAAACTTGTTTAAGTGATGAGTATTTATATTGTGACATTTACTCCCCACATACAGATGGGGTTTTCACACGTTCTTACACTGTTTCGTTACTTGCGTTAATACTCCAATTCGCTAATTCGCACTACTTTTGTACAGAGGAGGATATCGAAGAAATAAAAAACAAACTCATTACATATACAAACTTAGAAACAGATTTTCGAGGCTATATCGAAAATAAAGGATGGGCTCATTGTCTTGCCCACGTATCTGATGCCTTTACTGAAATTGTTCACAATTCTTATACGACCTTTGAATGGTATGAAGAATTAATTCATTGCTTATTAAATAAAATCTTCATTCCATCTGACCTTTTTCATAATAACGAAGATGAACGAATTGTTACGCCATTACTAGCAATGCTGTATCATGACTTCCCGCAAGATGAGTTAATTTCTATTATTCATAAAAAAATAAAAAGGCTTCCTCAAATTAGAAAACGCCTTTCACTTAATGAGTATTGTATTTTATGTGCCAACATTAAAACTTTTTTACGTACATTATTTTTTAGAACGAAAGATGACCACAACTTAGCCTATACAGCTCGTAAAACAGAAAGAATGTTAAAAGAACTTCCTAATTATTATTAACTATAAGGAGAATGACTATGGGTTATATTGAAGACATGAGAAATCTAGTAGGCAATCAACCACTTATTCTAATCGGTTCACACGCCATTATTTTAAATGAAAAAAAGGAAATATTACTACAGCTCCGTACAGATTTTAACCGCTGGGGCATCATTGGCGGCGCCTTAGAATATAACGAAACGCTAGAAGACGCTTTAAAACGAGAAGTATATGAAGAAACTGGACTTAATATCAAAAATCCAGAACTATTCCGTACATACTCAGGACCAGATTTCTTTCAAATCTATCCAAACGGCGATCAAGTACACGGTGTACTCGTTGTTTATATTTGCCGAGAATTCAACGGTGAGCTTGTATGCGACCATACGGAATCGAAAGAACTACGCTTCTTTCCACTTGATGAGTTACCTAGTAACCTTCCTCCTGTTATTGAGAGGATTATTAAGGAGTTTCAGCAATCCAATTCATATGTTAAAAAGAATGGTTCTTCTTTTCACTTGATATAGTAATATAAAAACCTCATTTCTCGTCATTACAACGTGAAATGAGGTTTTTATCGTTCACCGTAACTCCCTATTTCCCCAAAATGATATTAACGTTCTCTTTCTACAACTTTATATCCCTTTATAAAAAGTATAGTTATATAAGAAACAATAAATGAAAGAATCGTATACATGCCAACCCAAAAGAAAAATACTGGATCGTACACTGTAACATTTAGCAAAAGAAAAATAAGAAATGTTACCATTGGCATCACGTAAAATGTACCTACTTTATATGTCACAGCTATTGAAAAAATACAAATAAGCAATGGATATATACAGAAAATCAAAATTGACTCACTCAACGTTATGTCCCCCTTTCTGCAGAAATAATAGGTTTCTTTTAAACATTTTGGGGAACAACAAAGTTTTATATTTCCATTCGTTTTTAGTAAATAAAACGTTAAATTGTTATCTCAATCTGATTTCCTTCAGGATCACTTACTACACTTTCATAATAACCATCACCTGTAGTTCGTGGACCGTTTAACACAGGGTATCCTGCTTCTCTTAGTGTACTTGTTAATTCGTTCACTTTTTCTTTACTACCTACAGAAAAAGCAATATGCGCATATCCTATTGTTTGTGTTTGTAATGCATCATCTATCCCTACTTGTCTCATCAGTTCTAGACGCGCTCCACCTTCAAAAGTTATAAAATAAGATTCAAACTGCTTTTTCGGATTATGATATAAACGATTTTCTTCACCACCGAAGTACTGTTTATAAAAATCACGCATTCCTTCTAAATCATTCACCCAAATTGCTACATGTTCAATTTTCATAATAGACACCTTTTCTTTTATGTTATTCAACTGACAATTGGATGCTTCATTGCCAGCACATTTAATTTTCTTTATTTGTTCTAGTAATCATAAGATCAAGTCCAAGGCTTTTTAATCCATATAAATAATCTTCTTTCCAATTACTCACTGTTATTTTCGGAATATGTTCCGCCGGAATGTACTGCGGACAACTTTTTACAATTTGCTCTATTACAAATTGATTCACTTCATCATCACAGAAGATAAAGGCATGAGGGTTAATAATAGCTATACATGTAGCTATTAAACGAGTAATAGCATCTATATTATATTCCTCTGGATTACTCGAATCTTCACTTCTCAAAGCTTGTAAGAAATTTTCATTATCATACTGCGGAACGAAAGATATCTCTCCTGAGAAAAATGTACTTCCTCGTACTACATCTCCATTTATCATAATACCTGCACCTGGACCATTTTGACCTGAATACAAATATACAAGCGAGGAATTGTCATAGTTTCCAGTGTTTTTATAATAACCAAGCACTGCGGCATTCATATCGTTTTCTATTACTACAGGTATAGAAAACAGATCCTCCAAATGACTTTTCAAATCAAAATTTTGGAACTTTTCATAACCAGGTATATAAAAAATACGACCATTATCAACCGAACCAGGCACACCAATTGATATAGAGCTTATTTTCGGGAATGTAGCGATAAAACCTTCAATTTGTTTAGATAATAAAGTTAAGCCCGTATCAATTAATACACTTGAAGTACTTCCTTGTTCTTTTACTTCCCCTAAACAGTTGAAAATTGTATAGTTTGTCTCATTTTTTTCTAAAAATATTGCTAAACCTAACATATATTCTGGATTATAAGCATATCGTTTCGCTCTTCTTCCGCCACTTGAATCATCTAAACCGACTAAAGTGACTTCACCGTTTTGTTTCATATTTTCTATAAATTTACTTATCGTTGGAAAACTAATTTCTAATGTATTACTAAGTTCAACTTTTGTTGCACTACCTTGCTCTAGAAGAGCTGTACGAATGCCGCGAAGGATCGTCTCTTTAATCGATTTTTGAGTAACAAATTGTTCACTCAAATCGCTCACCACCTTAATCAACATACTTATTAAACCCTTTTAATAAGTTGCGTTGACAATATATCATACATCATTTTCTAAAGCAATAGAGATGATATATTTCTAATAGCGGCATTCCGTATTTAACTCGATGTATTCTCTCTCGTAACAGACGATACAATTCCAGACAAGATAACAAATAATAAAACTGCTAGCAAAGCATTACGTATTCCGAATGCTTCCCCTAGTATACCTAGCCGACTAAAAAGGCTGTATAACCGATGATAGCAACTTACAGCAAACGAGAAAACCGGCAAAACAAATAAGAAACAGAGCGTTTCGAGAGGCAAGTAATGTCTTTGTATGATTATCCGCACTATTTTTCTCCATATGAAACACCTTTCACATTGTCTATACGATACGACACCAGTTTATTCATATACCCATGAAAAATGATTTCTATAAGTCTATCGTTTTAATAACTTTAGCTGGATTACCACCAACTACTACATTATTAGGTACATCTTTTGTCACAACTGCCCCTGAAGCAATTACAGCGTTGTCTCCAATTGAAATACCAGGGTTAATAATAGCTCCCCCGCCAATCCAAACATTGTTACCAATCTTTACAGGCTTCCCATATTCTTTACCAGAATTCCGCTCTACCGAATGTAAAGGATGCGTAGCAGTATAAATGTGAACACCAGGTGCAAACATACAATTATCACCGATTCGAACTTCACAAACGTCTAAAATCACACAATTGAAATTTGCGAAAAAGCTCTTTCCAACATGGATATTGTAGCCGTAATCACAACGAAAATCAGGATTAATTTGGGCTTTTCCATCAGCTGAAGAACCTAAAAGCTGATTTAATAAAGTGTAACGTCTCTCATCTCCTGTCTCCATTGCCTCGTTATAAAGGCGTGTTAAACGTTTTGCCTCCACCCTATCAGCTACTAATTCTTCGTCATCCGCAATATACATTTCTCCCGCCAACATCTTTTCTTTTTCTGTTTTCATACAATCATCTCCTTTGTTATCGAATGAACCGCACTTATTAAACATCTTTAATAAGTGATTTTAATTATACTTATTAAACAAGTTTAATAAGTATCCCTATAGTAGCATACTTTTTAATATATGCAACTAATAAGTTTCAAAAAGAAATGCAAACTCCTTACTTCACCTAATGATATTACTCGGTGGCATCTAACTAAAATAATGCACTATACATTTATGAATGAGCACATCAATATGAAAATCAATTGTTAATAAAAAGAGAGATTGACCCAAAAGTAGCTGAATAGCAACTTGGGTTAACCTCTTTTTATTTATTATCCTTATTTAACTCTTCTACAATGTCCCTTTTTCCTATTCTATTAGCAAAAGGTATAAAAATAATAAAGACTATTCCAAACATCCCCGCTATTACCCTTAAGATAAGTTTGAAATCAAAAAATAAAGGTGTACGATCTATTATACTTACCATATAGGTTAATAATGCTCCTATAACAGCCCCTAGTACGATTCCAATAAGTACATATAAATTAACTTGCGTCAAAATAATTTGTACAACCCCTTTTTTCTTAACTGTTATTGCTCGTAAAATAGCAAACTCTTTTCTTTTAGATTGAATATTATTTATAAGTGTATTACATACCCCTAATGTCACACTAAACAAAATCACTACAATAACAACGATGAAAATGGACCACCTTTGCTGAAACATTAAATTAGATTGTTTTAATGATTGAGTATAACTACTTATTTTTAATTGTGGATATTGATCTTTCACTTTCTTTAATTGCTCCAACGTCTCTCTCTCATTATTTGAACTAATAAATGCACGCTCAAAAACTGTATAATCTTGTTTATATTTTACATTACTCCAATCCATGAGTACCGAAGGAGAATTTGGTAGTTTGTTAACAATTAATCCAACTTCTACCTTACCAATCGGTCTAACTTTTTGTTCCTGTTCTGAAAATAGACCCAATTGAACGATATCGCCTACATGAAGTTTATATCGCCCCGCTAACTCTTCTGTAACAATTATACTATTCTCGAAGTTTGCAGGTAGTTTTGGCAGTAATCCTTGCTTTTCCATTTCCTTTACATCACCTAAATTATAGTCAAAAGTAATATATTTTTCACCTTGCTTTAATTCTGCCAGTGAGTTCGTACTAATCGTACTAGCTCCTTTTACACTACTTATTTCTTTAAATATATTTTGTATATGAGGTGAGGAAATGGTTGAATCATTATTCAAACGATTTTCCACAACAATATGTGTTGGAAATTCTCGTTGTAAATATCTTTCATTATTTTTTTGCATCGTTTTAAATATAGTGGATCCGAAGACAACTATCACCATCATTGTACTTATCATTAAGATAACAAATGTATTTTTTCTTACTTGCGGAATTACATTTTTAATAGCAACAAATGTATTCCTTCCAAATATTTTTTTCATTATAGGTAGACATGCTATTAATATCGAAGAGAGATAAGTCGGAAATAAAATATATACTCCTAAAACGAGAAATATAGCTCCTATTAATATCACTATTGCCTGCGTATCTCCCGTATTTGCTACAAACCCACCTAAAACAGTTAAAAATACGCTACTCATTAAAAGGAATTTCCCCATAATACTGCGTATTTTTTTATTAGAAAAATCGGATTCTTCATTCTCCCGCATAAGCTTTACTGGCAATATTTTCGAACTTCTGTATGACGGATATAACATAAACAGTTCAATAAAAAAGATACTAAAAATCACTGTTACAATTGCTATTTTATAATCAAAATTCATTGAATTAATTTGAAAAGCAAATACATGCTCTAGCCAACTTTGTAAAAAACGGTTACTTATTACAGCTAGTAACAAACCTAATATTCCACCAAAGAAATTGATTACACTACATTGAATAAATATAACTTTAAACATTTGTTTCGTTGTTGCTCCCATTGATCGCATAATAGCAAATTGACTTTTATATTTATATAAAAACACTTCAAAATTAGACACCAACAATAACGCAGTAACAATAAGTATTAATGTAGATAAAACGATTATAAAAATATGTAATGATGCTAAATTACTTTTTAAAAACTCGTCTTCCTCCGCAATATCGATTCTTAATTCTTTGTCTATTTTATGAATTTCACTAGACAATGCTAGTACATCTGCATTCTCTTTTGCTTTTATTAACAAATAAGTAGCTTCATTGTGTTTACCCGTTTTTTCATATATGTGCTGTTTCACCGCACCTTCAGATAAAATAAGTATATCTGGAGCTGAACCTCCAGCTTCTATATCAGGCAACACTTCTTTTACTACATATGATTTATTTTCGATTTCAATCTTTTCCCCAACTTTTACTTGTAAAGTTTCTGCTAATCCATCATTTAATGTTACTTCCTCATTTGATATATTTTTAGAAAAATGATATCGACTTTTAGATAATGAATCGTTTTGAACACCTACTGTATAAATAGCTGTATTCAATTTATTTACTTGCAAATGATTTACTAATACTTTTGACATGTATTCAACATTTTCTTGTTCCTTAATATTTTGCAGTAAAGATTTATCCATCAACTTATTTTGATCAGGGTTATATCCGACAGATAAATCCATATCTCCGTATACATTTTTCACTTCATTTATAACAGACTGTTTCGCATGACTCGAAAATACAATCATCGTAACAATTAGAGAAACAGCCAACATAACGCTAACTATAGAGGAAATAGCAGTGAATTTATTCGTCTTAAAAAAGCGTAAACTTAATCCTCGTACTGATTTTATCATTTTGATTTCCCCATTATTTTTTTGAATTTATCTAAAATAATATTCATATCATTTACTCCATGAGAACACGTATAATCATCAACAACTTCTCCATTATGAAAGAAGAGAACCCGATCTGCATACGTAGCAATGTGGGGATCATGAGTAACAAGAATCATACTTTGATTAAATTTTTGTTTCATATCGACCAGTACTCGTAAAATATCATTAGACGTATTGAAATCTAAATTTCCAGTAGGTTCATCTGCAAGAACAATTGGGGGAGATGTTATTAACGCCCTACCAATTGCAACACGTTGTTGTTGCCCCCCAGAAAGCTGAACTGGTCGATGATTTCTCCAATTTACTAAACCAAGAACATCTAATATTTTATTTGTTTTTTCTCGTATCTCCTCTTCTGAATTAGCTGATAATATGAGGGGTAACGCAATATTTTCTTCTACAGATAAATCCTTTAATAAATGAAATGACTGGAATATAAATCCTATGTTATCCCTTCTATACTCTGTCGCATACGGTTCAATAAACATATTTTCAGGCACTTCACCATTTACATAGAGAACCCCCTCATCAGGCTTATCTAGAGCACCAAGAATGTTTAGTAATGTACTCTTTCCAGATCCACTCGTTCCCATTATGGCAAGGAGTTCTCCTTTATTTAACTCCAAAGATACATTTTGTAACGCCCTAACATTTGTATCTACACTCTCATATGTTTTACTTAACTCTTGAACTGCTAACACAACTTCATCCATCATTATTCACCTCAACATGATTAAGTTTTATTCCCTCCACCAAATTAACCTGAATTAAAATTTTTTCTTTTAAATTACTAGGTGGTACAATTTCTGTTCCTATTTGGAATAACAACACTTTTAACTCGAGAGTTGTAATCATTTCTATCCCTCCTCACTCTATATTGGTAACAAATTGAAATTTCGTTCGTTTTTTTTTTGCAAAAAAATAAGGGAACGCTTAACGTCCCCCTTCAAATCCAATCCGTTTTTTAATTTCCGCTAAATTTACCTTCGCGATTTCTCTTGCCCGTTCAGCACCTTTTCCCAACGCTTCATATAATAAATCCGGTTCATTCATATACATTGCATATTTCTCACGAGGTCCAGCCAATACACGATCTACAACGCGAAACAACTCTTTTTTCACATCGCCCCATCCGATTCCAGTCTCATATTTTTCACGTAATGACTGCATTTCATCTTCTGTCGCAAATTCTTTATATATTGTATATAACGTTTCTAGTTCTTTCGGTTCATTTGGAAGTGAAGAATCTGTTTTAATTTTAAATATTAACTTTCGTAGTTTTTCTTGCTCTGCAAATAATGGGATCACATTCCCATAACTTTTACTCATCTTTCTTCCATCAAGCCCTGGTAATATTGCGCCCTCTTCTTGTATGACATACTCTGGAATTGTAAATGTCGTTCCGAAAGTATGATTAAAATACGTCGCAATATCACGCGCGATTTCAATATGCTGAATTTGATCTTTTCCGACAGGTACATGCGTAGCCTGAAATAGTAATATGTCGGCTGCCATTAAGATCGGATACATATATAACCCCATATTCACACCAGCATCTACCTCTAACCCTGCCTCTTTATTTTGCTCTACTTTCGCTTTATACGCATGAGCACGGTTCATAAGCCCTTTCGGAGTTAGGCAAGCTAATATCCAAGCTAGTTCTAGAATCTCCGGTACTTCTGTTTGCCTGTAAAAAATAACATCTTCATCAAGTCCGAGTGATAACCAAGTAGCGGCTACCTCTTTCGTATAACTACTAAACTGACTTGGATCATGTACAGCATTTAATGCATGATAATCAGCTATGAAATACAATGCTTTTCCTTCATTACTCTTTGACATTTGCAACGCAGGTTTAATTGCACCAATATAATTTCCTAAATGCGGATAACCTGTCGGCTTAATTCCTGTTAACATTATTTTGTCACTCATCCTAACTCCTCCTTTCTCAAAATAAAAAGAGCCCCTCATCCTTAAAAAAGGACGAGAGACTCCCGCGGTACCACCTTAATTAGCTATCATGAATAGCTCACTTCAACTTCTTAACGTGAAGCAACCGTCTTTACCTACTCATTTCAGTTAGAAGCTCCAGAGCCCATTCCATATTCATCCCTTACTGATTTCCACCACATATCAGCTCTCTGAAAAGTTTTGAATATGTACTCTTCTCTTTCATCGCTTTTGCTTATTTTTTACAGTTTATCACATTTTCTCCTGACACAAAACTAAATATTCAAATTTTTTAGCGTTTTAACAATAATGATTACCAATTTATCCCTAACAATATATAATCAATATATATAGAAGCGATTTACAATACAAAAAAGAGGTGATGTTATGGGTTGGTTTACTAAAAAGAATGATGAGTTTAAAAACGATGATACAACGCAAGGTGATACTTTAGGGGTAATTATACATTTCACACCTATCGCTATATATGTATACACTTGTGATGAGTATATAGAATCGTTTGAAGGTACGCTCACTTTTGAAAACGAGAACGGAAATCAAGTAGAAATCGGAGGTACTTTCATTTCTCTTGAAGTGGATGCGAATTTTCGCATGGACGATTTAATATTTGACTACAAACTAAAGGAAAGCAATCTACCTATTATTGAATTAAAAGCCTACGCATGAAGTCAATTTGTCTACTATAGAAAGAGTAAAAAAGCTAGAACAGTACTATCTGTTCTAGCTTTTTTCACGTATTCAACTTAACAAATCGATAACCGTGCGTAACTAACACTTTTAATATCGCATATCCTGGGATCGCTAAAATAATCCCCATAATTCCAAATAAATTTCCGGCAGTTAAAATAATAAAAATGATAGTAATCGGGTGAATATCTAGCTTTTTCCCCATGACTTGCGGAGAAATAAATTTACCTTCTGCTAATTGTACAACCATCATAACAATAATTACTTTTAACACCATCCCTGGCGAGTCAATAAACGCGATAATTAACGCTGGTGTAATTGCAATGATTGGTCCTACATACGGAACGATATTTACAATCATCGCTAAAATAGCAAGTAGTACCGCATATTTAATACCGATAATAAGGTAACCAATTAATAGCATAATACCGATAAATAAGCTAACGATAATTTGTCCTCTAATATACGAACTAATCGCATAATGCATATCATCTAGTATTCTCATTGCTGCTGGTTGTCTTTGCTCTGAGATAAACTTTAAGAAATGATTCGGTAATTGCTCACCATCTTTTAAAAGATAGAACAATATAAACGGAACCATTACAAACGTTAAAACGACCTCTGTCACAGTGCTTAAAAATCCAGTTACATTCCCAGTTACTGATGATAACGACTTCGTAAAATCAACTGTGTAGTCTTTTACCATACTCGCTACATCAATATTTAAATTCTCCTGAATTTTTCCTAGTAAATTACTTTCCCCGAATCGTCGTGCTGCTCGTTCAATTTCATGACCGAAATACGGTAAGTTATCTATTAATGCATCAATTTGATCTTTAATAATCGGAATAACCGTTACGACTAAAAACACAAATAATCCAATTACTATTAAGTATATCGAGGCTATCGATACGATTCTGGAAACACCTTTCTTTTCTAAAAGTGAAACGAATGGATGTAAAATGTAAAATAGTACGCCCGCTAATAATACCGGGAAGAAAATTGTTTTTAAAAAGACGATAAACGGTGTAAAAACAAATGATATTTTTGTTAGTAATAAAATATTAATGAACAATAGTGCAAACCCAAGTAACACTGCTAAATAATTGTGTTCTCTAAAAAACTTTTTCAGCTTATCTCTTTTTCTTATATTTATTTTCTCCAACGAAACCACCTCTTCGAATGATGAAAAGCCCTTATTCAGGGCTTTTCATCATAATCTATATATCTATTTCTTTGCAGCTTTCACTACAAATGATACAATAAGAATTAACACGATTGCTCCTAATAATGCTGGCACGACATGAATCCCACCAAATGATGGCCCAAAAGATCCAAATAATCTACCGCCTAACGAAGCACCTAATAAACCTGCGATAATATTTCCAAACATACCACCCGGAAAATTTTTACCCGTTATAGAACCTGCAATTGCACCTATAATAGCACCAACTATTAATGTGATAATCCATCCCATTTTTAGTCCTCCATTTCTACTATGGTGTATTTCTTTTTCATACTAAATTGTTATGTAACTATTATAATTATTATATCCAATAAAGAAAAATCTTGTCAAATCTATGAAAATAAAGCCTATAAGGAGGTTTTACCCTATGATTCAAAAATTAATAACAACTTCTCACAACACTGCTACTTCTATTTTAAACATTCAAATACCCGCTTATGAAATTGAAGCAAAATATATAAATAGTACGGCTATCCCTCGTCTTTATGATACTGTAGCCGATATTCAATTATGTGATGAAATTTTTTACGGCTATTTTTATGAAGATACACTTGCCGGGTTTATTTCTTTTAAAATAGATGAAGAGGAAGTTGATATTCATCGTTTAGTAGTATCCCCCGATCATTTTCATAAAGGAATTGCAACAAAACTACTACTATATGTATTTGACATGTTCTCTTCTTCTAAAACATATGTTGTACAAACAGGGAAAGAAAATACCCCCGCTCTGTCTTTATACAAAAAACATGGATTTATTGAAGTAAAGGATATCATATTACCCGATGGAGTGATTTTAACCTCACTTAAAAAATCAGAAAACAACAAATAGTTTGACTTATTATTTTATTTATGTTATCTTTTACTTTATAAAACCTTTTGCTGAGTCCAAATTTTGGAGCGGGGGAACCATTTTTGTAGCTATGCTACTTGGGGCGAATCTTATTTAAGTAGGGAAACTCTCACTTCCCGAGTCCGACAGCTAACCTCGTAAGCGTAATGGGAGAGGAAGGTGCTTTTTGCCTATGTTACACATTTTGCCTCCTTAATTGTAAATATGGGATCGATACCAAATAGTCACCTATATTTATAGAAAAGGAGAAATGTAAAATGTTACGTTTATCTGATCACGCAATAAAAATGATGGAGCAAAGACTTCGACTCGAACAACACCGCACATATCAAGCAAATAAAGTTGTAGATAATTTACATCACAAATACTTCTTTCAACATATTTTTCAACCGAAAAGATAAGGAAATGGTTCATTTAACATCAAAAACACAAGGTGTGTCTAAAAAGACATTCCTTGTGTTTTTTATATTCCTTATAATATTCTCACTACATTTAAACTTGCCGTAATCGCACCTGCTATAGTGGTCACATGCCCTACACCTAATGGACCATTTTGTAATACTAACGTGGAATTAGCACTCGTTACATTCACAAGGAGTGTATTTGAAATGGCAGGTTCGATTACTACAGTTGATGTCGTTACGTTTTGTATAAAACTCCCTGTTAGTTGGGCTCCATTTAATAGTAATCTGACAGATACTGTCTCATTCCCCGCACTTGCATCTCCTTGAAAATAATAACTTACTAAATATATGCCTGGCGTAGATACGGTAACCGTTGTGGAACTAGTTAAAGATACACCTGTTCCATATACTGTAGATCCACTATTAATTGGAATATTGGCATTTGCTGCAATGGCACTCGTTGATGTAGAAAAGAAATAGCCGCCACCTGTTGATATTGCAGATGATCCAGTTGCACCTGTCAAACCTGTTGGACCCGTGGCACCGGTTGCTCCCGTTATTCCCGTTCCCCCTGTTGCTCCTGTTATTCCTTGGATTCCTTGGATTCCTGTCGGTCCTGTTGCACCTGTCACTCCCGTCGGTCCTGTTGCACCGGTTGCTCCCGTCACACCTTGTGGTCCTTGGATTCCTTGTGGACCGGTTGGACCCGTCGCTCCCGTCGGGCCGGTTGCACCAGTTGGACCTGTTATCCCTTGTGGACCTTGGATTCCTTGTGGACCTTGTGAGCCCGTTGCTCCTGTCTCTCCAGTTGCTCCCGTCTGCCCTGTTACTCCTTGTGGTCCTTGAATTCCTTGTGGACCTTGAGGACCCGTTACTCCCGCCTGCCCTGTTGCTCCAGTTGCTCCGGTTGGTCCCGTCGAACCGGTTATCCCTTGAATTCCTTGCGGTCCAGTTGGGCCGGTTGGACCAATAGGACCTTGGATTCCTTGGATTCCTTGAATGCCCTGTGGACCGGTTGGGCCTTGTAGACCTTGTATGCCTTGAATTCCTTGTGGTCCTGTTGCCCCTGTTGGACCAGTTGGACCCTCTGGACCTTGCACTCCTTGGATTCCAGTCGAACCAGTTGGACCTATATTTCCTTGAGGTCCCTGTATGCCTTGAATTCCTTGTGGTCCTGTTGGGCCTGTTATGCCGCTCAGCCCTTGTACTCCTTGGATTCCTTGGGGTCCAGTTGGTCCCTGTATGCCTTGAATCCCTTGTAACCCCTGTAAACCAGTTGGACCCGTTGCTCCCCTTACGCCTTGCTCACCTTGTATGCCTTGAATTCCTTGAGGGCCTGCCTGCCCGATTGGCCCCTGTGCCCCTTGCACACCTTGCGGACCGGTTGGGCCGGTTGGGCCTACCGGTCCCTGCACTCCTTGTAAACCTTGTAGACCGGTTGGGCCCGTTACTCCCATTACACCTTGAGGTCCTTGAATACCTTGATCACCCGTTGGACCAGTTGCCCCCATTGGTCCCTGCACCCCTTGCAAACCTGTTAAACCTGTTGTTCCAGTTGGTCCCTGTACTCCTTGCACTCCTTGAATTCCAGTCGCTCCCGTTGCTCCCGTCGCCCCTGTTGGACCGGTTGCTCCAGTCGGACCGGTTGGACCTCCCGGTGATCCTGCTGGACCGGTTGGACCGGTCGGACCTCCTGGTGGACCGGTTGGGCCCGTTGCTCCGGTTGGACCGGTTGCAGATCCTGTTGGACCAGTTACTCCCGCCTGACCTGTCGAGCCTGTTGGACCTGGATCCCCTTGCAAGCCTGTTGGGCCAGTTGGCCCTATTACACCTTGCACTCCTTGAATTCCTTGAGACCCTGTTGGACCGGTTAGCCCCATCTCACCTTGTGGACCTTGTAAACCTTGGACGCCGGTTGCCCCTGTTGGTCCCATTGGTCCTTGTTCCCCTTGAATTCCTTGAGAACCTGTTGGACCGATTGGACCAATCGGACCCTGTATTCCTTGTATTCCTGTTACACCTTGTAAACCACTACTTCCTAAATTACCTTGCACCCCTTGTATACCAGTATTTCCAGTTGGACCGGTTGGACCATTTTCTCCTTGCACTCCTTGTATACCTTGTATTCCTGTTGGGCCCGTTGGACCGATTTCTCCTTGCACTCCTTGTACGCCCTGTATTCCTGTTGGACCGGTTGGACCGATTGAGCCAGGAATTCCTTGTATTCCTTGAATACCTGTTGGACCAGTTGGACCTCTTTCGCCTTGTATTCCTTGAACACCTTGTATTCCTTGCGGACCTTGTTCCCCCATCGGCCCTTGACTACCTTGAGCACCCTGTGGTCCTGTTAAACCAATTGGACCGGTTGGACCAATCTCTCCCTGTACCCCTTGCACTCCTTGAATTCCTGTCGGACCTGTTGGACCAATTGGTCCTTGTACGCCTTGTATTCCTTGCGGGCCAGTCGGTCCACCTAAAGAACCTGTCGGACCCGTTGGACCAGTCGGTCCCGTAATACCTGACGCTGGAAAAGGAATAGGTGCTTGAAACTTACTACACTTATCTTGATCCCTCACAAGCATCTCCCCCGTTATAACTAACGTGTCAAACTATTTTTAATACATTTAAACTAGCTGTTATCACACCAGATAATGTCGTGACATGCCCAATAGCTAATGGGCCATTTTGTAAAGATAAAGTAGCATTTGAAGAAGTAACATTAATGACCATCGTATTAGAAATCGCTGGCTCTAATACAAAGGTACCTCCTGTAACATAAAAAATAAAACTCCCTGTGACTTGCGTTCCATTTAAAGTAAGCCTCACGGAAATCGTTTCATTCCCCCCATTTGGATCACCTTGAAAATAGTAGCTGACTAAATATATTCCCGGCGTACTTAACGTTACAGTTGTTGCATTTGTTAAACTGACACCAGAACCAAAAGTTGTAGACCCAGAATTAATTGGTATTAATGCATTCGCTGCAACTGTACTCGTTGAAGTAGAAAAAAAATAACCACCCCCGCTAGATAAGCCAGTCGCCCCTGTTGCACCTACTATCCCTAAGGAACCTATAGCCCCTATACTACCAGTGGATCCGGTAGGTCCCACAGCTCCAATCGGCCCCTGACTACCTTGCGCTCCGACCGGCCCTACACTACCGCTACTCCCTGTCGTTCCCCTTGCTCCAGTTGGTCCTTGTGGGCCTTGTATACCTTGAGAACCTTGTATCCCGGTTACTCCCGTTGCTCCAGTTGGGCCGATCATTCCTGTACTTCCTTGTATCCCCATAATCCCTTGAACGCCTTGTATTCCTTGTGCTCCTGTTGCCCCTGCTTCTCCTGTCGCTCCTGTTTCTCCAGTTACGCCCGTAACCCCAATATTTCCTTGTGGTCCCTCGGGTCCCTGAGTACCTTGCGCACCTTGCACTCCTTGAGGACCTGTTATCCCGTTTTCTCCTAGATTCCCTTGGGGACCTCTAATTCCTTGCGCACCTGTCGGACCAGTTATTCCTTGTATGCCTTGCATTCCTTGAGAGCCTTGTGCTCCTGTTGGGCCTACTATACCTTGTATTCCTTGAGGTCCTTGCAAACCAATAGCTCCAGTCGGCCCTATTATTCCTTGCACTCCTTGAGGACCTTGTGCGCCTTGAGGACCTGTCAATCCCGTTATCCCTTGTATCCCTTGAACTCCTTGTATTCCTTGTACTCCAGCTGCCCCTGTTTCTCCTCGGATTCCTTGTGCACCTTGTATGCCTTCTGCTCCAGCTGGACCGGTTGCACCTTGTATGCCTTGTGCACCTTGAGCTCCTGCAGCTCCTACCACTCCTGTTAGACCTTGTATACCTTGTAACCCTTGCATTCCTTGTGCTCCTGTTGGACCTGTTACTCCTTGTATCCCTTGCACACCTTTAGGGCCTTCTGCACCCGTTGGACCAAATTCCCCCTGCGGACCTTGAGAACCTTGTGGACCTTCTACACCGGTTGCTCCCGTTATTCCTTGATTACCTTGAGAACCTTGTGCACCTTGTACGCCAGCTACACCAATTACACCTTGAGAACCTTGTACTCCCCTTACACCTTGAGCGCCAGTAGGACCAGTTATACCTTGTAACCCTTGCACTCCTATTGCACCAATTCCTCCTGTTACACCCCGAGCACCAGTTTCGCCCGTTGGACCGGTTGGTCCCCCAGGTGGACCGGGTGGACCAGATGGACCAGTCACTCCACTAGACGGACCAATTGGACCGGTTGTTCCTGTAGGCCCACCAGGCGGACCTACTGGACCTTGTGTACCAGTAGGTCCAGTTGCTCCTGTTATCCCTCGTATTCCTTTTGCTCCTTGAAAACCTGTGGATCCGTTTATCCCTTGTATTCCTTGAATACCTGATGGACCTTGAGGCCCTATTACACCTGTTATTCCCTTTATTCCGCTTATACCTTGAGAGCCTTGTAGACCAGTAGAACCGGTTGGGCCTACTACACCTTGTATCCCTTGATCACCTTGGTGTCCTTGCTCTCCAGTAATTCCTTGTATTCCTTGTGGACCTTCTTCTCCTTGTATACCTGTAGTTCCGTCCTCCCCTTGTATTCCTTGCCCTCCTTGGGAACCTTGAGGACCTGTTACACCTGTAATACCAGCTTCACCTATCACACCTTGCATTCCTTGTGCTCCCGTTTGTCCTCGCTCACCTATCTCTCCTTGTATTCCTTGGGGACCTTGTATACCTTGACTACCAGTTGGGCCTGTAATTCCTTGTATTCCTTCTAATCCTTGTACTCCACTATCACCCGTTGGACCTTGGTTTCCAATTAATCCTTGAGGACCTTGTAAGCCGACCGGACCAGTAATTCCTTGCTCTCCGGTATCACCAACGGTACCTTGTATTCCTTGAGCTCCTGTTGTCCCTCGTGGCCCTTGTATCCCCCTGATACCTTGAGGGCCTTGTGGACCCGTTGCTCCTGTAGGTCCAGTGATTCCCGGAGGCCCAACCGGACCTTCATGCCCTCCAGTTGGACCAGTTGGGCCACTATCACCAGTTGGGCCAGTTGCTCCTATAAGTGGAAGAGGCAGTGCCACTCCAAATTTTTTGCACTTTCTATGATGACGCACAACAATCCCCCTTCCCCCAAAATAATTACACCTTTTATATGAAATGCATTTTTATAAGAAAAGTACACCTTTGACCTCATTTTCTTAAAAATAAAGAAGCCTATCATTTCATTTATTTGAAATGATAGGCTTCTTTTTATAAAACACTTTACTTTCTCGCCTTAATAATAAAAGTAGTTGGCACCATTCTAGCTTTATGTAAAGAATAATATTTCGTAGACGGCTCAGCTCGTTCTTCATCAAACGAGCTCGATGGTTCAGGCTCTTCTATTCTCTCAATTGTAAATCCCGCTCTATTTAACTCATTTATGTATGTACTTATTTTTCTCTTATATAATGTCGCTTGTACATTCTCCCCTTTAAATGTTTCAAACGTAATAGGCGTTTCCTCAAGGTAAGAAGACTTTAAAGCAATTTCTTCTGTACCATACTGTAAATTTGAATATACTGGGTGCTCCCAGCTAAAAATAAAACTGCCTCCTGGCTTTACATATGAATAAATCAGTTTCAACGTTTTACGTAAATTCGAAGTCCAACCTAATGCATAAATGGAATATACAATATCAAAATATCCTTTCGGAATATCTCCTTCTTCTTCCATTGCTCCGCATATTAACTTTGGATTCCAACACTTTAACGTTTCATTCGCTGTTTTAATTTGTTCACTTGAAAGATCCAGGCCCCATACTTCCTCTGCGCCATGTTCCGCCATATATTTCAGCGAATGCCCACTTCCGCACCCAATATCAAGAACCTTTTTATTTCTAATTGAATCGAACAAATGAATTTCATCTTCAGACGCTGTATACGGTCCGTATTTCGGTAAACAATCTACCTGAAAGAAATATGGTGCTACTGTATCCCAACACTTTTTATTTAAAGCTAACATTTGTGTACCCTTCATATTCTACATTCCCCCATCCCATTTTCTTCCCCTAATATAAATTACACATTATAATCCGATCTTCCTTTTCTCTTCGCACGGTAATTTTTCACTTTGGCGATTGTCCCGCACGCTCTTCCTCCTTCTTCTCCAGCATACATACCGCACCATCTTTTACTTCCATTTCGCGAATGATCATAAAATACCCAGCGACAATCTGGACATGCTTTTAACCTTCCCCAAAAATTTTCTTGAATTGACATTAAAACAATGCTTAATAATTTGGTATATACATTCTCTTCATGCACAGGCACATATGTAATACCTTTCATATCTTCCTTTACCTGTACATGAAATGGGTATTTCTCTAACCACTTTTGCAATGATTTTACGCCTTCAATTGCCACCCGGATATCTTCTCGAAAACTTTTTAATTCCTCTATCGTATGAAATGGAAGCTCTTCATGAAAATATTCTTTCATAAAAAGATTTATATCCACTTCTGTTTGCAGCATATCAATTGGCTCTCTCGTATCGTTTGGTATTTTCCATGTATTTAAAAATCCCCGAATATATTCTAGTTCATTTGGTGCATTTTGATTCAATTCCATCCACCTTCTTCTTAAAATTTACTTTTTTCTGACTTTATGTATAATTATAATATAAATTAGTTAACCATCAAATATTTTTACTGGTTACATAGTTAGGAGGAGTTATATGAAAAATTTCTCAATACCAATACGTTTCATGCTTATTTCTTCATTTTTTATGTCTTTCGGGTATTTTGCTGTATACGCATTTTTAGCTATTTATCTATTAACCTTTCTTCATTTTTCAGCTGTTCAAGTAGGAACAGTATTGACGGTTATGACAATCACATCACGAGTTATCCCTTTATTCTCAGGATTAATTGCTGACAAAATAGGCTATATCATTATGATGATAGCTGGATTATTTTTAAGAGGAATCGGATTTATCGCTTTAGGAATATGCTCTGATTTCTATACAATTTCTATTTCTTCTGCACTTATTGGCTTCGGAACTGCATTCTACGAACCTGCTGCTCGCGCCATATTCGGCTCACAACCAGCTCATATGAGAAAAAATTTATTTACATATTTAAACCTTAGTTTTAATTGTGGTGCAATAATCGGACCAATTGCAGGAGGGTTCTTACTCTTACTTGATCCAATCTATGCCTTCTCTCTAACAGGATCACTTATGCTGTTATTCGCTTTTATCTTTTACTTACTTAAAAATCACTTCCAAGTCACTACTGAAAACACGTCTATTACATTAGGAATACAGGCTATCTTACAAAACAAGCCTTTTCTTCTGTTTTCATTTATCATGATTTTCTTCTATATTATGTTTACTCAGCTTACTGTCGCACTTCCACTTCATATGAAAAACATTAGTAATAGCAATCAGCTTGCTACACTCGTTATTACGATAAATGCAATAACAGGCGTCATATTTATGGTGTTATTTCGAAAGCTCTTTCACAAATACAACACACTTTCGATTATTAAATACGGTGTTTTATTAATGAGCATTTCCTTTTTACTCATTCCTTTATTTCAACACCCCTACTGGCTATTTATTTGTGTAATTTTATTTACAATCGGTGAAACACTCGTATTACCTAACGCTGATATCGCTATTGCAAATTACAGTAACGAATCGTATACAGCTACTTACTTCGGATTCTATCAACTATCACTTGCATTTGGTTTTATCATCGGTAATTATACGGGTACATCTTTTACATCCAACTTAAACGGAATGTATACACCATGGCTTATTTTCGGCGGAATAGGACTTATTGGTTTTATTTCACTACATATTTTAAATATAAAAAAAGGATTCCCTAAAGAGGATACATACCTATGTAATGATACGAAACATCTTTAACAAAATTAAGTCGAGATGGTATCTTTAGACAAACGACCTATAATAAAAAAATCGACCGTCATATTTGACAGTCGATTTTTTTTATTCTTCATATTCAAGATGATTATGTCTTTTACAACCAAATAAATAACAACCCCCTATATAATCCGTTTCAAATTCCAACCCTGGAACATATCCAGATTTGATACGTTCTATCATTGTTTTATAACAATTATTCTCTTCTGTATATTCCTCAATTAACTCTTTCTTATCGTTTTCTGTCCAGTTTTCTTCTACTTCTTCATTCTGAACATCTTCTATTTCTGCTGTCTTCGCTTCAATAGATTCCCGTATAACTTCATTTATACGGGAGAAATTATTAGCCTTATATAAAGCATAAACAAATCTAGCAATCCAATTGGGGCTTTTCCAATCTTCTTTGTATCCCTTTTCAAAACACTCAATTGCTTCGTTATAACAATTCAATTCAACATATAAATCTGCTACATTAATTTCCCCTACAAAATCATCAGCTTTCCTGTTAAAAGCATCTAACTTCTCTTTCGCTTCTGTCGTTCGTCCTAAATCAATTAAACATTTTACATAGTTATACATGATATAGTCCGAATCCCCTGCAACTCGCAAGAAAAATTCCGAAGCTTGTTCCAGTTCTCCAAGATTATAATGAGCTACAGCTACATTGTGATATGCTTCATCCGATGGTTGAATCGAAATAGATTTTTGTAATGCTTCTTTCGCTTCTGCCCACTTTTCTTGTTTTATGTAAATGTCCCCTAAAATGTTATAAGGAAAGTATGAGGAAGGATTCAACTTAACAACTTCTTTTATTAATTCAAGAGCTTTATCATTATCCTCTTCCTCATAAAAGTACATCCAAGCAAGATTATTGAGGGATTGTACACCTCTAGATTCGTGTACCGCTCGTTGAAACAGTTCCATCGCTTCCTCATATTCATTTTGTTCAAACATTTCAATTGCCTTCTCGTTAATATTCAAATAACTACCTCCGAAGTGAATGAATTCATCTATTCCATATCTTTATTTTAATATTTAAAAATTGTAATTTCCATAAAAAACAAATTCATTATCCTACATTTGAACATCTAATTTATAATGCCTTTAGCAACACCGCTTTCTAAAAAAAATATACCTACTGTAAAATACTAATTCTCAACAATAAGTAAACCTTTCATTTCTCCATAAATTGGATATATAACCTGTTTCACTTTACATATTATGGTACAATTAAAAAGAGTGCTAGCTAAACATTTACATAAAATACTACAAGCCTAGCAATACCAAAATCAAAAATCACTTGAAATTGGAGGATGTTATGAAACAGAAATTAGCTATACTTCTATTCACCACAATCATATTATCCGGATGTTCAACTATAGTAGAAAATTCTTTAGAAACTGGAAATGGCAGTATTGAATTATTAACACCGACGATTACAACAAAAGATAACGAATTAGAAATTAAGACTGAAGGTATTGATGAAAATAAAGTAACTTTTATTTATGTTGCCAATACAAAAGTATTCGAACAAAAAATAAAGAATGGGGAATCCTACAAGCTTGATATTACAGGTATCGAGGATGCTCATAGGACAGACTACAAACCACGAGTTCAGCTTTTACAGAATGAAGATGATGATAAAGATGGGGAAATGGTAACCTTTAAACAAGTTAGATATACAGTTAATAAAAACTAATTTTATAGTCATTTCATTATAAATGTAACGAACGAAAATATACTTTTAACAGAGAAGAAATGTAAGGGGTGTTAACATGAAAAAACGATGGATTTCTTGGTGGA
>NZ_BOQB01000173.1 GCF_018332475.1 Bacillus sanguinis | reverse complement strand
AAAAAGAAACGAAGGTAATGAAATTACCTTCGTTTCTTTTTTATCCTGTCACACATCCGTAATATTACAATGTATAATTCGACATCTACACATAAAAAAATAGTAAATTTTATGCTATTTTCATATACAAAAATGGCGTTTCATGTCGAATTTTGTTAAAGCATTGAAATATAACCGTGTGTTTTTGTTACAATTATGATACAATGATAACAAATAGATAACAAGAGAGGGATTTTCATTGAGTTCATACGGAAGCTTTATTGCACTTTTATGTTACATAGTAACTGTACTGCTTCTATATTTTATTGGGGATGCTGCGAACATTTCAGTATTACAATTTCCTAAAGAAGAAGCGTTCCAATTAGAATCAGAAAAACATACTGCAAGATCCATTGCACCACTACTCCTAGCTCTTCCTGTATATATCATCGTTTTATATAAAAGCAAAAAAGTGTAAAGGCTACCTATTTCATTCATTTCGGTGGTCTTTACATTTTTTTGTGATATCTATCCTATTTTAAACATCATCCCGTAGTAAACACCCAGCTAGTCATTTAAAATGAGAAAATCCCCTAGAAAAAATTCCACTCTCTGTCCAGTCACTCACTACCGAACTTACATAGATTATAAGTGTGAAGGGGGTGATGAGGATTATGTTTGGATCATTTGGATGCTGTGATAACTTTAGAGACTGTCATCATCATGAAAGAGAGTGTGACCGTCGTGAAAAAGAGAAAGAAGTAGTTAAGCCACAACAACCAGCTGTATGTAACGTACTTGCTAGCATTTCAGTTGGAACAGAACTTTCTCTTTTAAGCATTAAAGGTATTGGATCTTTCAACAATGTAATTTTTGAAGGTTTCGCTAACGGCGTTGCTCTTTTCTCTGCTTTAGCTCGTAACAATAATAATAAAGATGATAAAGACAACGACAAAGATGATAAGAACCGTCAACGTAATACTTTTAATGGTATTTTACGTGTATGCCCAACTGATATCGTTGCTATCGCTATCTAGTTCTGTGTCTTATCCTCTATAGTAAGAAAATAAGATTTACTTTTCTCATAGAAAAAACCTGAGACCGATTTCAAATCGACTCAGGTTTTTTTATTAATTATATGCTTTTAACTAGTTCAACAACTTCTTCAGCAGTTGACATCATTAATGCTTTTTCTGCTAATGTTTCCATTTCTGCTTTTGACAACTTGCTTAGTTGTGTTCTTGCAGGAAGAATAGATGTTGCACTCATACTGAACTCATCTAAACCTAATCCTAATAATAATGGGATAGCAAGTGAATCTCCCGCCATCTCACCACACATACCAGCCCATTTGCCTTCTTTATGAGCAGCATCGATAACCATTTTTACAAGACGTAAAATAGATGGGTTATATGGTTGGTATAAGTATGATACTTGTTCGTTCATACGGTCTGCAGCCATTGTGTATTGGATTAAGTCATTTGTTCCGATAGAGAAGAAATCAACTTCTTTAGCGAATTGATCTGCTAATACTGCTGAAGCTGGGATTTCAACCATCATACCAACTTCAATAGAATCAGAAACAGTTGTACCCGCTTCTACAAGTTTCGCTTTCTCTTCTAATAAGATTGCTTTCGCTTGACGGAACTCATCAAGAGTTGCAATCATTGGGAACATAATTTTTAAGTTACCGTATACGCTAGCACGAAGTAATGCACGAAGTTGTGTACGGAACACATCTTGCTCATCAAGACATAAGCGAATTGCACGGTATCCTAAGAATGGGTTCATTTCTTTTGGTAAATGTAAGTATGGAAGCTCTTTATCTCCACCGATATCAAGTGTACGAACAACAACAGGTTGACCTTCTTTTACACCTTCAAGAACTGCTTTATACGCTTCGAACTGCTCTTCTTCTGTTGGAAGATTGTCACGGCCCATGTATAAGAATTCTGTGCGGTATAAACCAACGCCTTCTCCGCCATTATCGATAATACCTTGTACATCATTTGGTGTTCCGATATTTGCAACAAGCTCAACATGATGTCCATCACTTGTTACAGTAGCTTGGTCTTTTAATTTTGCCCATTCAGTTTTTTGCTCTTCAAATTTCGCTTTCTTTTCTTCAAAAGAACGAAGAGTTTCTTCTGATGGATTTACAATTACTTCTCCATCTAAACCGTCGATGATTACGATATCGCCGTTTTGGATTTTCTCCATAACAACTTTCGTACCAACAACAGCTGGAATTTCCATAGAACGAGCCATAATTGCAGAGTGAGATGTACGTCCACCGATATCAGTTGTAAAACCTTTTGCATACTTACGGTTTAACTGAGCTGTATCAGATGGTGTTAAATCTTCAGCAATGATGATTACTTCTTCAGAAATTGTACCAGGGTTTGAGAAGTTAATTCCTAGTAAATGTGCAAGAACGCGTTTTGTTACGTCACGAATGTCCGCAGCACGTTCTTTCATATATTCGTTATCCATGTTTTCAAACATAGAAATAAACATTGATGCAACTTCATCCATTGCAAATTCAGCATTTACTTTTTCGCTATTTACTTTATCTTTTACTGGGTTTACTAGTTCTGGATCATTTAATACTAATAAATGTGCTTCAAAGATCGCAGCTTTATCAGCACCCAGCTCAGCAAAAGCGTGGTCCTTAATTGCTTCTAATTCAGTTTTTGCTTTCTCAAGCGCAGCGTCTAAGCGTGCAATTTCAGCAGCTTCGTTTGTAATTGATTTCTTTTCAATGTTAAATTCAGGATTCTCAAGTCTGAAAGCCTTTGCAATAGCAATCCCACTTGATGCAGCGATCCCTTGAATGTTAAGAGTCATTATTCTCCTAATCCTTCGTTTTTCATAGTTTCTTCGATAGCTGCTAGTGCTTGAGCTGCATCATCACCATTTGCAGTGATTTTAATTTCTGCGTTTTGTTGAATGCCTAAAGACATAACGCCCATGATTGATTTTAAGTTAACGTTCTTTCCGTTATACTCTAAGTTAATGTCAGAACCAAATTTGCTTGCAGTGTTTACAAGTAGAGTTGCTGGACGAGCATGAATTCCTGAGTCGCTAGTTACTTTAAAGATTTTTTCCATGATAATTTATCTCCTTTAAATTACAGTATTTTTTAGTTGTATAGATGTGAGTACTACATCATCTATTGTATATAATAGGCGATGTTCGGTCAACCACATCGCCTATTATAATTATAAACATTTTGCGTCAAATTCCTACTGAATGTCAATAATTGCGTTTTCGCCCTTCTTAACATTTCCATCTTTTTTCAATTCGACTTGTTGTCCTTGTTGTAAATTCGTAAAGACAATTGGTGTAATGATAGATGGTGCATTTTCTTTTACAAATGCAAGATCTACTTTTAATAATGGTTGTCCTTGTTTCACTTTGTCGCCTTGTGCTACAAGCGCTTCAAAACCTTCACCATTTAATTTTACAGTATCAATACCGAAGTGGATTAAAATTTCTTTTCCGCCTTCAGATTGAATACCAATTGCATGCTTTGTAGGGAATACATTAACGATCTCACCGTTAACTGGAGAAACTACTGTTCCTTCTGTTGGCTCGATTGCAAATCCGTCTCCCATCATTTTTCCTGAGAATACTTGATCAGGTACTTCTGTAATCGGTAAGATTTTTCCTTCAATTGGTGAAACGATTGTTTCGTTTTCATCAACTTGCTGAGGAGCTTCTTCTACTTTTACAGGCTCTTCTTTTTCAACATGAGGTGTACGACCTGACATAATATCATGAATTTGTGATTTTAACGTGTCAGATTTCGGTCCGAAAATAGCTTGAATGTTATTTCCAACTTCAAGTACACCAGCTGCTCCAAGCTCTTTTAAGCGATCTTTGTTTACATTCTTTTGTTCGTTAACTTGAACACGTAAACGAGTAATACAAGCGTCTAAAGAAGCAATGTTTTCTTTACCACCAAGTGCAACTAATACTTCACGAGGAAGTTCACCAGCTTCTGCTTTTCCTGCACCTTCATTAGCATTTGCTACTTCACGACCAGGTGTTTTTAAATTCCATTTACGGATTGCGAAGCGGAATCCGAAGTAGTAAATAACTGCTAGTACAAGACCAACAACAATTACCCACCACCATGCTGTACGGCCTGGTAATACACCGAATAACATAAAGTCGATTAAACCACCAGAGAATGTCATACCAATTTTAACACCTAAAATTTGCATTGTCATAAATGATAGACCAGCGAATACGGCGTGAATTCCGAATAATACTGGTGCTACGAATAAGAATGAAAATTCAAGTGGTTCTGTAATACCTGTTAAGAAAGATGTTAATGCAGCAGAACCTAAAATACCAGCTGCTAATTTTTTGTTTTCTGGACGTGCTTCATGGTACATTGCTAACGCTGCTGCTGGAAGACCGAACATCATGAACGGATACTTACCAGTTGTAAATGTACCTGCTGTTAATTCTACGCCGTCTTTTAACTGTGCCATAAAGATTTTTTGGTCACCACGGATTAATTCGCCAGCTGCATTTGTGTACTGACCGAATTCGAACCAGAACGGTGAATAGAAAATATGATGTAATCCAAATGGGATTAATGAACGTTCAATTAAACCGAAAATAAATGCTGCGATCGTTCTATTTGCATCAATCATTTGATGTGAGAACGTATTTAAGCCACCTTGAATGTATGGCCAAACGAAGCACATGATAATACCTACTACTAAAGAGAATGTTGCAGTTGCGATCGGTACGAAACGCTTACCTGCGAAGAAACCTAAGTATGATGGTAATTCAATGTTGAAGTATTTATTGTAGCAATATGCCGCTACTATACCGACAATAATACCACCAAACACTCCAGTTTGTAGCGTTGGAATTCCTAATACATTTGCATATGCTGGATCAGCAAATCCAATTTTTACTGGGTCTGCTCCAGAACTTGTTACTTTTACTAGCTTATCTACTTCTAAGAACACACTCATCGTTTTGTTCATAATTAAGTAGCCGACGAATGCTGCTAAACCAGCTACTCCGTCTCCACCAGCTAAACCAATTGCTACCCCAACTGCGAATAATAATGCAAGGTTAGCGAAAATAATATCACCAGATTGTTCCATAATTTTTGCTACCATTACGAACCAGTCTGCTTTTAAAGCAGGAATAACATTTGTTAACTGTGGATTTTGAAATGCATTACCAAATCCAAGTAAAATACCTGCTGCCGGTAAAATCGCTACTGGAAGCATTAACGCTTTTCCGACTTTTTGAAGAACACCAAAGATCTTCTTAAACATGGAAACCCTTCCTCTCTTATCTATATTGATACCTTCCGACAAACGCCAAAAAGACATGAGGAAAAAAAGATAGAACGATAGCTATACAAAGGGTAGTATATCCCTTTCTCAAGCTTACATTCCTTACTTTTCTCCACTCATGCCTGATCGAATCAGTAACACGTGTCAAAAATAGGTTTACGTATAAGTTCACTATAATTAAGGCAAACGTTTTCGCTACTTACCTTAATGTGTTTGTCGAAATTTGTATAACTTTGCAATAGTTATTATACATAACTATTGTAAGCGATTCAATGATTTTTTTTAACGTTTTCATTTTAGACAAAAATATATGTCTTTTTACACATGCTCTGCTTTCACTAAGCGCTGCAGGTGCATCGTTAAATATATGCTCTCTGCTTCATACACAGGAAGTTGCAATTCTTTTTGCATGACCTTAACTAGTTTCCAAGCTAAATTATAACAGGCAGGATATTCCGCCTTTAATAAATCAGCAAAACTTTGTGATTCCTCTACTTTCTCCCCTTTTTTCACCCGCTCAATCGCATATTGTAAATGACGGATAAGGCGTAAATAGTGGATACTTTCTTGGTCTAATGTAATTTGTAAGTTTGTCTCAATTAAAGATACAAGTTGTGCAATGAGACGGGAGTTTTGATTAACTGAAGATAAATCTGAATTTGTAAGCGAACTGTAAATATGAAGTGCAATAAAACCAACTTCTCCTTCTGGCAATGTAATTTGCAAACGAGAATTTAAAAGGTCTACAACACCTTCAGCAATTTCATATTCCTCTGGATAGAGCATTTTCGTTTCAACTAAAAAAGGATTATCAATTGTAAGTCCTTGTTTTAACCGCTTAATCGCAAAAGAAATATGATCTGTTAAAGCGATATGAATATGTTCGTTCAATGGTGATTTTGCTTTCTCTTGAATGTAGAACATAATGTCATTCATTAATTCAATTAATTTTTCGCTTACATGCGGCACTAACAGTTTGTATTGTTCACGATCACGTTCATTTTTTAAAACAAACATTTTTTCAATTTGTTCTTGCTCCAATACGTCTTTCGCTTTTTTCCCAAATCCAATTCCTTTACCAATCACTACTACTTCCTCATGTTCAGGATGGCTAGCAATGATGACATTATTATTTAAAACTTTTTTAATTTCTAGATAATTACTCATATAACACCACCCTAGTACTTAAATAGCCTGCTTTTATGTTACAGAATATTCTTCTTTGTCGTCAATGTAAAACATCTACCATTTCATAAAAATTCGTTTTTTAGACATGTTTATATATGATGCGTATAATGTAAGAGCAACTGTACATAGAAAGGGGATAACAACATGATTAAAATGTTTGTAAGTGATATCGATGGTACAATGATGCAACACGGAGGGTTAATTGACGAACAGGATATTGTAGCACTTCGTAGTCTTGCTGAGCAAAATGTTATTCTTTGTTTCGCTTCTGGTCGACTAGATAATGAAATTGCAGACTTAATGAAAGCTGTAAATACAAATTTCCATCGTATTAGTGTAAATGGTGTTTTCGTGTATACACATGAAAACAAGCAACTATTATCCGCAACATTCGATTCGAGTATTCTACCTGACCTGTTAGCAATGACAAATGAAGATCCTTATTTTCGTTATGTAAGTGATGAGCATAATTATTACATTGAAGAGAAGACGCCGTTTATTCATGAGCTTGAACAACAAGTAACGATGACTTCTGTTGAAGAACCGCATCTATTACAGAAAATTGATGATACAATTTTCCCAAATAAAATCTCTGTTGGCGGAACAAAGGAAAGCTTACAACTCCTTCAGAAAAAAATTGATGAAAAATTCCATGGAAAAGTTAGTACATTCATTTCAGCAGAACAATGTTTAGATGTAATGCCACCTAATATTAGTAAAGGTTCTGCTATTTCTGTTTTATTACAAGAATTTCAAATACAACCAGAGGAAATTGCTTGCATAGGGGATTCTTATAACGATATTCCAATGTTTTCTTTAACTCCTCACAGTTTTGCTATGTCTCAAGCAGATGACGCAGTAAAAGAACACGCTCACTATGTAGTAAATACAGTTAAAGATGCTGTTAACCACGTAATTGCTCATAATAAAAATACGACTCACTCCTTATAAGGATGAGTCGTATTTTTTCTTTACATGTTCAACAATTTGACATTAACTGTACTTCACAAACTGAAATATATTATTTGTTACGTGCGATGTTTGTAATAAACTTATAACGATCCCCACGATAAATACATTTCACATACTCTAACGGTACTTCACCTTCTGAATATGACCATTGACGCATTACAAGAACCGGCGCCTTTTTAGGAATATGCAGATGTTCAGCTTCATTATCTGTTGCAATTGAAGCTTCAATTGATTGAGTAGCGCTAACAAGTTTAAAGCCCAGTTTTTTCTCTAAATGTTCATATAAAGACTGTTGCAATATTTCTTCGTTAATATCTTTTACAAGAGCTGGCGACAAATATGTCGTCTCAAAAGCAATCGGTTCATCATCAGCTAAGCGAATACGCCTCACTTCATAAACCGACTCTCCCTCCTGTATTCTCAACCGGTCTGCTATTTTCGCAGTAGCTGGAACTAGGCGGAAACTAAGTAATTGACTACTTGGATTCATCCCACGAGAAATCATATCTTCTGTGAATCCCGTCATTCCTTGCAATTTTTGTTCCACTTTCGGAAGTTGGACAAACGTACCAATTCCACGTTTCCGATATAAATAACCTTGTTCCACTAAATTATTAATCGCCTGTCTGATTGTCATACGACTCACTTCGAACTTATCGCAAAGTTCATTCTCAGATGGGATTTTATCTCCCGGCTTCCATTCGCCGTCCTCAATTAGCTGTTTCACCCACTCTTGAATCTGATAATAGATCGGAAATGGTGAATACTTGTCGATGTTCATCAGCAATCGCCTCACTGCATAAAGATAGAGCTTCTTGATCAGCGATTACGGTTACATTCGGATGACGTTGTAAAACTGTAGCAGGACACGCTTCACTATATTCACCTTGCAATAATTCTTTAATAGCTTCTGCCTTTTTAGAACCCATAGCAACAAGTAGAATTTGTTTCGCTTTCATAATGCTTCCGATTCCCATTGTAATCGCATGAGTTGGCACATCTTCTTCTTTTTCGAAGAAGCGAAGGTTTGCTTGGCGTGTAGATTCTGTTAATTCAACAATGTTTGTTGGAGAATTAAACAGTGTTCCTGGTTCGTTAAATCCGATGTGACCGTTTTCACCGATTCCAAGAATCTGTAGGTCAACTGGGTTAGCAGCTAGAATGCCCTCGTAACGTTTGCACTCTTCCTCTAAATCACTTGCCATCCCGTTTGGTACATAAGTTTGTTTAAATGGAAGATGATCAAACAACTGTTCTTGCATGAAATAGTGATAGCTGTTTTTATCTTCATGTGGTAAATTTACGTACTCATCTAAGTTTACAGTGGTTACATGGCTTGTATCAAGTTTATTTTTTCGCATTTCTGCATAAATACCTAATGGAGAGCTTCCTGTAGCCATTCCTAATGTTGGGTTTTCTTTTGTTTTTACTACTTCTTCAATTAATTTATAACCTGCTTCTGCTAGTTCTTCTGGGGTTTTTACAACAAGAATATTCATTTAATTACTTCCCTTCCTTCATATGAATTCCTAAACGAACTGTATCATATACATGTAAATCTTCATTCATCACAACAAAGTCTGCATCTTTTCCTACCGCTAATGCACCTTTATGATTTAATCCAAACTCTTCTGCTTGGTTAACTGATGTCATTAGTACTGCATCTTCGATTGAACAACCTGTAAATTCAATTACATTTCGGAAAGCTTGATCCATTTTTAGAATACTACCAGCTAACGTTCCATCTTCTAATCGAGCACTACCATCTTTTACATGTACTGGCTGTCCGCCAAGCTCATATAATCCATCTTCAAGACCTTTTGCACGCATTGCGTCAGTAATAACACTTACCTTTTTCGGTCCTTTTAATTTATATGCTAATTTCACCATATCAGGGTGAATATGAATACCATCTGTAATTACTTCAACCATTACATCTGGATTTAATAACACATGACCAACAACCCCTGGTTCACGGTGATGTAATCCACGCATTTGATTGTATAAATGCGTTGCATGTGTAATGTTTCTATTTTTTAGTTGCGCATCAATTGCATCTGTATGTCCCATTGTGCCAACAACACCAGTTTCAGCAAGATACTGCTCAAACTCTAACGCACCTTCTTCTTCAGGTGCATATGTTACTAATTTAATTAGATTCCCGCTTGCTTCCTGCCATTGTTTAAATTGTTCAATATTCGCAGGAACAATATGTTCAAGTGGTTGTGCACCTGCACGTTTTTTTGAAACATACGGTCCTTCTAAGTGAATATATTCGAAATGTGCTCCTTTTTCTTTCGCTTCCTTCGCAGCATGTAGTGCCGCTTCGATTGCTTCTGGAGATTGTGTCATTGTTGTTGGGAAGTAAGTTGTAACTCCTTCTTTTAACATTTCTTTACCTAGAGTTACTAACCCATCGCTATTTGCATCCATCGCATCAATATCGTATCCACCATGAATATGAACATCGATCATACCTGGAATCACAATCTTCCCTGCCGCATCTAAAACCGCTTCATTTTCTTGTGATACATATTGAGCCATCAAACCAATTTCTTTAATTGTTTCTGCGTAACGAATAAATCCGTTTTCCACTACTTCTTGACCTGTATAAATTTTGGCATTGATGACAACTTGCGTTTTCATTTTCATCGATCCTTTCCCATGAAATACCTACTTGTTATTATTACCTTATTCGCCTAATTCCATCTTAATATATGCACGAGTAGTTGTCTAGACATTCGAATAAAATTTCCTTTTTGTTTAACAAAAAGGATACTTATTGCATCTCTCGCAATTATAATATATGTTATTCAGTTTTCCAAAAAGGGGGAATATCCTCGTATCCTATTACTCATTTAAGTAATGGCATTAATCCACTAGTGCCAATTGTAATATGCTCGCCATCTGTTTCCATTTCTACTGTACGTTTATTTGTTCCATATATCATTATACCATGTCGGTTTAAGCGTCTCACTACACTTTGGTGCGGATGCCCATACGGATTTCTGCTTCCATATGAAAGTATTGCGAACTGTGGCTCTACTTTTTTTATAAACATTTCACTTGTTGAAGTATATGAGCCATGATGTCCCACCTTTAACACATCTGCATGTACATCAAATTGCTTTAATATTTCAGTTTCGGTCCGCACATCAGCGTCACCCATTAGTAAAAAATCCGCTTTTCCGTATCTTACCTTTAACACAATTGAAGATTCATTATTTTCATCTTTTGATTTCCCATTGTTTAATACTTGTATGGAAACATGCGGATCTAGTGGTATGTATTGTCCCTCTTTTACCGAAACGAAAGGAATTCCTCTTTTTTTAATATGATTCCGGTATGTGTGATACGTAAAAGAACTATACGTTTTTCCACTATCTAATATAAGTGATACCGGCATTTGCTCTACAATCGGAATCAATCCTCCAATGTGATCCATATCAGGATGCGTACTGACGATAACATCTAAATGATTAATCCCTTTTTCGATTAGTTTTTGAATGATAACCTCACCGGCTTCATAAGGTCCCCCGTCAATTAACATCGTTTGTCCATTTGGCAATGTAATAAGTGTTGCGTCACCTTGCCCAACTTTTAAAAAACTCACTTTCATTTTACCAAAATGTTGACGCTGTATATGTAAAGGAGACGCGGTATGAATAGACATCATATATCTTTCGGCCGATGCACTATTTAAAGAAAAGCATAACAAAACAGAAACTAACAATAAAATACTTCGCATACCTCTCATAACTCGTCTCCTTTTTTTCAATTAGTATGGCACGGTATATAATTGATATACAAAAAAAGCTTAGCAAAATGCTAAGCTTTTATTTCGATATCTCCTGTAAAGAACCAAAGAATAAATCTGCTTCATTCATTTGTTCATTCTCTTCAGAAAGTGCCGGTAAATCATCTAATGTTTTTAGTCCAAATGTGTCCAAAAATTCTTTCGTTGTTCCATATAAAATAGGGCGCCCTGGTCCTTCTGCTCTGCCCATTTCTTTTATAAGTAAATGTGAAACTAACGTTTGTAACGCCTTATCGGTTTTTACCCCTCTAATCTCTTCCATTTCAGTCCTTGTAATCGGTTGACGATATGCCACAATCGCTAACGTTTCTAGAGCAGCCTGAGAGAGTGAAGCAGCTGTTGGGATATCTATTAATTTTTGATAGTACGAGGCATGTTCTTTCTTTGTAGCAAAACGATATACTTTTGCATACTGTACAATTTGCAAACCGCGGTGTGCACCTTCACATTCTTTTTGCATTTCTTCTAAAATATCGATTACTTCGTTTCCTTCAATTTCAAGAACTTTCGCTATTTGTTCTGGATAAATCCCTTCATCACCAGAAACAAATAAAAGCCCTTCAATGATTGATTTTTGTTCTTTTCTATCCATTTTACGAGCTCCTTCCTTCTATTTTCTCCATAAAAATACACATCAAAAAACCGAATCACAATCAATGCGTTCGGTTCAATATTTTTTCTCTTGTTCCAAACGATACATTCAAACCTAGCATGAGATATCATATTTCCATCCCATTTCCCATACTAAATCTATGCAGATTTAGTAGAGCTTGATACGAAAATTTCATCAAAATTATGTTCTTGTTCAATTATGATTTGTTGATTTTTCATAAGCTCAAGAACCGCTAAAAATGTTACAACCATTATTTCCCGTTCGTCATCAACAAACAAATCATAAAAACTTTGACGACCACCTTGTATTTCTAACTGTTTTAAAATATCAGTCATGCGCTGTTCAATTGGTATTTCTTGACGAGTAATACGTGTTGTTACAGGTTTCTTTGCTTTTTTACGGCGTATTAATTTTTGGAATGCCGCTAGCATATCATATAACGTAACATCAAGAGGCAAGTTTGTCTCCTCTTCTTGTTGCAATGATGTAAAATCAATTGGCGGACGTGTATATAGCTGTGCTCTTTCTTGTTCTCTTTCTTTTAGCTCAGTAGCAACTTGCTTATATTTCTTATATTCAATTAACCTCTCCATCAATTCTTGACGAGGATCATCTATAAAGTCATCACCGTTATCAAGTACATCTTCTTCATGTTTCGGCAACAACATTTTACTTTTAATTTGTAATAAAGTCGCAGCCATTACTAAATACTCACTTGCAACATCTAATTGTAGTTCTTTCATCGTATGAACATAAGATAAATATTGCTCTGTAATTTCCGCTACAGGAATATTATATATGTCAATTTCATAACGATGTATTAAATGTAACAATAAATCTAAAGGCCCTTCAAAAGCCTCTACTTTAAAATTATACTGCACAAAGCATCCCACCACATTTTTTCTATAACAACATAAGTATAGAGCATACTCATGTTCTATCCAACCTTTTTAAGAAATTTAATTAAAAATAGACCGATGCCTATGTCATCATGCCCACCGCTTCATATGATAACAGTGTAGTAAGAACAATGTAGGAGGTCAAAAAACTATGGGTCACGTTGATTGCGGTTTTAGCGGTGGGTTCGCATTACTTGTTGTATTGTTTATTTTACTAATTATTGTAGGGGCAGCTTGCTTCTGCTAATATGAACAATAACGACTAGGGGAAATTCCCTAGTCGTTTATTGTTCATATTTCTATGATACACTTGTAGTTATAACCGTTAAACAGGGGTGAAAAACATGTATCCTACCGAATACATACAATTTTTAATTCATTTTCACGGAGATTATGATTATTTTGAATGCCACGAAATACTGGAAGAATATTGGAAGGAAAAGCCCAGAGGAGATCGTGATCATTATTTAGTAGGTCTCATTCAAATTGCAGTTTCTTTATACCATCAAAGACGCTCTAACTGGAATGGTGCAGAGAAGATGATGAAAAGCGCCATAACGATTTTAGAAAAAAACAGTACACCTTTACTACGTTTAGGAATAAATGCCACCCAACTTCTAGTCTTACTCAAGGATAGATTGCAATCTATACAGAAAGAAGAACATTTCACATCGTTATTTTTACCATTAACAGATACAGCATTAGAAAAGCACTGCATGGAATTATGTCAGAAACAAAACCTCCCTTGGAAAGACGTAAATACTACTTGTAGTGACTATATAATACATAAGCACACATTACGTGATCGAACAGAAGTCATTACTGAACGAAATGAGCAATTACAAAAAAGAAAGCAGAGATAATAAACTACTTATCTCTGCTTTCACGAATGTATATTTTGTTCAAGCCCTTTACACTTTTTGCAAAAACTTGCTGTTTGCTCATTTCCGCAAATTGTAAACTCAAGAAATTTACTCTTTAACTCTTGTACCATCCTCGTCCCAATACCCATATGACGGTGAGATGGGTTCACACTCAAATGCTGAATTTCCAAAACTTGATTCTCTTTTTTTACAATCCCCATTATCCCAACAAAATCTTCATTTTGTTTCCACAAATACAATTGCCAATCATCCTTTGCTTCATAATCTTTCATAGTCAATTGTAATGTTTTCACATCTTTTTCCGTTGGCATAAATGAAAGAAGCCCCATTGCAATCTTTTCATAACTTTTTTTAAAACGAATTAACATAACCCTTATCCCTTCTTACAAAAGTTACAAACTATTAATCCCCTCAACCACTCTTTTCATATCACATTCATTTTACAATATTTTCAACAGAGTGAGAAGGGCTTAAAACAACTTGATAATCATACAAAGCGAAAAGAAGAAAGTCAAATATATGTTTCAGTACTATTTTTTCTAAGTAGATAGAAGGAGAAACGTTGTTATATGAAAGCGAAAAGAAACATCTACCGCTCCTTATCACTTCAATGTGCATCACCTGAGAGCAAATGAATTCTAGCAAAATGAATGTAATAAAAAATATTTATTGAAGCATGTAATCTAATGTATTCTATGTAATTTGTTAAAATTTTGTTCTCATACGCGACATATTTTCACTACAATAACAGTACTACTTGTATCATGTACTGTAAACGAAATACCCATTCCTACTAAAAACAAAAAAGAGAGCAATCGCTCTCTTTTCCCATTAACTTATTCTTCCCAAACTTTAACTTCTTTCATTACATCGCCTTGACGCATGTTTAATACTGTTTCGATACCGCTTGTTGCTTTACCGAATACAGTATGTACACCATCTAAATGCGGTTGTGGCTCATGAACAACAAAGAATTGGCTACCGCCTGTATTACGGCCAGCATGAGCCATAGAAAGTGATCCTACAAGGTGTCTATGAGGATTTCCATCAGTTTCACATGGGATAGAGTAACCTGGTCCACCCGCACCTGTTCCTGTTGGATCTCCACCTTGGCTTACGAAGCCAGGAATAACGCGGTGGAATGTCACACCATCATAAAATCCTTGCTCTGCTAGTTTTTTAAAGTTTTCTACTGTTTTTGGTGCCTCTTCTGGGAAAAATTCTAAATCGATTTTTTCACCATTTTCCATTAATATGTATCCTAAAGTTTTCATATGTATATGTCTCCTTTCAACTATCTCAGCACTATATTACCACATTCGTGACTAGAAACAAAAAGAATCCGACAATCTACATACTTCTTTTTTGAAATGTGGAAAAAGCTAGGTGACAAATAAAAAATATATACTATAATAACTGTGTTGCCCGAAAATTTTAGAAAGAGAAAGGGAGCGATTTTTCGTGAAAACGAAATTACTAGCTCTGCTATTAGCTGTAACGGTATTTATGATGCCAACAGCTTCGTTTGCAGACATCATCGAAGGAGAATCAATTGTTACACTAGGAGAAAACTTGTCTGAACAACAAAAACAAGATCTGTTAAAAGAAATGAAAGCACCAAAAGATGCTACAATCATAACTGTGTCTAATGCGGAAGAACATAAATTTCTAGAAGGAATTGTTCCAAAAGCACAAATTGGTACGAGAGCAATTTCCTCTTCTATGATCACATACACAAAGCCAGGATCTGGCCTTATTGTACGCTCAAAAAATATTAATTCGATAACAGATGCAATGTACACAAACGCACTTATTACAGCAGGTGTGAAAGATGCAGAAATTCAAATTACTGCACCATTTAAAGTTTCAGGAACCGCTGCTTTAACTGGTTTAATGAAAGCCTATGAAACAACATCGAACAAAGCAATTCCTGAGGAAGTAAAAAAAGTAGCCAATGAAGAAATGGTGCAAACAGCCCAGCTCGGCGATAAAATTGGTGAAGAAAAAGCAGTTCAACTTGTTGCAAAAATTAAAGAAGAAATTGCCAAAGAACAGCCAAAAACGACTGAAGATTTACGTTCATTAATTAAAAAAATTGCGGATCAACTTGGTATTACATTAACGGATGAACAGCTAGATAACTTAGTTGCGCTATTTGATAAAATGAAAAATCTTAATATCGATTGGAATCAAGTTGGCAGTCAGTTAAATAAAGCAAAAGAACATGTTTCTGCCTTTTTAGGATCTGAAGAAGGGCAAAGTTTCCTAGATAAAGTGAAAGATTTCTTCTCAAGTATCATTGATTTTGTTAAATCGTTATTCAAGTAAAAAAGAAGCTCGTCAGTGACGAGCTTCTTTTTTTATACGAGTAACGGTAGTTTCATAACAGCTTCTTCAACCGAACGAACAATATGATTTGCCTTCTGCTTCACATATGGATGAGCATGATGTAGAGTAAATGAATGCGGGGTTACTTCAAACATAGAAATATCATTGAAAGAATCTCCAATGCATGCGACTTCATTTGCTTCAATTTGCAAATGTTCCATTAGTCGCCTTAAAGCACTCCCTTTACTTACTCCCCTCGGCATAATGTCAACATAGCGTTTACCAGACATAAACACTTCCGCTTCGCCCTGAAATGTATCTCGTAATTCTTGATCTAATGCTACAATTGTCTCTTCTTCCCCAAAAACAAATAATTTCGCAGGATGTACAGTCTTACCAAATTCTTCTTCTAATGCTTCTATCTCAGCAATATGCACGCCCATATACGTTTCAAAATTATGATGATGTTCATTCTTTCTTTTTGTATATCGCTGCTCATTTGCACAAACAATATCTGCTAGTCCCTTTTTATGGATATATCGATATATTTCCTGGGCAATCCCATCTTCAAAATTTGATTCATGAAATATTTTTCCATCCGGCAGTAACATCGTTGCTCCATTTAAACTAGTTGTGTAATACGGGAATGCAAACCTATTTACAACTTCATCAATTCGATGAGTAAAGCGGCCAGAGGCAAAGCAAATATTTGTCCCTTTTTCAGCTAACCAACAAAGTGCCCGTTCATCTTCTTTTTGCATATGATTCACATTGTAAACGAGCGTGTCATCTAAATCACTTACAAATAATTTAATCATGTCCTCTTCCCCTTCCATACACAATGTCTACTCTAAGTGTACACAAAAAATGTTTGATTTTTGTTAAAAAACAATAAATTTTTACTAAAAAAATAAACGGGTGTATAATCCCGTTTATTTTTGTCTTCTTACATTTTGAGGTTTTACAATACTTGGGCGTACTTTTAAACTAGACATCGTTGGACGGAGTAGAATTTTTGTTAATGCTCCCCAATCAAATGGTAAAAACGGCCATAAATACGGTGTTTGTAAACTTTTTATAGACGTTAAAAATAAAATTAATATCGTCATTCCAACTACAAATCCCATTTCATGAAATATACCTGTCAAAATAATGACAAAGAGCTTCCCGATTTTATTCCCAAGCCCTAGTTCATAACTCGGTGTTGCATATGCTCCAATCATAGAAACTGCTACATATAAAATTACTTCTGGCACGAACAAACCTACATCAATGGCAATTTGCCCAATTAATATGGCAGAAATTAATCCTGCTGCAGATGATAATGATGTCGGTGTATGAATGGCAGCCATCCTTAAAAATTCAAGTCCAATTTCAGCCATCAAAATTTGTAATAAAATTGGTAAATGCGTCATCTTGTTTGGTCCAATGAAAGCAAGACTTTCTGGTAAAAGAGTTGGATCAAATACAAAAACTAACCAAAATGGTAATAAGAACAGCGAAAATATAACACCTAAAAAACGTACCCAACGTAAAAATGTACCTACAGCTGGATTTTGTCTAAACTCTTCTGCATGTTGTAAATGATGAAAATATGTTGTCGGTGTAATCATAGCACTTGGTGATGTGTCCACAAGTACTAATACGTGTCCTTCTAGTAGATGATTTGCCGCTACATCTGGTCTTTCTGTGTATCGAATAAGCGGGAAAGGATTATAGCCTTGTTTAACTACAAATTCCTCTATCGTTTTATCCGCCATCGTAATCCCGTCTACTTCAATGTTATTTAATTCTTGTTTTATAATCTTAACTAAATCCGGATTTGCAACATCTTGTACATATGTAATACAAATATCCGTTTGTGATCTATCTCCTACTCGAATCATTTCATTTCGAAGACGTGGATCACGTATTCTTCTACGAATTAAAGCCGTATTTACAACGATATTTTCCACAAATCCATCCCTTGCACCACGTACTACCTTTTCTGTATCTGGTTCTGTCGGCGTCCGGCCCGGATAACTACGAACATCTATCGCAAACGCTTCCGTTTCACCTTCTACAAATATAATGATGAGTCCTGATAATACTTGGAGCATTACCTCATCCATCGTTTTCACTTTACTTACTTGCTGATGAATTAATCGATTCTCTAAAAGCTTCACTGTATCTTCTTCTACATCCCTTATTTCATTTGTATCCACCGCTTCTTCTAAAATAGGGATAATATAATTCGTATCACAAAGTCCATTTACAAACAACACACCAATTTCTTTATTTAAAATTTGAAATTTACGTATGCCAACATCGTATGTAACCCCTAATCCAGCTGTTTGCTTTAAATAATTTTCATTATCACTTAAAAAAGATGAAATAGGGATATCCACTTTTTTAGGCTTCGTCATAAAATCCACTCCTTTCCAAAATTAACTGAATTGCTTTTTTAGTAATTGGTGATCCTCTCTCCCATTCATCGTTTCCACACATCTTACCGATATCACCAACTCCCACAATGATAGGAACATTCAAATCATCTAAACAATAAATTGTATCTCCGCTAATTCTGCCAATTTCACCATCTGGAAGTCCAAATTTATCAACACCGTATTCGGTTAAATTCCCATTCCGATCTACACTTACATCTACACGGGCCCATTCCCAATGATGTGTATTAGACGCTACTGCCAAAATCCCCAGTACATCAATTTGTTTATGTGTGGCTACATATTTTAAAGCCTTTTCACCAGATCCTTCTCCAATAAATCCACTGTCATCAAACATGACAAATACAGGGTCATATGGCGTTTGCATAATAAGCTCAACAACTTTCTTCCCTGTCAATTTGGTTGGATTACTTTGTGATGCTGAAATACACCTTCCCCCAAATTCCTTCGTTAAAAGCTCAATTGTTCGCTTTGCATATTCATCTCCATCTGTGACCAAAACAACCCTTCGTCTCATTTGATTTATCCTTTCGGTTTACATATAAGTGCTACAAAAAATGAAAATAATATCGCTGCAGAAATGCCTGCAGACGTTAAACTAAACATACCCATACCAATCCCTATATATCCGTGTTTTTCTGCCGCATGCATGGCCCCATGTAATAGAGAATGTCCAAAACTTGTAATAGGAACTGTCGCCCCAGCACCAGCAAACTTTATAAGCTTATCGTACAATCCGAATCCATCTAAAACTGCTCCTATGACTACAAAGGTAGCCATTAAATGGGCTGGTGTTAACTTTGCAAAATCTAACAATACCTGTCCAATTACACAAATAGCGCCTCCTACAAGAAATGCATATATAAAATCCACAATTCACTCTCCCTTCACTCTCTCAAATACGACACCATGTGCAATTGTTGGAATTGTTTCTTTCTGTTGCATCATCATTGGGCTTAATAGCGCACCAGTAGCAACGACAAAAATTCGTTGTAAATTCCCTTTTTGCATCTCGCTTAATAAATGACCATATGTGACAACAGCCGAACAAGCACAGCCACTACCACCTGCAAATACTTCTTCTTGATCGGAATCATAGATCATTAATCCGCAATCATTATATATATGCCCAAGATCATAACCTTCTTCCAATAAAAGTTGTTTCGCGATTGGTGTTCCAACAGCTGATAAATCACCGGTAACAATTAAGTCGTAATCAGCTGCACTTCTCTTCAAATCTTCAAAATGTTGTTGAATTGTATGAGCAGCAGCCGGCGCCATTGCCGATCCCATATCTAAAGGATTCGTAATTCCTAAATCTTGCACTTTTCCAATCGTAGCTGCCGTAATTTTAATGGCGCTTTTTTCTTTACTAATTAATATGGATCCTGCACCTGTAACAGTGGAATTTGCTGTTCCTGGTTTTTGTCCTCCATACTCTGTTGGATAACGAAACTGTCTTTCAGCCGTTGCATTATGACTACTTACCGTCGCTAAAACACGATTTGCGAATCCACCGTCTATAAAGGCTGACCCGACCGCTAAAGTCTCCATCGAAGTCGCACAGGCACTAAACATTCCTAAAAAAGGAATCCCCCATTTACGTGCAACATAATTTGCTGTCACTGTTTGATTTAATAAATCACCCGCTAAAAAGAAATCAATTTGTGATGTTTCTACATTTCCTTTTTGCACGACTTGTTGAATCGAATCTGACATTAATCTTCGTTCAGCAAGTTCCCAGTTTTCCTCTCCGCAATGTAAATCATCATATGAAATATCAAAATCCTTTCCAAGAGGGCCTTCAGCTTCTTTCGGACCAACAGCAGTACCGGTTGCATTTACATAAATATCATTTTGAAATACCCACGTTTGTTTTCCTGTCAACCTCATACTACCCCTCCTTTAAGACATCAAAATGTTAAAAGTATATCTTATTAACCCAATAATGTATGCACCAACGACTCCAAAAACGATAACACTTCCCGCAAGCTTAAACATATTTGTAGCAACACCAAGCACAATTCCTTCACTCTTATGTTCTAGCGCAGCGCTTGCCATAGAATTCGCAAACCCAGTAACTGGTACAGCCGATCCCGCTCCTGCAAATTGACCGATTTTATCATATACACCACAGCCTGTTAAAATCGCCGATAATAATACAAGCGTTGCAACTGTCGGATTTCCTGCTTCTTGTTCACTAAAATGAAAATAATGTATATAAAATTTCATCAATGCTTCTCCGAAAGTACAAATAAGTCCACCTACAAGAAATGCCTTGACACAATTTATGAAATAGTTTGGTTTGGGATGATACTCCTTCACTTTATTTATGTAATCATCCTTTAGTTTTCGTCCTGTCATTTATATATTGCCTCCTACTTTACGAAATAAATCCAGTGAAACAATGAGCCTATTACTTTGCCAAGTACAAGAGCAACGAGTAACACGACGATTTTTCCTTCTACCCCTACTCGTTTCGCTAAAATAGGTAAAACATTTAACACTTCTGTTAATGCGGCTGCAAGCATTCCAATGAATGTGCCACAAAATATACCTAATATAACAAGCCAATATTGCGATGTTTGAAATGTAATGTTTTTCAAACTACACCAAGCCCCTGTTAACGTACCTGCAATAACGGCCCACTCAAAATATTGAATGTGCTTTCCACTTCTCGTTAATTGAGCTAGCCGGGGGATTATACCAAGTACAGCTAAAAACGCGACATATCCGCTACCTACTGCAATTCCTCCCGCTAAACCAATTAGAATAACAAACCCAGATTCAATCATCGGCAAGTTGTTTCATATTATCCTTGTTTTCATGAACAATTACATATTGGTCAAGTGATTGCTGGTATTGGAACATCTCTACTTCTAACGGACTCGGCTCTTCATTAATTCGCTTTTGAAATACATGATTAAAAAATAAGACCATACCTAGCCCAAGACCTAATGAATACGGAATTTGAAATAAAAGTGGCTGCGCCTTAAATTCTCCTGTAATCATGTAATATAACCGTTGGTGCACTTGTTGCATGCTTACATCTTCATGAAAATAAATAATCGCAAGGGCGGCTCCAATGAAAAGTAACAACCATACAAGTCCGAAGAAAATCGGGTGTACTTTCTTTTTTTCATATATAATTTCAACAAGAGTTTGTCCAGAACCGAGTAAATTAATTTGTATATGGGCCGCTTTTCGCCCAATAATCTCAATAATTTTCATAACATCAATTACAACATGCGTCTTATCATGCGCTGTTATTTTGTAAACTACCTCATCTTGTAACGACTGCACTACTGCAGCATCTCCGGCAAGTTGAGCAACATCACCTAGCTTTACTTCATACGTAGGAGAAACTTTTAATCGATTACGCATTTTAATATAAATTGTTTGTTCCAATTTCCATTCACCTCTTTACTCTTCCTCGTAGTTGTAGTATGGTTATTGAATTTTTTTCTAATACAATTTTTTCATAAAAAAACATCTGTACCATTTCGGTACAGATGTTTTTTAGTTTATGCCTTTTTCTTAAATAAATTTGCAATACTTAATGCAAGTCCTCCCCAAATGACTACCATACCAATAACCATCATCATAATAGCTGATCCACTCATTATGAAACACCCCGATCTTTCCATTCTTTTTCAAGCTTAGCAGAATCTGAATGTATTTGTGCATTCCATTTCTTTAAACTAATGATTAGCGCAACGATAAGGAACGCTGCTGCAATTGACCAACCATATGTTACGACGAACTCCGTTGGATAATCTCCATAGTTCTTTTTAATATTTTGGATTGTACCATCAATTAACATGTATCCTAACATAAGCGGAGTAATAACGAGTAAACTCACTCTCCAAAACGTTCCTAACTTGATATCAGATACGAAGTTTGCGTGATTTTGATAAACTGGTAAACGGCGTAGAATGAGCCCTATCGTAACAACTTCTACTAATGCAATTGAAATTAATCCGAAGTTGTTAGCGAAATAATCCACAACATCTAGGAACATAAGCCCGCCACGTGTTGCAAAAACAAGAGAAACTAGTACGAGAAGCGTCCCCATAATTCCAATTGTTTTTTGGCGGCTTAAGCTGAACTTTTCAGATACGGCAGCAAAACATACTTCCGCAAGCGAAATGAGGGATGTAATTCCAGCAACCGTTAATGATAGGAAAAATAATACGCCAAATAACGGTGACATCGGTAATTCATTAATAATTTGCGGGAATACCACGAACGCAAGCCCTACACCAGCACTTGCTACTTTATCAACCGGTACTCCCATATTGTTTGCCATAAATCCAAGAGCAGCAAAGACCCCAATCCCTGCTAATAATTCAAATCCTGAGTTTGCAAACCCAGTAATAAAGGCATTATTTGTTGTATCAGAGTTTTTCGGTAAATAACTAGAATACGTAATCATAATTCCAAATGCTAAAGATAAACTAAAGAAAATTTGACCGTAAGCAGCAAGCCATACTTTCCCATCAAAAATACGACTCCAATCTGGTTTAAAGAATGCATCTAATCCTTGCATCGCACCTTCCATCGTCACTGCACGAACTACGATAATAAGGAACATAACAACTAGTAAAGGAATGAAAATGCGGTTAACAACTTCAATTCCTTTTTTAACTCCTTTGAATGCAACACCAAGCACAATTATCCAAACGAGAGCTAATGGAATTAATACTTCCGGTACGAGCCCTCCAAACTGCCCTGGCTTATCTGCAACATGCAAATACTCTTTAAATAAAAATGATTGCGTGTCTTTCCCCCATGCTCCAGTAATTGCAAAATACGTATACGAAATAGACCAAGCAATAATTACTGCATAATATGTTGAAACGATAAATGTTACACACATTTGCCACCATCCGATGAATTCAGCACGTGGACTAATACGGAAGAACGTAAGTGGCGCGGAACCACGGTGACGATGCCCAAGAGCGAATTCAAACGCCAATAATGAAATACCAGTCGTTAATAATGCGAATAAGTACGGTAAAAAGAATGCGCCTCCCCCATTTTCATACGCTGTATAAGGAAAACGCCATATGTTTCCTAATCCAACGGCAGAACCTACCGCTGCGAAAATAAATCCAGCCCTCGTTCCCCATTGTTGCCTCGTTTCCATATTTCCTTCCCCCTTTGTGACAAGTTCATAATTGGATTATATTTTAAATTTACTAAATTATCAATAAATTCTGTTAATTTTTACGAAAGTTTATATTCTACTCCTATTTAAAGCCAT
>NZ_BOQB01000172.1 GCF_018332475.1 Bacillus sanguinis | reverse complement strand
TGATCGACTTTGACATATCCAGTTTTCACATTAGATAATTGTTCAGCGTTGGCTGTTTGTACATTTGTTTCTCCCATAGAAGGAAGTAAAGAGGCAATTGCGACAGTAGTTGCTGTTAAAGCAGTAGCTTTCATATTCATATAATAGAGACCTCCTAATATAGTGGGTGTATTCACATAAATGTAATATGAAATCAATATAAAAATAAATTTTTTGAGGATAATGATTCCTTTTTATCCAATTAATTAGGATAATTATTTCGAAGATAGAATATAAGTATTATATAGTTTTGGTATTTTGTTGACAATTAAGAAAATTAAAACAGTTGATGATGTCTTATTACGATGTTATACTGACAGTGATAATTTCATAGTTTGCTAGGAGAGCTGGTGTTGCCAGCTGAGAGTAGGCCGTAAGCCTTTGATCCTTTTCATTACCTGATCTAGATTATGCTAGCGTAGGGAAGCAATTCGGACAATAATAATAAGTCCCCGTTTCTTTGCGTATAGAAACGGGGCTTTTTTGTTTGAAAATTTCATATTGAACCACTAGGGGTGCTTGTTGTGCTGAGAGAGGAATAATCCTTAACCCTTATAACACCTGATCTAGGTAATACTAGCGAAGGGAAGTGGAGCAACGAATAAATTATAATTTTATTTGCTGTAACCACTTCTTATTTAGAAGTGGTTTTTTATTTATATACACATACCGGAAGGGGATAGGGGAATGAAATTTTGCGATAGATTATTAGAAACTGTACAACCAGTTTGGGAGATGAGTCATAATCATCCGTTTGTAGTAGGTATGGGGGATGGCACGTTAGAAAAAGATAAGTTTCAGTATTATATTATTCAAGATTATTTATATTTGTTAGATTATGCAAAGCTATATGCCATCGGTGTTGTAAAGGCAACGAATCCACAAGTAATGGGGAAATTCGCTGAACAAATTGATGGCATATTAAATGGAGAAATGACGATCCATAAACAGTATGCAAAAAGACTTGGAATTTCTATAGAGGAGATAGAGTCAGCAAAACCATCTGCTAAAAATTTAGCTTATACAAATTATATGATGTCTGTATCTCAAAATGGCACACTTGCAGAATTAATAGCAGCACTTCTTCCGTGTATGTGGAGCTATTGGGAAATTGGAAAGCGTTTAAATGATATTCCTGGAGCAAAAGATCATAAGTTCTTTGGCGAGTGGATTCAAGGATATAGTTCTGAAGAATACGGTAACCTTTGTATTTGGTTAATAGATTTATTAAATGAAATGGCAGTTGGAAAATCTGAAAAAGAGCTAGATCGATTAGAGGAGATTTTCCTATATTCCAGTCGATTTGAATATTTATTCTGGGATATGTCCTACCGTAAGGAGATGTGGGGATTTGAGGAGCAAGAACATACTACAGTTTCATAATGTTTCTTTTCATTATGATGAGAAACCAATCATCAATGAATTAAATGCTTCTATACAAGATAAAGAGTTTGTAAGTATTATCGGACCGAGTGGATGCGGGAAAAGTACTCTATTTCGCCTTATTACAGGTTTAGAAGAAGCAAGTACTGGGCAGATAGAGCTGACAGAAACAAAGAGCCATCCTGTAGGGTATATGCCCCAAAAAGATATGCTCCTGCCGTGGAGAACGATTATTGAGAATGCTGCTCTGCCGCTAGAGTGCCAAGGTGTACAGAAGAAAGAAGCACAAATAAAGGCAAAGGAACTGCTACATAAATTTGGCTTACAAGGGTATGAGACAAAATATCCGAAAGATTTATCTGGTGGTATGAGGCAACGTGTATCCTTTATTCGAACTTTATTAACAGGCGGGGAGGTATTGTTGTTAGATGAACCATTTAGCGCGCTGGACGCTTTAACGAAGGCATCTTTACAAGAATGGTTGTTTGAACAATGGAAAGAGTGGAAAAAAACAATTTTATTTATCACTCATGATGTGGAAGAAGCATTGTTTCTTTCTAATCGAATTTTGGTAATAGAGCAGCAACCGATAACTACTTTAACCGAGAGGGTTGTACCGCTTGATTGTAATCGGACAAGAAAAGATTTATATAAGCCTGAAGTGTTAGCGCTTAAAGATGAGCTTCTTAGTATGTTACAAAGGCAGGTACTCGTATGATGAACCGGTTGAAGGAGCTATTACCCGCCCTTACACTTTCTAGTATCTTACTTGCCCTTTGGGAAGTAGGCGCAAGAATTGTAGATGAAATGTACATTTTACCGTCACCGTCTGCAATTGTAATGAAGATATGGAAACTAAAAGATATATTATTTACGGTTCATTTGCCAGCAACATTGTACGTCGTTTTAATAGGCGTGGCTATTTCTATCGTACTTGGGGTAGGGCTAGCGATGTTAATGAACGCGAGTAATTGGATGGAGAGAGCATTTTATCCATTATTAGTCGCTTCACAAACGATTCCTATTACAGCGCTTGCTCCGCTTTTCGTTTTATGGTTTGGATATACGATTTGGAGTAAGGTCATTGTTACGGTTTTAATTACGTTTTTCCCAATTGCGGTCAATACGTATGATGGACTACGCAGTACGAAAAAAGAATGGGAAGAGCTTTTAGTTACGTACGGGGCAACGAAAAAAGATGTTTTTCTTAAATTAAAGTTACCATCTGCTCTTCCTTATTTTTTCTCAGCTTTAAAAATTGCAGTTCCGCTTAGTGTAATTGGGGCAGCAATTGGTGAATGGCTCGGTGCACAAGCTGGGCTAGGGTATTTCAGTAAAAGAATGATGACGCAGTTAGACGGAGCAGGTGTATTTGCACCCATTGTATTGTTATCATTATTAGCTATTTTCTTCGTCATACTTATTTCGATATTAGAAAAGAAATTCATTAGTTGGAGGAAGTATTCATGAAATTATTAAAACGCATCTTTGTGTTCACATTATTAGTTGCAATGATTGCTGGATGTTCTAGTAATTCAGCATCAGATAAGAGTAAAAAAGAAAAAGAAATAACGGTCATGCTTGATTGGTACCCAAATGCGGTACATAGCTTTATTTATGCGGCAATTGAAAAAGGCTACTTTAAAGAAGAAGGAGTAAAGGTGAATATTAAATTCCCTTCCAACCCGACCGATCCATTAACTTTAGCAGCTGCAGGAAAAGTAACAGTGGGCTTATATTATCAGCCTGATGTTGTCATGGCAAAAGCAAATGAACAAATTCCAGTGAAATCAATTGGAGCTGTCGTACGTTCACCATTAAATCATGTTGTATCGCTGAAGTCAGCAGGCATTCAATCGCCGAAAGATTTAGAGGGGAAAACAGTTGGATATTCTGGAACACCTTTAAGTGAGATGTATTTAAAAACGATGGTAAAAGAAGCTGGTGGTAATCCAGATACAGTGAAAGTAGTCGATGTTGGTTTTGATTTAGTACCGGCACTAATTACGAAAAAAGTGGATGCGGTAACAGGAGCATACATTAACCATGAAGTACCTGTTATGCGCCATGAAGGTCATGAACCAGCATACTTTAATCCAGCTGATTATGGTGTACCAAATTATCATGAGCTTGTATTTGTAACAGGTGATAAAACGTTGAAAAAAGATAAAGAAGCGTTGCAAGCTTTCTTACGTGGTACGAAAAAAGGCTATGATTTTATGAAGAAAAATCCGGATGAAGCATTAAATATTTTATTAAATCATCAAGAAAAAGAAAACTTCCCACTTGTACCAGAAGTTGAAAAAGAAAGTATGAAAATCTTATTAGAGAAGATGGAAACGAAAGATGAGCCATTCTTATCGGATTCAAAAGAATCATGGGAGAAACAAAATAAATGGCTGAAGGATAAAGGAATGACGAAAGAAATCGTTCCGGCCGATGAATTATTCGAAAACATTTTAAAGTAGGCGAATGAATATGAAAAATGAGCTTCATGTAATCTCAAATGGTCAAATGTCATTCGAAGAGTTAGTGAATGTAGCGATGCAAATTGAGAGTGAAATTGATTATTTGCATATTCGTGAGCGTGAGAAAAGTACGAAGGAATTGTATGAAGGTGTGGAAAGCCTTTTGAAGAAAGGCTTTCCGGCATCAAAAATAGTGATAAATGATCGAATTGATATTGCTATTTTATTAAACATTCCGCGCGTACAGCTAGGATATCGAAGCGCAGATGTAAGATCAGTGAAAGAAAAGTTTTCTTATTTGCATGTCGGTTATTCTGTACATTCTTTAGAAGAGGCAATCGAGGCATTTAAGAATGGAGCGGATTCACTCGTCTATGGTCATGTATTTCCGACAGATTGTAAAAAAGGTGTGCCAGCGAGAGGGCTTGAAGAGGTTTCAGACATTGCAAAGTGTTTATCCATACCGATTACAGCAATTGGAGGAATCACCACGGAAAATACCGGGGATGTTCTTACTAACGGTGTCAGTGGTATTGCTGTTATGTCTGGAATTATAAGTAGTAGTAACCCGTATAGCAAAGCGAAATCTTATAAGGAATCAATAAGAAAGTGGGCGGAAAAACATGTGTAAGAAGTATGATGTAGCGATAATTGGCGGTGGTGTAATTGGTAGTTCAGTTGCACATTTTCTAGCAGAAAGAGGATATAACGTAGCGATTGTAGAGAAGCAAAGAATTGCATCTGAAGCCTCGAAAGCAGCCGCTGGTTTACTTGGGGTTCAGGCAGAATGGGATGAATATGATCCGCTATTTGAACTTGCTAGAGAAAGCCGTGCTATATTTCCACAACTTGCAGCAGTTTTACGTGAAAAAACAGGCATCGATATTGGGTATGAAGAAAAAGGCATTTACCGCATTGCTCAAAATGAAGAGGAGAAGGAAAGAATTCTTCACATTATGGATTGGCAGCAGAAAACAGGTGAAGATTCTTACTTTCTAACGGGAGATCATTTACGAGAGAAAGAGCCATTTCTTTCTGAGTCAATTATAGGGGCTGTATATTATCCAAAAGATGGCCACGTTATTGCACCAGAGCTTACGAAAGCATTCGCACATTCCGCATCATTTTCGGGCGCTGATATATATGAACAGACAGAAGTGTTTGATATTTGTATTAAAAATAATAAAGTGACTGGAATTGTGACAAGCGAAGGTAGTATCACATGCGAAAAAGTGGTTATTGCGGGTGGCTCATGGAGTACAAAGTTACTAGGTTATTTTCACCGCGAATGGGGTACATATCCAGTTAAAGGAGAAGTAGTAGCGGTAAGAAGTAGAAAACGACTTTTAAAGGCGCCTATTTTCCAAGAAAGGTTTTACATTGCACCAAAGCGAGGCGGGCGTTACGTAATTGGAGCAACGATGAAGCCGCATACGTTTCATAAAACTGTGCAACCAGAAAGTATTACTTCTATATTAGAGCGCGCGTATACAATATTGCCAGCTTTAAAAGAAGCCGAATGGGAAAGTGCATGGGCAGGATTAAGACCACAATCGAATCATGAAGCTCCTTATATGGGGGAGCATGAAGAAATAAAAGGTTTATATGCTTGCACGGGCCATTATCGAAACGGCATTTTATTAAGTCCTGTTTCTGGTCAATATATGGCTGATTTAATAGAAGGAAAGCAGGAGAATCACTTGCTAGATTCATTGCTTTCTAAAACAGTTTAGAAAGGGGATGGAAGTTTGAATTTAAAAATTAATGGTAATCAAATTGAAGTGCCAGAGAGTGTGAAAACAGTAGCTGAGCTACTTACACATTTAGAGCTAGATAACAGAATTGTTGTAGTAGAGCGTAATAAAGATATTTTACAAAAAGATGATCATACAGATACATCTGTTTTTGATGGAGACCAAATTGAGATTGTAACTTTCGTAGGAGGCGGTTGATTATGTTAAACATTGGACCATTTTCATTTCATTCTAGACTTTTATTAGGAACAGGAAAATTCCCTGATTTTGATGTACAGCAAAAGGCAATTGATGTATCTGAGGCTGAGGTTTTAACGTTCGCAGTACGTCGTATGGATATATTCGATGCAAAGCAGCCTAATTTATTAGAGAAACTTGATGTGAAAAAATATACGTTATTACCGAATACAGCTGGAGCAAAAAATGCTGAAGAAGCTGTTCGTATTGCAAAATTAGCAAAAGCTTCAGGGCTTTGCGACATGATTAAAGTAGAAGTTATAGGCGATGATAGAACGTTATTACCTGATCCGGTAGAAACATTGAGAGCATCTGAAATGTTATTAGAAGAAGGATTCATCGTACTACCATATACATCTGATGATGTTGTATTAGCACGTAAATTACAAGAACTAGGTGTGCATGCAATTATGCCAGGGGCATCACCGATTGGATCAGGGCTTGGTATTGTAAATCCGTTAAATTTAAGCTTCATTATTGAACAAGCGACAGTACCAGTTATTGTTGACGCTGGTATTGGTAGTCCAGCCGATGCAGCATTTGCCATGGAATTAGGAGCCGATGGTGTGTTATTAAATACTGCTGTGTCAGGAGCAAAAGATCCTATTAAAATGGCACAGGCAATGAAATTAGGTATTGAGGCAGGCCGTTTAGGATTTGAGGCAGGTCGTATTGCGCGTAAACGTTGTGCAACAGCAAGTAGTCCTTTAGAAGGAATGAGCGTAGTTGAATAATCGATATTCTCGCCAAGAATTATTTTCTCCAATTGGAGAAGAGGGGCAACGAAAAATAAGAGAAAAGCATGTGCTCATTATCGGCGCAGGCGCACTTGGTAGTGCAAATGCAGAGATGTTTGTAAGAGCTGGTGTCGGCACAGTAACGATTGTTGACCGGGATTATGTCGATTGGAGTAATTTACAAAGGCAGCAATTGTATGCAGAGAGTGATGTAGAAAAGAATCTTCCGAAGGCTGTAGCGGCCAAAAAACGTCTAGAAGAGATTAATCGTGAAGTAAGAGTAGAAGCTCTCGTTCAAGATGTAACAGCTGAGGAGCTGGAAGAACTTGTTACAAACGTTGATGTAATGATTGATGCAACTGATAATTTCGAAACACGTTTCATTGTAAATGATATAGCACAAAAATATTCTATTCCATGGATTTACGGAGCATGTGTAGGTAGTTACGGTCTTTCTTACACAATCCTTCCTAGTAAAACACCATGTTTATCATGTTTATTACAGTCGATTCCGCTTGGCGGGGCAACATGTGATACAGCGGGTATTATATCACCTGCTGTATCTCTCGTCGTTTCTCATCAAGTTACAGAAGCTCTTAAACTGTTAGTAGAAGATTACGAATCACTTCGAGATGGACTTGTATCATTTGATGTATGGAAGAATGAATATTCATGTATGAATGTGCAAAAGCTTCGTAAACACAATTGTCCTTCGTGCGGAGAGAATGTGATATACCCGTATTTAAATAAAGAAAACACATCGAAAACAGCAGTTTTATGCGGGAGAAATACAGTTCAAATTAGACCACCTCATAAAGAGGAAATGGATTTTGAGAGGTACAAAAAGCTGCTGGATGATCGTGTGAATGATTTAAATGTAAATCCATATTTATTATCATTTTCTGTGGAAGAAAAGAGATTAGTTGCCTTCAAAGATGGTCGTGTACTTGTACATGGAACGAAAGATATAAGCGAAGCAAAAACAATTTATCATCGCTATTTTGGATAGAAAAGGATGAGTGGGATGAAAGTAAATAAAGCTTTAACAATTGCAGGGTCTGATAGTGGCGGCGGTGCGGGCATTCAAGCAGATTTAAAAACATTCCAAGAGCTTGGTGTGTACGGAATGACGGCTATTACGGCAATTACTGCTCAAAACACGCTTGGCGTTCAAGGGGTATATCCTGTTTCGTTAGAAGGTATTACGGAACAGCTGAATTCAATTGGTACGGATTTAACACCAGATGCTGTGAAACTAGGAATGTTGTTTAGCAGTGAAATTATTCAAATTGTAGCAGAACATATTAATAAATTTGGCTGGAATAATATTGTACTAGACCCTGTTATGATTGCTAAGGGCGGAGCATCATTATTGCAACAAGAAGCAGTACAAGCATTAAAAGAATATTTATTACCAGTAGCAACTGTTATCACACCGAATGTTCCAGAAGCAGAAGTGTTAACTGGTCTGGAAATTCATAACGTTGAAGATAGTAAAGAAGCTGCAAAAGTACTGCATGAATTAGGTGCGAAATATGTACTTATGAAGGGCGGACATGCAGAATATCAGGGTAATGAAGTAATTGATTTACTTTTTGATGGAGAAAAGTTTATTGAATTTAGAAGTGAGCGAATTCCTTCAAAGCAAACACACGGAAGTGGCTGTACATTTGCTTCAGCAGTTACAGCTGGACTTGCGAAAGGATACTCGATGGAAGAGGCAGTTCAAGAAGCAAAACGATTTATTAGTATAGCAATTGAAGAGCCGTTGCATATTGGAAGTGGTCATGGACCGACGAATCACTTTGCATACAAATTGAATAAAGCATAAATAGTAGAAAAGTCAGTTTTGTAACTGGCTTTTTTTCTGTTTACTTTTTCCAAATGCAGGAGTAACATATCAGCCAGAATATATTTTTTGTAGTACGCTGAGTCCAATTATATGGAGCGGAGGAACCAATTTGTGCAGTGTCACTAGGGGTGAATCTTTCAATTTTGAAAGTAGGGCTACTCTCAAAGTCCGAATCCGACAGCTAACTTCGTAAGCGTCTTGAGAGAGGACGGTGCCATGATGGATACATCACTTCATCGATCTGATTAGTATAGGGGAATATCAATCTACGTTTGAGTTCTTTTATGCTAAGGAGGATGAGGTACATGGAACTAACACTTATTTGTGTTGGAGAAGAAAGTAAGATAAATAGTTTAATAGATTTAGTAGCGTTTCAACATGAGTTAATTATTTTTACCGCGAATGAAGAGATAGCGGCTGAAGTGAGGAACTGTGGATTTGATTGGACGTATAGTTGTAGTAAGGAGCAGGATTTTACTAGTGTTTGTGAGTGTATTAAGAAGGTGATTTTACTAGGGGATGAGCTTCCGATTATTAGTTTCTTCACAGAACACATTCGCTTTTCTTTTCAAGTACCTATTACTGTTGTTACAAGGAATAAACGATACCCAGCGAGGCTCTATGAAACAATTGGAGCTACATTTGTCGTGTTTACGAATTGTGATAATATTTCTTTTTTATTTTTTGAATAGGGCGGGGGAGAAGAAGATGAAGGTGTTGTTGCTAGGAGATATAGCGAATCGTTGGGCGGTATCGGTAGAGCGAGTTCAAGAATTGGTAGTGCTCGATCCCATTTTTCCAAGGCCCTATATCATATTGCCATCAAAAGACGCTTTATACTTAAAAACAGATGTTATCGAATATGAGCAACTACATGCAGAATTGTCATAAGTTTATATTCGCGGGAGAAATTTACGTACTTTTTTACGAGGAGAATAAATAGTGAATGAAAAAAGAGCGAATGCTAAGTGCAACAAGCGATGCATTTCATGTCATTCGCTCTTTTTATTTCGTATTTAAAAGATCATTTCTATGAAAAAGAAAGAAAAGACGAGAAAACAGATGAAATTATATTAATAATACTAAATATAAGCGGTTAAACAGATGGATATTTTCTTATTTTCAGTAATTTAGCTCTTTACAAGTGAAATATAGAGGAGTATATTTACTCTCATAAATCATTCATAAAATTTCCAAAAAAACCTAAAATCGCTGAGTTCCAGAAATGGAGCGGGGGAACCAATTTTGTGCATCGTCACTTGGGGTGAATCTTTCAGTTTTGAAAGTAGGGCTACTCTTTAGGCCCGAATCCGACAGCTAACCTCGTAAGCGTTTAGAGAGGAGGTTTACTTTTTGTTGTTCATTTTTTGAACACTGAGTAGAGCTCAGTGTTCTTTTTTAATATTTAAATGGTAAATTTTTACAAAAGGAGAGGGATAGCTATGTTAGATGTTGTAATGATCGGAATTTTTGTTGTGTTAGTCGCATCGATGGCAAGTCTTGCAAGTTGGTCAGATAAAGTTGTGAAAGAAGGGAAGCAATCATGATGATTGCCTTATCGATTATTGTTGCAGTAATTACGGTGTATTTAGTGTATGCATTATTAAATCCGGAAAAGTTTTAATTAGGGGGAGTCATTCATTATGATCTGGGTAGCAGTCGTTATTACAATGCTATTGTTTATTCTTGTGGCAAAGCCAACGGGAATTTATTTAGAGAAAGCCTTTCAGGGTAGTAAAAAGTTAGATAAAGTATTCGGTCCTTTTGAAAAACTTATTTTTAAAATTACGGGTGTAAAAGAATACAATCAAACGTGGAAACAGTACGCATTATCATTAGTTTTATTAAATGGCTTTATGATTGTTGTCGTATATTTCGTTTTCAGACTACAAGGAGTATTGCCATTAAATCCAGCAAACATTGAAGGAATGGAGCCTACGCTCGCTTTTAATACAGCAATTAGTTTTATGGCCGATACAAACTTACAGCATTATAGCGGTGAAAATGGTTTATCTTATTTATCACAATTAATCGGAATTACATTTTTAATGTTTGCAGCACCGGCAACGACGTTAGCACTTGTTATGGCATTTATAAGAGGGCTCGCTGGAAAAGAACTCGGTAACTTTTTCGTTGATTTTACGAGAGCGTTAACGAGGGTGTTTCTTCCTATCGCATGTATTGCAGCACTAGTCTTTGTCGCACTTGGTGTACCACAAACGTTAGACGGGGCAGTTACGGCGCAAACGATTGATGGCGCGAAGCAAAGTATTTTACGCGGGCCAGTTGCATCATTCGTTTCCATTAAAGAACTTGGAAATAACGGCGGTGGATTTTTCGGAGCCAACTCTACACATCCTTTTGAAAATCCAGGGCAAATGAGTAATATTTTGCAAATGATGCTTATGATGTTGTTGCCAACAGCACTTCCATTTACGTACGGACGAATGGTAGGAAATAAAAAACAAGGTCGCATCCTTTTCGTATCACTATTCATGGTGTTTTTACTAGGGTTTATCACAATTACGACATCTGAACTACACGGAAATCCAGCGCTAAACGGAATAGGTATTGAACATGTACAAGGAAGTACTGAAGGAAAAGAAGTACGATTTGGAACAGTATTTTCTTCACTATACGCAACAGTAACGACAGCTGCTGAAACAGGAGCGGTGAATACGATGCATGATACATTAACACCAATTGGCGGGTTAGTACCACTCGTAAATATGATGTTAAATACAGTATACGGCGGCGTTGGAGCAGGCTTTGTGAACATTATTATGTATGCGATTATCGCAGTCTTTATATCTGGATTAATGGTCGGACGGACACCAGAGTTTTTAGGTAAGAAAATTGAAGGCAAGGAAATGAAATTAATTGCGGTAACGATACTATTTCACCCACTGCTCATTTTAGGATTTTCAGCATTAGCTCTTTCAACAAGTTTAGGAACGGATGCCATTTCTCATTCTGGTTTCCACGGTTTAACGCAAGTGGTATATGAATACACATCGTCAGCTGCGAATAACGGATCTGGATTTGAAGGATTAGGAGATAATACACCGTTTTGGAATATTACAACTGGTTTAGTTATGTTTTTAGGACGCTATTTCAGTTTAATTACGATGCTAGCTGTTGCAGCTTCATTGAAAGAAAAGACGGTTGTACCAGAAACAGTCGGAACGTTTCGTACGGATAATAGTTTATTTGGCGGCATTTTCATCGGAACAATTGTAATTGTCGGTGCATTAACATTCTTCCCGATGTTAGTACTTGGTCCAATTGCAGAATTTCTTACATTGAAGTAATGGAGGGTAAATGATGAGACCGGTAGTAGTAAAAGAAAAAAGAATAAATGAGTCACAAATACATGCGGTAGAAGCTGAAGTTAGACAAGCGAAAACAATGGATTGTGATATCGTGACACATGCGATGAAACAATCCTTTGCGAAATTGAATCCGAAAGTCATGATAAAGAATCCGATTATGTTCGTTGTGGAAATTGGATTTATCATTACGTTCATTTTATCTTTTCTTCCAAGTAGTTCTAGTAGTATACCAGGTTGGTTTAATATAACAGTTTCTCTCATTCTATTATTTACAGTTTTATTTGCGAATTTTGCAGAAGCGTTAGCGGAAGGGCGGGGGAAAGCGCAAGCCGATTCTTTAAAACAGTCGAAGAAAGATGTGTTTGCAAATATTATAAAAGAAAATGGGGGAATCGTTCAAGTTTCAGCAACTGACCTTAGAAAAGATGACGTTGTTATTGTAAAGCAAGGTGAGATGATTCCGAGTGATGGGGAAGTCATAAAAGGGTTAGCGTCTGTTGATGAATCTGCGATTACAGGGGAATCCGCTCCTGTTATAAAAGAAGCGGGCGGTGATTTTTGTTCCGTAACAGGCGGTACGATGGTTGTAAGTGATGAGATTACGATTGTCATTACGAGTAATCCTGGTGAATCATTTATTGATAAAATGATTTCGTTAGTAGAAGGAGCTGCTCGTCAAAAAACGCCGAATGAGATTGCTTTAAATACAGTATTAACGAGTTTAACGCTTATTTTCTTAATCGTTGTTGTGACGCTGCCGATTTTTACAAATTACTTAGGATTTCAAATTGATACAGCTGTACTTGTAGCGTTGTTAGTTTGTTTAATTCCGACGACAATTGGTGGGTTATTATCAGCAATTGGTATTGCTGGGATGGACCGCGTGACAAAGTTTAACGTGTTAGCGATGTCGGGTAAAGCAGTAGAAGCTGCGGGTGATATTAATACAATTATTTTAGATAAAACGGGTACGATTACTTTCGGGAACCGAATGGCTCATACATTATTACCTGTAGGAAATGAAACGATTGAGCAAGTTGGAAAGTGGGCCGCTATTAGCTCAGTTTTAGATGAAACACCAGAAGGTCGATCAGTTATAGAATATGTAAAAACGAAGTCTATATCATATAATCGAGAAATTGCAGAACAAGGTGAATTTGTTCCATTTAAAGCAGAAACGAGAATGAGTGGTGTTGATTTACAGGACGGAACGAAAGTGAGAAAAGGTGCTGTAGGTAGCGTAATTGAATGGGTTCAGTCACAAGGTGGCACGATTCCGAAAGATGTAAATCAAAAAGCAGATTTCATTTCAAAAGAGGGCGGAACACCACTTGTAGTTGCAGTAGATAATCGTATTTATGGTTTAATTTATTTAAAGGATACAGTAAAACCGGGTATGCGTGAGCGTTTTGAACAGTTGCGTCAAATGGGGATTAAAACGGTTATGTGTACAGGGGATAACCCATTAACAGCAGCAACGATTGCAAAAGAAGCAGGAGTAGATGAATTTGTTGCTGAGTGTAAGCCAGAAGATAAAATTGCGGTTATTAAAGCAGAGCAAGATAAAGGGAAACTTGTAGCGATGACAGGTGATGGTACAAATGATGCGCCGGCATTAGCGCAGGCTGACGTTGGATTAGCAATGAATAGTGGTACGACAGCTGCGAAAGAAGCAGCAAATATGATTGATTTAGATTCGAACCCGACAAAAATTATCGAGGTTGTAGGAATCGGTAAGCAATTGTTAATGACGCGTGGTGCGTTAACGACGTTTAGTATTGCAAATGATATCGCCAAATATTTTGCAATCATTCCAGCTATGTTTACACTTGCGATTCCGCAAATGGAAGCATTAAACATTATGAAACTAACATCACCACTGTCAGCGATTTTATCAGCATTACTATTTAATGCAGTTATTATTCCATTACTCATTCCGTTAGCGATGAAAGGTATCGCATATAAACCGATGAGTTCGAATGCACTACTTGGTCGAAACCTACTTATTTATGGACTTGGCGGAGTGATTGTACCATTCATTGGAATTAAAGTAATTGATATCATTGTCGGATTGTTCATATAAGGAAGAGGGGAAAAAGATGGCGAAGAAACAAAGTATACTGTCACCAATCATCCGTATTACTTTTACATTTTTAGTTTTGTGCGGCCTTGTATACCCGCTTATTGTTACTGGTATTGCACAAGCGGTAATGAAGGATAATGCGGATGGAAGTCTAATATATAATGATAAAAATGAAGTAATTGGTTCTACATTAATCGGTCAAAATTTCACAGATCCACGTTATTTTCATGGGCGTGTTTCTAGTATTGAATATAAGGCAGAAGCATCTGGTTCAAATAACTATGCACCGTCTAATCCAGATTTAGAGAAACGAGTAGAGAAAAGTATTGAAGAGTGGAAGAAACAAAACCCATTTGTTCCAGTTACAGAAGTGCCAATCGATTTAGTGACAAATTCAGGTTCAGGGCTAGATCCTGATATTAGTCCGAAGGCAGCTTCTGTACAGGTAGAGCGTATCTCGAAATTAACGAATATCCCGAAAGAAACGCTAGATCAATTGATTAAAGATCAAACGGAAGGTGCGGCACTTGGTTTATTTGGAGAGACCCGCGTAAACGTTTTAAAGTTAAATGTAGAATTACAGAAACTACTGAAATAGTAACAGTGCTACCTCAATCTAACGGATTGAGGTAGTGTTGTTTCGAAAGAAAGGTTGTGAGTGTGTTGTATGCGGATGACTATAAACCAACTTTTCAAAGGCGAACGCCAGAGGAATATTTAGAATATATTCGGCAGCAAAATCGCGGGAAGTTAAAGCTGTACGTGGGGGCTGCTCCAGGAGTAGGGAAAAGTTATAAAATGCTCTATGATGCTAGAGAGATAAAAAAGGACGGTATGGATATTGTAATTGGTTTAATTGAAACGCACGGAAGAAAAGAGACGGAAGAAGCAATTGCTGATTTAGAAAAAGTTCCTTTGAAAGAAATACAGTATAAAGGAAAAGTATTTTATGAGCTTGATGTGGAAGGCATTATAAAACGTGCACCGCAAGTTGTTGTGGTGGATGAACTTGCGCATAGTAATGTTCCTGGATCTAAAAATAAGAAACGCTATATGGATGTACAGGAATTGATAGATGCCGGTATATCCGTATTATCAGCGTTTAACATCCAACATTTAGAAAGCGTTCATGACATTGTAGCTCAAATTACAAATGTGAAAGTAAGAGAACGTATTCCAGATTTTATTTTGCAAAAGGCGAATGAAATTCAGCTCGTTGATGCAACACCTGAGGTATTAAGGAAGAGATTAATAGATGGAAAGATATATAAGGAAGAAAAAATTCAGCAAAGCTTACAAAACTTCTTTACGCTTAATAATTTAGGGGCGCTAAGAGAATTATCACTTCGTGAAGTTGCCGATGATATGGACGAGAAAATTAGCCAAACAGTAATAGAACCGATTGGCGTGAAAGAAAAAATTCTCGTTTGTGTACAATACAGTTCAACAGCGGAGAAATTAATAAGACGGGGATGGCGCATGGCTGATCGGTTAAACGCTGAATTGTATGTATTAAATGTTGAAAGAGAAAATATAGACGCTCTTTCAGCAGGTAAAAAACAAACAATTGAAGAGTGGAAATCGTTAACGAATCAATTTGATGCAAGTTTTGTATTAGAAGAAGCGAAAGGGAGAAAGCCAGCGGATGTTATTATTGAAGTCGCGAAAAGACTACAAGTAACGCAAATTTTACTCGGACAATCGGCAAGAACAAGGTGGGAAGAAATACGAAAAGGTTCGATTGTAAATGAAATTATGAGACAGACGAAACATATTGATATTCATATCGTTGCGGATCAAAGAGTTTAAAATAGAGCCTACCTTTCGGGGGCTCTATTTTGCTTTTTGTAAAGTATGAAAATGTAGCATTTTCATTGCGTATAAAATGATAAGTAGAAATGTAATTGCACCTAGGAAGAAAATCCAAAAGTAATTTTGGTTAAATAAAAGAAATCCACCTACAATAGGTCCAGTCCCCATACCGAGATAGCGGATGAAGTTGTACATACCGATAGCTGTTGCGCGTTCTTGTACGAATTCTTCTGTTAATAAAGTAGTGTGAGTTGGCATAGAAAGTCCCATACTAAAACCGTACAAAGATGTAACGATAATGATGAATGGGATATTGATGCTATATGTGAAAGAGAATAAAACGACACATATAATATTGAAGAAACTCGTAATAAATAAAGCTTGCTTTGTTGTGAGGCGTTTTTGCAAAAACTTGTAGCAAAAACTTCCTAGCATGATAGAAAGAGACATTGGTACAAACATAAGACCAATTTTACTTGCAGTTAAGTGAAATGAATTTGTTAAAATGCTCGGTAAAAAAACGAGGAAGCAAAAGTAAATACAAAATTGAATGAAGCCAATAAGAGTAATAGAAAATCCAGTTTTATTTTTTAAGATAAACCAGTAATTCTTTTTTGCTTGCGGTTGCTTCATTACAGTTGGCTTTGTTTCTGGAAGTAGTGAAATGTTTATAATCAATAAGATGATACCAATTGTAGATAAAAACAGAAATACGGATAAGTGGCCATGTATACTGCCGAGATAACCACCTATGAGAGGGCCAATCGCAGGAGCGAGAGCAAGTAACATTTGATAGAGGCTCATTGCTTCTCCGCGTTCTTTTCCTTCAAATAAATCACCGATAATCGTTGCTGCTACTACAGGTATAGCTGCTATTCCTATAGCTTGAACAGCTCTAAAAAATAGAAATACATATATGTTCGCTGAAAAAGCACATCCGATTGAACCAATTGTACTAATGATTAAACTAGGGATAAGGACGGATTTTCTCCCTTTTGTATCAATTAAAGGTCCATATATGAGCTGCATAATGGCAAGAACGAATGTGAAAAGTGAAACTGTTACATTTACAAGATAAAGAGAAGTATGAAAAGAACTTTGAATCATGGGCAAGATAGGTGTGTAAATATTTTGAGCGAAGGAACCGAGTAAGGCACTCATACAGACAACATATAAAATGAAATGTAGTTTAGATTTTTTCATTGTGTTAACCTCCTTTTTGTTTTGTTTCCTCGGAAACTAAATTCATTTTAACATGTTTTTCTCACTTGTAAATATGAAACAATGATTTTAAAATGGTATATAGTTAAATTGTTTCTTTGGAAACTTAGGGGGCGAACGGATTGGATTATGCAACGAAACAAATGGAAATACTTTCGGACATTCGTACACTTTTGCATAAAAAAGAAGAACATTTGAAAGGACAAAATGAGAAGTTTCTTCGTGAGACAGGTGTAAGTGGTATGTCTTTATCAGAGTTACATGTAATCGAGTGTATCGGAAAAAATGGTTTGATGAATGTAACTGCTATTACGACAGAAATGGGCATGACGAAGGGCGCAATCTCTAAAATTTGTACAAAGCTGTTTCAAAAGCAATTCGTTGAGAAGATACAAATGTTAGATAATCAAAAAGAAATTTTCTTCCGCTTAACGGAAAGTGGAAATGAAATATATAAAGCTCATGATAAATTGCATAAACAAGCTGAAGAAAAGTGGCTGTTACTTTTAGATAGATATACGAAAGAAGAACAAGATTTTATTCAAAGGTTTATAAAGGATGTTTCCGATCACCTGGAAATATAATTGGAAGAAAAAACTCCTTTTTCTCAAGTCTTTTGAATATAATTTCTGAAAGAACTCATATATAATAGAAAAAGATACTTAACATGGTGAATAATTAAAGAGTCAATATATATAGAGGAGAGAGTAACATGCTTGAAAATACAGGGTTAGTATTAGAAGGCGGCGGTATGCGTGGTGTATATACGGGCGGGATATTAGAATACTTTATGGAACAAGATTTATATTTTCCATATGTAATCGGTGTATCAGCTGGTGCTTGTCATGCAGCGTCGTATCTTTCCAGACAAAGAAATAGAAATAAAACGGTCAATATTGATTATGCATCACACCCACAATATTTATCGTATAAAAACTTATGGAGAAAACGCCAATTATTTGATATGGATTTCATTTTTCATGAAATTCCGGAAAAACATGTACCGTTTGATTTTGAAACATACTTTAATAGCCCAGAGCGATTCCTTGTAGGAACAACAGATTGTGAAACAGGACAGTCTGTTTATTTTGAAAAAGAGGGAACGAATGATGACGCACTAAATTTATTACAAGCATCTAGTTCATTACCTTTCATTGCACCTGTAGTAAATTATCGTGGTAAGCAGTTATTAGATGGCGGGATTTCTGATCCAATTCCAGTTCGGAAAGCACAGGAAGATGGATTTAAAAAATCAGTCGTTATTTTGACGAGAAATCATGGTTACGCGAAGAAAAAATCAAGATTTGGGTGGGTTGCTGCGAAAGCTTATAAAAAATATCCGAACCTTGTGAACACGATGCTAAATCGTTATGAAGTGTATAATGAAACACTTCACTACATCGAGAAAGAAGAACAAGCGGGTAATTTATTTGTTATTCGTCCAGAAGTACCGCTTCAAGTAGATCGTATGGAAAAGGATACGGCGAAATTACAAAGTTTATATGAGCAAGGCTATGAAGATGCAAAGAGACAATTTGCAGATTTACAGGTGTTCTTGCAAAAATAATAAAAAGGCTGTGGAGAATAATTTCTCTGCAGTCTTTTTTTGTATTGCTAGCTTATCCGTTACTTTTTAAAAATGTATGAATGTTTAAGTGTTTAAAGAGTTTGTAAAACATCGGGGGTTCTTATTGAGGAGAATTTATTTGAAGGATATTATGATGATGTAGCGCTACTAAACTATTAAATTTATGAGGTGATTGTTAATGAAAGGAAAAGTCTTTTCAATTACGACTTTAGTATTATTAGCAACATCAATCTCAACAAGTGCATTCTATCCAACTTTAAGCGGTCACAAAAGCGGTAACCTACTATCTTACAGAGCTCAAACTACTACGAATCAAAATGTATCTCGTTGTTCAGTAGCAATTTCTTTTATTAAATCAAATGGAAATAATTCATATATTGAAAGCGCTTCAGACAAATTGGGATCCCATGAATCTGGAAGAGCATTAAACGCAACTGTGAGTAATGGTGCATATAACGCCTTTGGTGCAAAAGGACTATACTCTGAGCATTATACTAATGAGAATAATGACTATCAAGAAGATACACACAAAGGTACTTTTGATAGTAATGGTAACTTACGATTACAGTGGTAAAAAGCATTCAACAGTTGTCTTTATAAATATTTGGATAAGGAGAAGGGGATGTTCATCATCTCCTTCTTATCTAAAAGGAGCAGAGACATGTATTTAGCTTTTAAAAATATAAAAAACAACAAACTGTTTTCAGTCATTCTTCTTATGGCATTTTTTATTTCTTTTCTTTCTATTTCAATAGCCGCAATTTTAACAGAGTCTAAACGAAACTTTATATCTGCTTTTCAAATCGGTTTTCTAGAGAAGAATCAAATTTTAACTGTTCCGATAGCGAATGCAACTGAATTGGAAGAGATAATTCCTTTCATACAAGATACTTTTGTTAAAAGTGATATTTATGTAGAGCATTTAAAAGCATTAAATAGTTCAGGGGCAACAAAAATCATAGCTGTGAACTTAAAAAATGATTATTATTGGAAGCCATATATTTCTGAAGGACAATATTTTCATCGTGAAAATGTAAACGATATGATTGTTGGCGATCAAACGAATGTAGAGGAGTTATATGAATTTGATGATACATATAAAAAAATAGGAACTATATCGAGAAAAGACAGTGACGTCGGTGTAGCAGGCATATACGTTCCACTTCAAAACTTACCTACTATATCTAAAAAAGGTATTATCGCGAGTAAACAATTACAATTAACAGTTGTTAATCCTACATCATCTATTCATAACGAAATAAAAAAGTTTATGGGTAGGAGTAAAGAAGTGCTTTCGGGAGATGTTCAAATACTGAATGAACGAGATCTTCAGGAACTAAATGTGACACATATAGATCCAGCAAATAAGTATTATTATAAATTCATTCTTGTTGCAATTGTTTCTGGCATTTCTGCGGTTTTATTTTGGATTTATAAAAAAGAAAGAGAGATTTCATTAAAAAAAGCAGTAGGTGCTTCTAATATATCTATTTACTGCGAACTATGTATTCAAATTTTGTTTATTTCTCTAGTGGCGATGTTGTTGGTTCTTCTGGTGTTAGAAATGTTTTCAGGAACAATTCATACGTATTTTCAGACATACTTATTAAAACCGTTAACACCATATGTATTAGTATGTAATATTGTTTTTATAATTTTTCTTCCAATGTTTGTTACTGCAATTCCAATCAAGCACATTATAAATATATATCCTGGAAAACATTTAAGAACGTAGGTGATCGTCATGTTTTTTATATTTGATTCTATACGGTCTGTGAAAAAACGGTTGTTACCAAGTTTGATTATAGTAATTTCTTTAATTATTGCATTTTCTTCAGCTATAGAATTTATTA
>NZ_BOQB01000171.1 GCF_018332475.1 Bacillus sanguinis | reverse complement strand
AGAAAAAATCACTTTTACCGGGGTAAAAGTGATTTTTTCTTTATACATTATTTCCCTAAAACGAACTCAGCAACTTCATCTAAGATCATTTCTTTACCTAGAGGGAAGTAACCTTTGTTTAATTCTTCGTTTTTAATTGTAAATACGTGGTTGTTTTTAACAGCGTTCATATTTTTCCAAATTGATTCTTCTTGGAATTCTTTTAGGCGCTGAGAACCGTCACCAGTCGTAAATACGAATAAGTAATCTGGGTTGTAATCGATTAAAGCTTCTTTTTGCACTTGTACTAACGGTTTATCAGTTGGTGTACCTTTAACTGCTGGTAATTTTAAATCATTAAAGATTACGCTACCGTAACCGTAGTCACCGTATACACGGAAGGCATTTGGATATGCAGCCATTTTCATGAATTTAGCATCGCCAGTTTTCGCAACGATTTTGTCATGTAATTTGCTTGCCTTTTCATCATACTGTTTGAACCATTCTTTTGTTTCTTTCTCTTTACCGAAGATTTGACCTACTTCTTCGAATTTTGGACGCCATTGGTCTAATGGAGTTTTTAACATAACTGTTGGTGCAATTTTAGATAATTGATCATAAATCTTTTCTTGACGATTGTTTACAAGAATTAAGTCTGGTTTTGCAGCAGCTACTGCTTCGATGTTAATTTTATCGCCCCAAGCAGAGCCAACTGGTTTTACGTCTTTTAATTTCTTTTCAATATGTGCATCAATTTTTTCTTGAGATGTATTAGCAGTAATAATTGGTTTCATACCAAAGATTAATAATTCTTCTGTTGAACCACTAAGGTCAGCAATTTTCTTTGGATTTGCAGGGATTTTAATTTCCCCTTTTGCATGTTGTACAGTGCGCTCTTCAGTTTTCGCATCCTTCGCATCTGCTTTCTTCTCTTCTTTGTTAGAACAAGCTGCAAATAGTACAGAAGTAACGACTAGTACCATTGCTAATAACGCCATTTTAAAATTCTTCATGTTCCCACTCCTTCTAGCTGTATTTCTCTTATAAGTTACAGTGAACTATAAGAAACAAGATTAACAATTAATCAATATATATTTATTAATTGTTGTTTATGCCCCGTTCTAACGGGTGTTCAACTTCCTATTTACTAATAAGAAGCTCAACGTCCATTAGAAGCCCCCCTCTTTACGAGGGGGATTCTACTTATGCTTTTTTACGCAATTGATTACTAATCATCGCTAAATCATATGTTAAACAAATTGGCTTACAGTTTACTGGACATGGAACGATTTGAGCCTCAATCTCAAATACATTACGAAGTGTTTCACTCGTCATCACTTCATCTGGCGTTCCTTGTTTCATTAACTTACCTGCTTTTAATGCAATCATATGATCTGAGAAACGAGAAGCATGGTTTAAGTCATGGATAACCATAACAATCGTTCTACCTTCTTCTTCATTTAATTTTTTCAATAAGTTTAATACTTCTAATTGATGGGCCATATCTAAGTACGTTGTCGGTTCATCTAATACGAGTAATTCTGTCCCTTGTGCAAGAGCCATCGCAATCCATACACGTTGACGTTGTCCACCCGATAACGCCTCTGCTGGACGATTTGCGAATTCTGTCATTCCTGTCACTTCAAGTGCCCAATGAATGTAGCGATAATCCTCTTCCTTCAATGTTCCAAATCCTTTTTGATGAGGAAAGCGTCCGTATGAAACGAGTTCAAACACAGTAAGGCCAGTTGGCACTTCTGCAGTCTGTGGTAAAATTGCCATTTTCTTTGCAATTTCTTTCGTTGGTTGTTTCTCGATTGCTTTTCCGTCAAGATAAACAGTACCTTTTTTCGCCTTCAAAATACGAGAAGCCGTTTTTAATAATGTGGACTTCCCACAACCATTTGGTCCAATAATTGTTGTAATTTTCCCTTCCGGAATTTCAACTGTTAATCCATCAATAATTAACCCTTCATTATAGCCAACAGATACCGCATCAACTGCTAAAGTTGCCATACAAAAAGCCTCCCTTTATTTTGTCTTCATAAGTAAGTATATAAAATACGGTGCACCAATTACAGAAATAACAAGACCGACCGGTATTTCTGAAGTTGTTAACACACTTCTTGAAATTACGTCTGCGAATAAAAGTAAAAACGTCCCTATTAGTGCAGCAGTAGGCAGCATAATTTGATGTTTACCACCAACAAGGCGCCTCGCTAAATGCGGAGCCATTAAACCGATAAAACCAATTCCTCCAGCAACAGCGACAGATGCACCAGCTAAACAAACTGCAATAAATAATAATTTACGTCTTTCTTTTTCTACATTTACACCAAGGCCAACAGCTGTGGAGTCGCCTAAGTTCATTACATTTAATATGTGTGCCTTACTAATAGCAAGTGGCAAGAAAATAACCATCCATGGAAGTACACTTAGTACGAACTTCCAATCTGTGCCCCATAGACTTCCTGCTAACCAAATCGTAGCAAAACGGAAATCGTTAGATGTCATCTTCATAGAAAAAATTAAACTAACAGCACCAAACCCGGCTGCAACAGCGATACCGACAAGTATTAATCTCGTTGATGAAACGCCGTCTTTCCATGCTAGTAAATAAATAATAACTGCTGCTAATATCGCACCAACTAACGCGAAGAAAGGAAGAATAAATACAGATAAAAATGTACCAGTTCCAACTTTCCCGAAGAAAAAGTAGACGAAGATAACGACTGTTAACCCTGCTCCAGCGTTAATACCAATAATACCTGGATCAGCAAGTGGATTTCGCGATAACCCTTGCAGAATTGCCCCTGACATAGCTAAAGCAGATCCAACCAGTATAGCAATAACCATACGCGGCATACGGAATTCAAATAAAATAACAGACTGATCTTCAGCCCCAAGTCCAACCAATGACTTTAATACGTCCATTGGCGGTATTTTAAATGTCCCTGTATTTAAACTCACTAAAAATACAGTAACGATTAATCCTACTAAAATTGTTAAAATAGAAACGTTCTTCTTTGTTAAGACACTTGTCCTCACATTTTTCCTCTCCCTTCGTTACGTGCTAAGTAGAGGAAGAATGGAACTCCAATTAGTGCTGTAATTGCTCCAATTGGCGTTTCAAACGGCGGATTAATAACGCGAGATAACATATCTGCACATTCAATTAACAGACCGCCTAAGACTGCAGAACATGGAATAACCCATCTATAGTCTGAGCCTACAAGGAAACGAGTCATATGCGGGATTACAAGGCCAACAAATCCAACCGATCCTGCCATAGAAACCGCAGAACCTGTTAACACAAGAACAAGTACTGTTCCGATAAATTTAATTAGCGTCGTATTTTGACCAAGTCCTATCGCAATTTCTTCACCGAAGCTTAAAATTGTAATATACCTCGACATCATAATTGCAATAAAGAGACAAACTAGACCAATCGGTACTAACATATTAATACTTTCCCATTTCACGCCAGCAACTCCGCCTGCATTCCACATACTCACCTCTTGGGCAAGGTTGAAATATAGCGCAATTCCAGATGAAATGGCCCCTAATAAAGCACTAATTGCTGCACCTGCTAAAGCTAATTTCACAGGCGTTAATCCACCTGGTGAGGAAGATCCAATTCCATATACAATGCTCGCTCCAAACGCAGCACCAATAAAAGATGCGATAACGAACATTAAATAAGGTGAATTAGGGAAGAATGCATACATAATTGCAATTCCAAATACAGCCCCATCTGTAATCCCCATTAACGACGGAGAAGCAAGTGGATTTCGCGTCATACCTTGCATAATTGCCCCTGATACTGCTAAAAAGGCACCTGCAACTACGCCCCCTATTGCTCTAGGCATGCGAAGTTCTTGAATTACGTTATGATGCGTAATAGAACCGTCAAACTGAAATACAGCTTGCCATACAGTCTTTAAACTAATATCTGCAGCACCAAACGAAATAGACAATGCCATGCTTAAAGCTAACAAAATTGTACCTGCTACTAAAATAATAGAAGCAATGAGCGGCCTGCTCTTAATCTCTTTAACATTCACATCTTGCTGTTCTATACTCCTTGCGCTCGCTTCCATCCCTCAACCATCCTAACCAACAACATATATTTAATTTAATGAAATGAAATTTATTCTCAAATAGTAATAAAAAAATTAAATGAATCGTCCTTTTCCTGATAATGATTCTCAGAATCAGACACCTTCTATTCTACCTATCGCTTCAAAAGACTGTCAACCATTATTTTGAAATACAAATTCATATAGGTTAAGACCTTAATAAATAGATAATGTTTATCTGTTATTAACTATTATCATCACCAATTAACCTGCCACAGAATAAATCCTTCCTCTTATGGGCATAAAAAAAGAAGAGTAATCTGTTCACTCTTCTTTTCCTTACTTATTTAACTTTGCTTCAATTTTTACAATTAATTCGTCTTCTGTTGGTGCCGCAACTGGACGGTTATTTACAAATGCAAATGATTTTTTACGACCAGGACCACAGTAAGACTGACATGCAACTTCAATCGTTGCACATGAATCTACTTTTTTTAGCTTTGGAATCAACGTTTTAACGTTCGTTGCCTGACAATCATCACACACACGAAATTCGTTTCCCATTATATAACACTTCCTCTATTTTAAACTTTTCTCAAGTACATTTAAAAATAAACACTAAATGGTATTTTACCGCTCTTTGAAGCTCGTTGCAAGTTTCCTTGCGACGCTCTTTCCTCATATAATGCTACATATTTATATGTTCTCCTACAGAAGCTTTCGTCATTCTTGGAAAAAATTTATACCCTTCATCGAAATCTACCATATTTTTAAAAGCTTTGTATAAAAGCTCGTTTTTTTGCCCATTATAAAAATAGGAAGTTCATAAAAAGAAAGGGAGTTGAATCTATGAAAGTAAGACAAGATGCTTGGACAGATGAGGATGATTTATTACTTGCTGAAACTGTACTTCGTCACGTTCGAGAAGGAAGTACGCAATTAAATGCATTTGAAGAAGTAGGGGATCAATTAAATCGTACATCGGCTGCCTGTGGTTTCCGTTGGAATGCTGTTGTTCGCTATAGCTATGAACAAGCTCTTCAACTAGCAAAAAAACATCGTAAAGATAAAATGCGTGCTGCAAGCGGTGAACAAGCGAAAAAACGTTTACTTTATACACCACCAGCTTCAGATTCGATAACTGATTATGAAGAATTCGTACAAGAGGAATCAATTGTACAATATAAAGAAGCTATTCCATATCAAGAAACTACCGTTCCTGCTGCAAAAAGCTCTATGACAATGCAAGATGTTATTTATTTTTTACAAACAGTCGGATCTTCCAATATAAAAGTGACAGCTCTTGAAAACGAGAATACGAGATTGAAACAAGAAATTAAATCACAAATCCTTCGAAATGAAGAACTAGAAAAGAAACTAGAAAAATTAGAAAAACAATCTCATACTGTACAAGAAGATTACGAAACACTTATGAACATTATGAACCGCGCTCGTAAGTTGGCAGTCATGGATGACGAAGAACGTTCTCAAACATCCTTCCGAATGGATCGAAACGGTAATTTAGAAAAAATTGCAGAATAAAAAGGATGCATTACATGCATCCTTTTTTATTTCACTTCAACCATATGTGCTTCTTCTACTTTCGAATCTCTCTTTATATCTGGGAAAATTTTTTCCTTTGGATTTTCTTTAAAGGCGGCTAAACCAATTGTTTTTACCGGTTCACTTATTTTTGCATATTCCGTATCACTAACAACTGCATACATATCTGTATATTTGCGTGCATCACCAATTACTACATTACCTTCATACTTCATTTTCTTTCCCGCAATTACTACATCTTTTTGTTCCTCTTTAGCAAATACGATTCCAGCTTCATCAGAAATAGCCGGCAATGCTTTAAGTGGTTCCACATCTTCTTTCACGACTTTTTTCAGCATATTTTCTTTTACAATCTTTTCAGCTGTTGTTTTATTCATAATTAAAACCTTTTTCTCATTAACAATACCTAGTTTTGCTTCAAATTTACTTTGGGATTCAATTTTATCTTTATATTGATCCATTGTTTTTTGAACGCCAGTTTCATCTCCATACATCACAACACCCTTTGCTTGTGGTGCAATCATATCCATAATAGAACAACCACTAAATACAGCAGCTGACATAATCGCTACGAGTCCTAATTTCACTTTTTTCATTTGTATTCCTCCTAAAATCATAATTACATCTCTTAGTTTAACTATCGCAGCTAGTTTAACCAATTTACTTTCCTTACAACAACATTACAATTTAGTAAGATTTCTCCCTAAAACTACTTTCTATATTTTTGCTATAATAGAGATTGTCATTTTAAAGATAAGGGGTTAGTTATATGAGCAATTCCCGTTCCATTTTATCTCAGCCAGAGTGGCGTATTGTAGATCAGTCTAGTTTGGGACCAACATTCCATGCATTGCAATCATTCGCAATGGATGACACACTGTGCACAAGCATTGGAAATGGTCAATCAGCTGCAACAATGCGTTCTTGGGTTCATCACAATACAATTGTTCTTGGCATTCAAGATTCACGCCTACCACACTTAGAAGAAGGCATTTCCTTTTTAAAAGAAAACAACTTCAATGTTATTGTCCGTAATTCTGGCGGACTTGCAGTCGTACTGGATGAAGGTGTTTTAAACGTATCACTTTTATTCCAAGAGACGGAAAAAGGCATCGATATTGATCTTGGATACGATACAATGTGGCATTTAATTCAGGAAATGTTAAAGGATTACGATGTTACAATCGAGGCAAAAGAGATCGTTGGTTCTTACTGTCCTGGTAGCTACGATTTAAGTATTCGCGATCAAAAATTTGCTGGTATTTCACAGCGCCGTATTCGCGGTGGTGTCGCTGTCCAAATTTATCTATGCGCTACAGGAAGTGGCTCTGAACGTGCCGCACTCGTTCGTGATTTCTACAACCTAGCCATTCAAGGAGAAGAAACACGCTTTACGTATCCTGAAATTGTACCGAGTACGATGGCTTCACTTTCAGAATTACTTGGCGAAACCGTTACAGTACAAGATTTAATGATGCGCCTTTTAAAAACATTGCAGCAATTCGCTCCAAAGTTAACACCATCTCAATTAACAATAGATGAAATACCTTTATATGAGACGAATTTACAACGTATTATTGATCGTAACAATAAAGCACTTGGCTTAGAAAAATAAAGACCGTCGCTATTATAGCGACGGTCTTTATTTCAATTCATTATAAAATTAAAGTGCTTGAGCAGCTGTAATTAAAGCTAACTTGTACACTTCTTCTTCGTTACATCCACGAGATAGGTCATTTACAGGCATGTTTAAACCTTGTAAGATTGGTCCTACTGCTTCGAAGTTACCTAAACGTTGAGCGATTTTGTAGCCAATATTACCAGCTTCTAAGCTTGGGAATACGAATACGTTAGCATCACCCTTAATTGTAGAACCTGGAGCTTTTTTCTCAGCTACAGATGGTACGAATGCAGCATCGAATTGGAATTCTCCATCTAAAGTTAATTCAGGAGCCATTTCTTTTGCAATGCGAGTTGCTTCTACAACTTTTTCTGTTTCCGGAGATTTCGCAGAACCTTTTGTAGAGAAACTTAACATAGCAACGCGTGGATCAATACCGAATAGTTCAGCAGTTTTCGCACTCTCGATACCAATTTCAGCTAAATCTTGGCTGTTTGGTGCAATGTTAATTGCGCAATCAGCGAATACATATTTCTCTTCTTCACGTACCATGATGAATACACCAGAAGTTTTTGTAACGCCTGGTTTTGTTTTAATGATTTGAAGTGCTGGACGAACTGTATCAGCTGTAGAGTGAGCTGCACCACTTACTAAACCGTGTGCTTTGCCCATGTATACAAGCATTGTACCGAAGTAGTTTTCGTCTTTAAGGATTTTGCGAGCGTCTTCTTCAGTTGCTTTACCTTTACGGCGTTCAACGAAAGATGCTACCATTGCATCCATTTCTTCGTATGTAGCTGGGTCGTAAATATCAACGCCTGCTAATGTTAAATTCATGCTAGCAGCTTTTGCGCTAATTTCTTCTTTATTACCAACTAAAATTGGTTTTACTAACTCTTCTTTTGCTAAACGCTCTGCAGCGCCTAAAATTCTTTCATCAGTTCCTTCAGGAAGTACGATAGAAATGCCTTTTCCTTGAACTTTTTCTTTTACTGTTGTAAATAAGTTGCTCACGAATAAACCCTCCTACATATGTTAAAAAACTCTATCTTTAAGAATACTGCTTTTCCTCTCTATTTTAAACTTATAGCTCCCAAAAAATAGATAAAATAAAAATGATTATATTTTCATAAAATTCAGCATAGAAATAAAGCCTCTTTAATCCTTATCTCTTCCTATTTTTAAGTTAATTTAAATGTGACAATTTTATGCGCCAAGGTTTTATATAGATAATTTTAAAACTATATATGCTATAGTTAACGTGTAAAACTATCATTAACTGAGGTGAATAGAATGAGTGAAGCAACAACAACGTTAGATGGCTGGTATTGTTTACATGATTTACGTTCTATTGATTGGGCTGCATGGAAAACATTATCTAGCGACGAACGCGGACAAGCTGTGTCTGAATTTTTAAATGTCGTTGAAAAATGGAACGAAGTATCTACTGCGAAAAAAGGCAGTCATGCAATGTATACTGTTGTTGGCCAAAAAGCTGATATTATGCTTATGATTTTACGCCCAACAATGGAAGAGTTAAATGAAATTGAGACAGAATTGAATAAAACAACATTAGCTGAATATATGGTTCCTGCATACTCTTACGTATCTGTTGTTGAACTAAGCAACTACCTTCCAGCTGATGAAGATCCATACCAAAATCCACAAATCTTAGCTCGCTTATATCCAGAGTTACCAAAAGCAAATCACATTTGCTTCTATCCAATGGACAAGCGTCGCCAAGGTGATGACAACTGGTACATGCTTCCTATGGAAGAACGTAAAAAAATGATGTACAGTCATAGTAAAATTGGTCGCCAGTACGCAGGTAAAGTACGCCAAGTTATTTCAGGATCTGTTGGATTCGACGATTTTGAGTGGGGCGTAACATTATTCGCTGACGATGTTCTTCAATTTAAAAAACTTATATATGAAATGCGCTTCGATGAAGTAAGTGCTCGTTATGGTGAATTTGGAACATTTTTCGTTGGAAACATTTTACCAGACGAAAAGGTAGAGAAATTTTTACACATATAGATCTTAAAAAGGAACGAAATTCGTTCCTTTTTTTATTATCCTTTATATTTCTCTTCAAAAAACTTCTTTTCTCCGCAAATTTGAACAAAAATCGACAAATCCCTTTCAAATTCCTTACAAAATTGTAACCTTTCTATATCCAAATTTATGCTAAAATGGTACGAGCTACATGCTAATAACGATGCGAAGGTGATAATCTATATGAAGAAAATCTTGTCTATTTTACTAGCGTTTTTATTGTCAATTTCTTCCTTAGGAGTAACAACATCCCATGCGGAAGGAAAAATACACATTGAGGCAGCTGCTGCACTCCTATTTGATGCAGATACAGGAAAAATACTGCATGAACAAAATCCTGATGAATTACTAGCTATCGCTAGTATGTCAAAGTTAATTGTTGTTTATGCCGTATTAGAAGCAATTAAAGAAGGAAAAATCACGTGGGATACAAAGGTAAACATTTCTGATTATGCTTATGAAGTTTCACGTAATAACGAGTTCTCTAACGTACCGTTCGAAAAAGGACGCCAATATACTGTAAGGGAACTATATCATTCTATCGTTATCTTCTCTGCAAACGGATCTAGTATTGCTTTAGCAGAACTTCTTGCAGGAAGTGAGAAAAACTTCTTAAATCTTGCAAATGAACATGCAAAAAAACTAGGGTTAAAGAAATATAAATTTGTAAACGCTACTGGGTTAAATAACGCTGACTTAAAAGGAAAACATCCTGAAGGAACTGATCCGAATGGAGAAAATTCCATGTCAGCTCGCGATATGGGTATGCTTTCAAAAGCAATGATTACAAAGTATCCAGAAATGCTAGAGGATACAAAACAAAGATTTAGAAACTTCCCAGATAATCATCCGAAACCAATTCGTATGGAAAACTGGAACTGGATGTTGCCAGGTGCCGCTTTCTCTTATGAAGGAGCAGATGGTTTAAAAACTGGTAGTTCTGATACTGCTGGATACGGATTCACTATTACAGCAAAACGTGGTGACTTACGCCTCATTTCAGTAATTATAAAAACAAAATCAATGGACGAGCGTTTCACTGAATCTCGTGAATTAATTGAATACGGATTTAATAATTTCGAAAAACAAAAACTAAAAGTGGATAAACACAACACAATCTCTGTAGTAAAAGGGAAAGAAGATCAAGTCACTGTTGCACCGGAAAAAGAAATAACCGTAATTGCGAAAAAAGGTAGCAAAGATCCTTATAAAATTGGGACTGAAGTAGATAAATCTCTTGCTGAAGATGGGCATTTAGTTGCTCCTATTAAGAAGGATGCCAAAGTAGGATCGATTACTTTAGAATCAACTGATAAATATGGTTTCTTAGACGGTAGTAAAAGTATGAAAGTTACTGCAAAAACGACAGAAGAAGTTGAAAAAGCAAATTGGTTTGTGTTAACAATGCGCTCTATTGGGGATTTCTTCTCAAACTTATGGTCTAAAGTATTTTAATGATGAAAAGCTAGTTCACGCTAGCTTTTTTATTTTCCTCTCTCAATGTAAAACTTCGTTTGGTTGTCATATCTGAGTCCTTTTTCTCATACGTATGAACTAGTAATCGTTACACACTTCATCTAGAAATAAACCTCTTTCCACAAGGTATTCCAAAAAGAGAGGTGACACATAATGGGTGTTATTGCTTATAACGAGGAAGATGTAAAGTTATTAGCTAGACTGATGCGTGCTGAAGCCGAAGGGGAAGGGCAACAAGGTATGTTAATGGTCGGAAATGTTGGGGTAAATCGTGTCCGAGGAAATTGTTTAGATTTTAAAAAAATACGTAATTTACGTCAAATGGTGTATCAAAATCCTGGTGGTTTTGAGGCAACGCAAAAAGGGTATTTTTATCAACGTGCAAGAGCACAAGATATCGCTTTAGCAAGGCGAACGATTCAAGGACAACGTTTTTGGCCTGCAAATTTTGCCTTATGGTTTTTTAGACCGGAAGGCCCTTGTCCACCAACTTGGTATAATCAACAAAACTCTGGTCGCTTCAAAAAGCACTGCTTCTTCCAGCCATCTGGCGAGGATTGTCCTAGCGTATATTAAGGATTGATAATGAGGAGGGATTTTTGAATGGCACAGCAACAAAACCCGTATTATGGAACAGGATTTTATCAACCATCTGGAACTTATGTACAACCGCAACAAATGACTGCTGGGCAGCAACAACAACAGCAAGCGATGCAACAACAAGCAGCTCAAGCTGCGCAAGCCCAATATGCAATTTCTCAAGGCATGTTACCTCTAGAACAATCCTATATTGAAAACATCCTTCGCTTAAACAAGGGCAAGCAAGCTACAGTTGTAATGACTTATGAGCGCGGTAGCTCACTCGGTACACAATCGTATACAGGTATTATCGAAGCTGCTGGTCGTGATCATATCGTAATTAGTGAACCACAATCAGGGAAACGTTATTTACTATTAATGATTTACTTAGATTATGTAGAATTCCCAGAAGAAATTACGTATTTACCTAGTCAACAAGCAACTTATGCTCCAAGACCATAAAAAAAAGCTGGCATATGCCAGCTTTTGTTCTTTATAACCCTTTTACAACTGCAGTTCCGACTAGGATCCATGCTACGATAAACGCGACACCACCAAGAGGTGTAATCGGGCCAAAGAACTTAATACCTGTCGTACTTAATGCATACAAACTGCCTGAAAACATAATAATTCCAGCTACCATAAGCCAGCCAGCAGTAGTTAAAAGTGATGATTGAATTTTATCCATCAATAAAGCAACTACGAATAGTCCACCTGCATGAAACATTTGATATGTAACGCCTGTTTTCCAAACTTCTAACATTTTTGCAGAAACTTTATTTTCTAAACCGTGTGCTCCAAAAGCTCCTAAAGCAACAGCTAGCCCTGCTGCAATACAACCTAGTAAAAAGAAAATTTTCATCTTAATTCCCCTTTTTTACCTTTATCATAAGCAATTTTTTCATATAAGCCAAACGATTTATCTTCTAAAAATCAAATAAAGAATTACCGTTTGCATCACTTTCTTTTATATATACAGGCTCATCAGAAACCGATGTGATTGGTTGCATCGTTATTGGTTGCGATCCGATGATTTGTGATTGAATTTGTGGCTCTCTATACGTAGAAGATTCAACCTGTTCATCTAATAGTAAATCGCATAAAGCACGCACAACTAATACATGCTCTTTTGATTTTTGCCCTTCACTGCTTTTTGCCTTTGCAATTTCATTCGCCATTTTATTTAAAATTTTATCACTTGATATTTGCATTCCTTGTCACCTCTTACTTTGTAGTTCTTTCTCAAATTGTCCCAGCTTCTCTACTGAACCAAATACTATTATCATATCATGTTCTTGTAGTTTTTCCTGCCCCGTTGGATTATGTATAACATTCCCATTTCTCAAAATCGCTAAAATTGTTACATCAAATTGATTTCTCACATCACTCTCTAGTAACGATTTATTAGCTAAAATAGAGCCCTCGCCGACTGCAATCTCTTCAATTACAAATGACTGCTCCACGCCATACAGTACTGTATCAATATAATGAACTGTTAACGGATTCGCAATACCTTTTGCAATATGAATTCCTGCCATGCTAGATGGATTAATAACCTTATTCGCCCCAGCACGCTTTAATTTGTCTTCAGTTTCTGGTTTTTCCGCTCTTGCCACAATTTTAATTGCATCGTTTAATCCTCTTGCCGTTAATGTAATAAATACATTTTCAGCATCATTTGCTACGATAGCAACTAAACCAGCTGCCTTTGAAATTCCAGCATGATGTAACACTTGGTCTTCCGTTGCATCTCCGTGTACATACAAAAGTTTTTCCTTCTCTAATATACTTTCATCTTTATCCACGACGACGAATGGAATTTTCTTTTCTTGCAATTCGTGTACAACTTGAAGTCCTACTCTACCGCACCCACATACGATAATATGATTTTGTAACTGTGCTATTTGTTTGTCCATCTTCTTCCTCCGCACTGCATGAAATAAATTCCCTTCAATAATCATAGCTGCCACTACACCAATTGCATACGTAACAATACCGACACCAACCGGTATGATAAGAAGCGCAAAAACTTTTCCTGCATGTGTTACAGGAACGGCATCTCCGTATCCAACAGTTAATACAGTAATCATCGTCATCCAAAATGCTTGAAACAAACTAATCTCTTCAATCGCCATAAATCCTAACGTTCCTAGAACTACAACAAAGGTCATACATATAACTGCTATCCATAATTGCTTACGTGCATTCAATCGTGTTTCAACTCTTTTCTCTATCTACAATCTTTGCCAGTGGAAATGAAATACATATATACTAGATACGGAATCTATGAAAGAGGTTGATATAATGAAAACATTTCTTTCCGCCCTACAATGGGCACTATTTATTTTAGCTGGGAGCCTTATTGTACCAATTAGCGTCGCAACTAGTTATGGTCTCGATGGTGCTGAAGCTATTGCATTCGTACAAAGAACATTATTTGTTCTTGGCTTTGCTGGCCTACTACAAGCTATATTCGGACATAAACTTCCTATTCAAGAAGGTCCTGCAGGGCTTTGGTGGGGCATTTTCTCCCTTTATGCAAGTTTAGGCGTCGTATTATTTGGATCCAGCAATGAAACGCTTAGAGTCCTTCAGTACGCATTCCTATTAAGTGGTATCATTTGTATTATTCTTAGCGTTTTTGGACTCATCGATAAACTAGTTCGCTATTTTACACCGACAGTCATTGGAACATATTTATTTCTTCTTGTCGCACAACTTAGCGGGTCCTTCTTAAAGGGAATGTTTGGCCTTGACGGACAACATACAGAAGTACAAGCTGACGTATTTATTCTTTCACTCATTGTTATTTTACTATCCTTTTTCATCATGAAGCTACCTATTATTGGACAATATTCCGTTCTTTTCAGTATCGTTTGCGGCTGGATATTATTCGCATGCTTCGGATTATCTAATCCAGTAACACCTGTGACAGATATAATCCGTTTTCCGTCTCTATTTGTTTTCGGAATGCCTCGTATTGAATGGAACATGGCCATTACGGTAGTTTTCGTTACACTATTACTTCTAACAAATATGTTAGCAAGTATTCGCGTTGTGCAAAGGATTGTCTCTAAGTATGAAGAGAATGCAGCACCAGATCGTTTCAAACAAGCCGGCATTATAACAGGAATCAATCAATTGCTAGGAGGTCTTTTTTCAGCTATTGGACCTGTTGCTATTTCTGGATCAGCAGGATTTATTGCAACGACTAATATTTATAAGCGACTCCCATTTATGTTAGGGTCAAGCTTTATTATTGTCGTTAGTATATTTCCAAAGATTACTTCATTCTTTGCAGCAATCCCTGTTGCAGTTGGTTATGCCGCTATTTATCCTGTATTCGCAAGCATGATTGGCCTCGCCTTTCGCGAATACGAAACAGTACAAGATAAAGAACGATTATTTAAAGTAGCTGGTCTTTCGATCTTTACAGGAGTCGGAGTTATGTTTGTTCCGGCAGGAGCATATTCCACACTTCCACCATTTCTAGCATCATTTTTAAGTAATGGTCTCGTTCTTGGATCTGTAATGGCAATCTTGCTAGAAATACTATTTTCTCGTTCCACAGCAAAACAAATATCTTAAATTGGAAAACTTCCATTATTGCACTCTACCTTTAGAGTTGTTACGATAAAATCAAACTTTAATCATTGGGGTTTTATTCATCCCCAATGATTATTAACCAATATTATGAGCAACAAACTCATAATAATTTATCTACTTCTTTTCAAAGAGGTTTGATGTCTTACTATTATTCCTCAACATCTTCATGAACATGTATTTTGATTTCAATTAAAGAAAGGAATTTTCTATATGACTTATAAAATGATTGTTTTAGATTTAGATGATACTTTATTACGTGATGACCATACTATTTCACCTCGTACGAAAGAAGCATTAATGACTGCACAAGAGCAAGGCGTAAAGGTTGTACTTGCTTCTGGACGTCCAACGTTTGGTATGCGCAATGTAGCGAAAGAACTTCGTTTAGAAGAATACGGCAGCTTCATTCTATCTTTTAATGGTGCAAAAATTATTAACTGTAAAACAAACGAAGAAATCTTTAGTAGTACGCTATCTCCTGAAATCGTTCACAACCTATTTGAAATTAGTAAAACTGAAGATGTATGGATTCATACTTATATGGGCGATGATATCGTAACGGAAGAAAATAATCCTTATACTGAAATTGAGGGCGATATTACTGGTATGCCAATTGTTGTAGTAGATGACTTTAAAGCCGCAGTTAAAGAGCCTGTAGTAAAAGTATTAATGAACAAAGAGGCTGAACGCCTTGTTGAAGTTGAAAAGAAACTACAAAAACAACTAGAAGGGCAATTAAGCGTGATGCGTTCGAAACCATTCTTCTTAGAATTTACAGAAGCCGGTGTTACAAAAGGAACGAGCTTAAACAAACTGATCCAAAAGCTTGGCATTAAGCGTGAAGAAGTTATCGCAATGGGCGATAGCTATAACGACCAAGCAATGATTGAATTTGCCGGTCTTGGCGTTGCAATGGGCAATGCACCTGATGATATTAAAGAAATTGCAAACTACGTAACAGATACAAATATGAACGATGGTGTTGCAAAAGTTGTAGAGAAATTCGTTTTAAAAACGGATGTACTTGTTTAATATTTTCATTCACAAAACCTATTTGAAGTCAAATACTTCAAATAGGTTTTTATTTAAATTCTCATGCTTTTGTGACTATATTTTGAACTTTGCACTATTCTCGTAGTGTAAACTTTCTTTTTGTATATAATGAAACAAAATAGACTATTTTATTTTGAAAAAGAATACAAATTTACTATATACAGGCATACGTTAAAGGAGGCTACTTTATGTTATCTACACCAATCGGAAGATTAAGAGCAATTGGACTAGTTGAGGGTATTTCTTTCCTATTACTATTATTTGTAGCAATGCCATTGAAATATTTCGCAGGATTTGCAACAGCTGTTAAAATTACAGGCATGGCTCATGGTGTTCTATTTATTCTATTCATCTTTGCAGTAATTCAAGTAACAATCGTACACCGTAAATCAATTTTATGGGCACTTGGAGCATTCGTTTCATCAGTTATCCCATTTGGTACTTTTGTGCTAGATGCAAAATTAAAGAACGAGCAACAATGATAATAAAAAGGTAGTTAACGACTGTTAACTACCTTTTCTATTTATAAATTTGGAATTTCCCAATCAATTTCTCTTTCGCCCATATTAGCTAAAATCGTATTTACTTTAGAATATGGCTTACTACCAAAGAAACCACGTCTTGCTGATAATGGGCTTGGATGTACAGATTCGATAATATGATGATTCGGATTCGTAATTAACTTCTTCTTCGCCTGTGCATGACGTCCCCACAATATGAAAATAACTGGTTTTTCACGTTCATTCAACAGCTCGATTACACGATCAGTGAAATGCTCCCAACCTTTTCCCTTATGAGAATTTGCTTCGCCTTGTCGAACTGTTAATACAGTATTTAGTAATAATACTCCTTGATCCGCCCATTTTACTAAATAACCGTTATTCGGAATGTCATACCCATATTCATCTCGCAGTTCTTTATACATATTTAACAATGATGGTGGTGTTTTAACACTAGGTTGTACAGAAAAGCTTAAACCATGCGCTTGATTCGGTCCATGATATGGATCTTGTCCTAAAATAACGACCTTTGTATTTTCATAACTTGTATATTCTAGAGCGTTAAAAATATCTTCTACTTTCGGATAAACAACATGTGTGCTGTACTCTTCTTTCAAAAAATCAGCTAAAGTAAGATAGTATTCTTTCTCAAATTCCGGTGCCAATAATGGCCCCCAATCATTTGTTAAAACATTTTTCATGCTTTCACTTCCCGTCCAATTAATTCACCATATCCTGCTTTGTAAATACTACAAACGAAATAATTAGGGACACAACGGCCCATACAGTTAAATTCATTAAAGAGAACCCCATCGATAAACCTTGTAATGCAGGTAATTTCCCTGATAGATAATCTGTTAATGATAAATTCACACTAAAAATATATTTCGCACCTTCCCAAGATGTTGCGAATGAGCTTAAAATACCGCCCGCAATTAATGCAGCTAGCATAACGCCCATACCGGCTGGTGTATTACGAATTAAAACAGAGACCATAAATGATATAGTTCCGACAACGATAGCAACAAACCAAGCTAGTCCATACGCCATTAAGATGTATTGCCACTGCGGAATAAGGTGCACAAAGTTCGTATTTAACGTCTCCTTATCAATGACGAATCCTGTTAAAACAGGTAAATTCCATCCCGAGTACCCAAATACAAGCCCTGATAGTATGTAAGCAAACAAACCTACAAGAAACAGTATGAGCGAAATGAAAAATAACATCGTCACGTATTTACTAAGGAGTATTTTCCAGCGCCGAATCGGCCGCGTAAGTAACATCTTCATCGTCCCATCACTTCGTTCTCCTGAAACGATATCAATGGCGACAATCATTACGAGAAGCGGAATAAATAACGTAATTCCTTGTTCAATAAATGCTCTGACAAAAGTCGGTGCGCCCGGTGCCATCGGGTTAATATCATGATCTAAATAATATTGTTGTTGCTCCACTCTTACCTTTAACCAATCACGCCATTCTTCTGGTAATCTAGAATTGTTCAAACGGTTTTGAGAATCAACAATTTGTTGTTGCAGCGAAACTTTCCAATCTGTTGTACCTAGCCTTTTTTGTGTCGTTTCTACTTCACGATACTGAGCATACACAAAAAGTGGGATCAAGATTGCTAAAATAAGCATGACAACAAAAATACGCTTTTTACGATAAATTTTCTCTGATTCATTTAAAACTAAATTCGCAAATTCACGCATGCTGCTCACCCCTTGTGAGTTCAATAAATAAATCTTCTAGCGTAAATACAAGCTCCTTAACGCTATGTACATCTATTTCATTTTCGACAAAGTGTTTATTCCAACTACTTATAGATGCAATATCCATGCGGCATAGTAATCGCTCACCTTTTACATTCACTTCTCTTATTTCCTCAGCAGCTTCTAACATATCTTTCGCCTTAGAAATCGGTGTAACAATCCATTCTACACGATCACTTGCCGTTTTAATTAATTCTTCAACCTTGGCAACTGTTATCATCTTTCCTTTATGAATAATAGCAACGCGATCGCATATCATTTGCACTTCACTTAGCAAGTGACTTGAAATAAACACGCTCATATTTTCTTCTTTTACAAGCTTATGTATAAATTCCCTAAGTTCTCTAATTCCAGCTGGGTCTAAACCATTTGTTGGCTCATCTAATATAAGCAATTTTGGATTTCCAAGAAGCGCTTGCGCAATGCCAAGGCGCTGTTTCATACCGAGTGAGTATGTTTTTACCTTATCGTGAATTCTTTCATCTAAATGAACCATTTGAGCAATTTCAATAATACGTTCATCTGATATACCACCTAACATACGGGCAAATTGTTTTAGATTTTCCCATCCCGTTAAATATGTATACAGTTCTGGGTTTTCAACGATACTCCCAATTTGACGCATCGCTTCTCTGAAATTTTCCTTAATAGAATAACCACCGATAGAAATCGTACCTTCTGTTTCTTTAATCAATCCAACTAACATTCGAATAGTAGTTGTTTTTCCAGCGCCATTTGGTCCTAAGAAGCCGAACACTTCTCCTTGTTTTACATCGAAGGAAATATTCTCTACAATTGTCTTCTTTCCAATTACCTTCTTCACGTCTCGTACGGAAAGTATCGTCGTCATTTTACCCCTCCTTGTTCTAGTTTTAATTTACTCGCAACATTTTGAACTAATCGATCCGCCATATATGTATACCCTACTTCATTCGGATGGAAATGATCGGAGTATAACAAATCTTTCCCGCGGTTTTGGAATAAATCAAATGTCGGTGTAATATACACATTCGTATTATTTAGCGCTAATTTTTCTAAAGATGCATTCCAATCTACAACAATGTTTGAAGACCCTTTTAAATCTTCTACATCTTCAAAAGGATTGTATAAACCAAGCCAAAAAATAGGACTATCTGTATTTAACTTACGAATTTCTTCTATAATTTTCTTCGCTTCATTTTGGAAAGTTTCTGTATCAGGACGATACGTTTCTAAATCTATCTTTCCAAGTGATTCCCACCCTGGAAATAAATCATTTCCTCCTATTGTTAAAACGATTACATCTGCTTGCTTAATTGAATATTGAGCGCCACTACTCTCCATTTGTTTTAATAAGTCCGGCATTTTTGCACCACTAACAGCTAAGTTAGTTAAAGCAACCTTTTGCTTATAATCTTTTTGTAAATCTTCTTTCATTCTTCCAATATAGCCAATTCCTTCTTTATCACCAACACCGCGTGTTAATGAATCACCTAAACTAACGATTTGTAACGTTCCCGTTTTCTTTTTCTCTTTTGCCACTACATCGTTCTTTTTAATTAAATTTGAAGCTTTCGGATTTAATACATCATTTACACCTGAAACAAAGCCATATGCAAATAAACAGAAAGATGCAATTGTAATGAGTAGAATTACTTTTACTACTTTTGATCTCATATCAAAACCCCTTTTAGCCCTCATAGATTGTCCATAATTATACCAAACGCAATTTTGAAAAGCGATTTTCACAACTCATCTATTATGTTGTTTCCCTATGTACGAATTCTGGCAATAACTCTACGTGCTTTACATCTATTTTCTCATCATTAATCTTTTCATATAATAATTCAAATGCCTTCACGCCAACATTTTTACTACAATACGAAATCGTCGTAATAGCTAAAATATCTGCCACATCTTGATCATCACAACCGATAATCGTAATATCTTCTGGAATACGAATTCCTTGTTTTTTTGCTTCTGTTACCATCCCCGCCGCAATATGGTTGCAAGATACAAGAAATGCAGTTGGTTTTACTGACATATGGGCCCATTCCCTAATTACATTACGCCCATCTTCCACCGTAAAACAGCCCTTAAACTTCCAGTCCTCTACCGGTTTTACAGCAATCTGTTGAAGTGAATCCTCATATGCTTGTTTTCTTCTCTGACTATTAATGCTATTACTTCTTCCAATGCAATACCCAATACTTGTATGGCCGGCATCTATTAAGCTCTTCATCCCGCGCGAAAAGACTTTATAGTAATCAATATGCACACTCGAAATGAAATTCGAGTCTATTTCTTCACACATAACAATTGGACCAAATTTCGTATATTCTTCAAGCTTTTCCTTACTATTCGCCCGGGAACATATAATAACCCCATCAAGCTTTTTCATTTTTAACATATTCAAAATTTCTAATTCTCTTTCCTCACTATAATTCGTCTGACAAAGCATCATATTATAATTGTTTTTTGCCGTTTCCTTTGATATCCCCTCGATAATAGCACTATAATATTGATCATTTACGTGCGGTAATAACACGCCAATGACATTCGTTTTTCCTTTCACTAAATGAATTGCATTCACATTTTGCGTATAATTTAACTCTTCTATAATTGCTAAAATTTCTTTTCGTTTCTGTTCATTCACATATGGATGATTATTCAGTACACGTGAAACAGTTGAAACAGATACCCCAGCAAGTTCAGCAATCTTTCTTATATTCGTCATCTCATTTTTCCCTTCCCTGTAAAAATTCTCCCTTGACCTGGTAAGCTTTCCACAATATATCCTTTCCTAGCAAATACATTTTGAAAGGATATACAACTATGCTTCGATTCAAATTAGAATATATATTTTTCATTGGCGGTCTACTCACTCTCGCCATCGGTATTAATATGATGACGACAATTACTTCCTTTGGACTTAGCCCTTATGATTCCTTCTTTATTGCACTATATCAAAATTTCGGGATAAGTATCGGTTTTTGGATTTTCATGATTAACTTTGCTTTTACCCTTATCGTTCTCCTTTGGAATAAAAAGCAAATTACGATTGGTACAATTGTAACGATGGTTCTTATTTCTCTTTTTGTTGATTGGATCGGTTCCATTACAACTATTATGGACGCTATCCGCTCTCTTCCAAAATATATAACACTTATTTGTGGAAATCTATTCGTTGGAGCTGGAATTGGCCTTTACGTCTCTACAAACCTTTGCGCAGCACCTCAAGAAGCTTTTGTTTTAACGGTTGCCGAAAAAAAGAAATGGACATTTAGAAGAACAGAAATTTCATTAGCTTTTTTATTTTTAACATTAAGCTTTTTATTAGACGGGCCCATTTATTTCGGTACAATCATCTTGTCCTTTACAACAGGATGGATTATTCAAGCGTTTATTCAAGTTGGTACGCAAATTTTAAATAGAAAAAAACCTATTAAGCAGGCCGCTTAATAGGTTTTTTATTAGGGGAGGTACTATTTTGCATCCCCTTCAATTCGATAGTTTGCCTTTAAACAATCTATTTCTTCATACGATTGTAATGTATGTAGAATATAATCATAATCAGCAAGAGACGCACGATGCGTTACAATTACAATTTCAGCCTTCCCTTTCTCTTCAAGCGGCATTTGAATGATTTTTTCAAAACTAACACCACGCTCAGAGAATAAGGAAGTAATTTTTGCAAATACACCAATTTCATCTTTTACATGAAGTCGTAAAAATTTCTTCACAACAATTTCATCCTGCTCTTTTAATACCTTTTGATATTGAGGAACTACAGCACTATTTCCTGTTACCCCTAATCGAATATTTTGCATTACAGCTACTAAATCGGAAACAACAGCTGTTGCTGTTGGTAAGCTTCCTGCACCTGGTCCATAAAACATCGTTTCTCCGACCGCTTCACCATACACATATACAGCGTTATATTCGTTTTGTACAGCCGCAAGAGGGTGTGTATTTGGAAGTAGTGTCGGTTCAACTGTAACCTCTAACTTCTCACCGTCTCGCTTCGCAAGACCAATTAATTTAATTGTGTAGCCTAAACTCTTACTGTATTCAATATCTTCCTCTGTAATAGAAGTAATCCCTTTTACCTTCACATCTCCAAGCTCTACATTTGTAGAGAAACCAAGGGTAGCCAAAATCGTCATTTTTCTTGCTGCATCTAAACCTTCCACATCTGATGTTGGATCTGCTTCTGCAAATCCAAGTTGTTGGGCTTCTTTTAACACGTCGTTATATGCTCTCCCTTCATCTGACATTTTCGTCAAAATAAAATTTGTCGTTCCATTTACAATTCCCATTACTTTCGTAATAAGATCTGAAGAAAGTCCTTCTACGATACTTCGTAAAATCGGGATCCCTCCGGCTACACTTGCTTCATAAAACAGATCGGCTTTATTATCTTTTGCTACCGCTAACAGTTCCGCCCCATGTAACGCCATTAAATCTTTATTAGCAGTAACAACATGCTTCCCGCTTTGTAAAGCTTGCAAAATATATGCTTTCGCATCATCAATGCCACCCATTACTTCGATGACAACGTCAATATTCGGATTATCTAAAATTTCATTTGCATCTTGTGTTAATAGAGTAGAAGGTACCTCTACCTCTCTCTCTTTTTCAATATTTTGTACTAATACTTTCGTTACTTTTACAGGACAACCTACTTGGTGTATAAGCCGCTCTTGATGATCTGTAATAATACGAACTACACCGCTACCAACTGTCCCAAGACCTAATAAACCAACTTGAATTTCTTTCATAATACTGTCCACCCCTCAAAAATTGTGTTTAGATGAAATTATATGAGTAAAAAATCTGAAAAACAATGTTTTTTGAACATTCGGAAAAATATAAGTTAATCATTACAAAGAAAACGTTGCCACGTGTTACACAATCGTTTTTTTATAATACATAAGGGGTTTCTTGATACACGTAATAATTCAGCCAATTAGAGAATAATAGATTCCCATGGCTTCTCCACCTCACAAGCGGTTTCTCATTTGGATTATTATGCTTAAAATAATTTTTCGGCACATCAATATTTAACCCTTTGTCGCGGTCTCGTTCGTATTCTTCTTTTAACGTATCACAACTATATTCACTATGCCCGAGCGCAAACACTTGCCTTCCTTCTTGCCCAATAACAAGGTGAACACCCGCTTCCTCAGAGTTTGCTAATAATGTTAATTCTGTCACCTCTTTAATATCACTCTCTCGTACTTCTGTATGACGAGAATGCGGGGCGAAAAACAATTCATCAAATCCTTGTAACAATTTCACATGTTGCTCACGGACTTCATGTTCAAATACACCGAACATTTTTTCCTTAAGAGGATACTTTGGGACACCATAATGATGATACAGACCAGCCTGCGCCCCCCAACAAATATGAAGCGTAGATGTTACATTCTTTTTTGAATACTCCATAATACGTTTAAGCTCTTCCCAATAATCTACCTCTTCAAAAGAAAGAGTTTCAACTGGTGCTCCTGTAATAATTAGCCCATCAAATTTCTCATTCTCAATATCACGGAATGTTTTATAAAAACTCGTTAAATGTTCCTGTGCTACATTACGGGACAAATGTGATTCCATATGAAGTAAATGAACATCTAGTTGCAACGGTGTGTTGCCAATTAAACGAAGTAATTGTGCTTCTGTGTCTTGCTTTGTAGGCATTAAATTTAATATAGCAATTTTCAATGCCCGGATATCTTGTGTTTCTGCTCGCTCCTTCGTCATTACAAAAATATTTTCCTCCTGCAACACTTTGCGAGCTGGTAAATCTTTATCAATTATGATCGGCATGTTCTTTGCCTCCGACTAGCGCTGCTTCTAAATCTGCAATAATATCAGAAACATCTTCTATACCAACCGACAAACGAATTAAATCTGATGTAACACCAGCTAAACGCTGATCTTCAGCACTTAGTTGTCTATGCGTTGTGCTAGCAGGATGTATAACGCAAGTTCGTGCATCCGCTACATGCGTTACGAGAGTTGCTAGTTTTACATTTGCGATAAATTCTTTCGCAGATTCTAATCCGCCCTTAATACCGAATGTTAAAACACCACTAGCACCTTTTTTTAAATACGTTTGTGCTAACGAGTAATTTTCATTACTATCTAGCCCCGGATAATTCACCCATTCAATACGTTCATGGTTAGCAAGCCACTTAGCAACTGCGAGAGCATTTTCACTATGACGCTCCATTCTCAAATGCAGGGTTTCTAAGCCGATATTACTAATATACGCATTGAATGGGCTCATACAGTTTCCGTAGTCTCTTAATAATTGAACACGCGCCTTCACAATATAAGCTGCTGCACCAAAATTTTGAACGTAACTTACGCCATGATAACTTGGATCTGGTTCAACAATTTCAGGATATTTCCCATTTGTCCAATCGAAGTTCCCTCCGTCAATGACAATGCCGCCCAAAGAGCTTGCATGACCATCAATATATTTCGTCGTAGAATGAACGATAATATTTGCTCCATGTTCAAATGCTTGGCATAAATAAGGAGTTGCCAATGTATTATCCACGATAAAAGGTACTTCTAGCTCTTTCGCTGCATCTGAAAACTCTTTGAAATTTAAAACGTTCATCGCCGGATTTCCTAGTGATTCTGCATAAACGAGTTTCGTCTTATCATTAGCAAGGGCCACAATTTCATCAGCAGTTAAATTCGGATTAAAGAACGTAACATCAATGCCAAGCTTACGCAAACTCACTCCAAATAAATTAAACGTCCCGCCATAAACTGTGGAAGAACAAAGCAAGTGGTCTCCACTACTACAAATATTTAAAACGGCAAGCATAATAGCAGCCTGCCCAGAAGCCGTTGCAACAGCTCCTACACCACCCTCTAAATCCGCTAGCTTTTGCTCAAATGCAGCTAAAGTAGGATTTCCAATACGCGTATATATATATCCTTCTGCCTCTAAATTAAATAGCGCTGCTAAATCATCTGAAGTATCGTATTTATACGTTGTACTTTGATAAAGTGGCAAAACACGCGGTTCACCATTCTTTGGTGTATAACCACCTTGCACACAAATTGTTCCTTGTCCCCATGATTCTCCCATCTCTCATTCTCCTTTCTTTTATACAAAATAAAAAACTGCTCCTTTCCTGAAAACAAGAAAGGAGCAGTTTGAAAACACGCTCTAAAGGCTCTTTCTTATCTTTCAGGATTTATTACCTGCAGGATTTGGCACAATTCCGTTATACGGCTGTTGCCAAGGTTTCATCGGGCCTGTCCCTCCACCTTTTCTTGATAAGACTATGCAATTACCGTTGATTTTATAGCAATAATTTCCTAATGTCAATTAGTTTTTCTGAATGTTCTAAATTAACTACGAAGGATTTGACATGCATAACAAAAGAAATATATTCCATATTCATTTGAAAAAGACCTTTTAAAACCTACGATTACTATATAGAATTAAGTAAGTAGTTTAACTGTATACATTTCAAATTCTCACGAGACCTCAATAGATTGAATAAGCCAACCTCTCAAAAAGATACTATACATATTCATTTCATTTCATTTCATTTCACAGTAACATATTTCATCCTTTCGACATTAAAACTTACATAACGGAGGTATAACATGACAAACACAAAGGACATGCACTATATGCTCGTCCTATACGGCATTCTTTTAGGCTCTATAGTAGGAGCAACAGTATGGCTGTTTTTAGTTACAATAAATATCGGCATTCACTTTATTTGGGGATACTTACCTACTATTTTCTCTTCTCCCCCGTATTACACTATATGTGTAACAACTATCGGTGGTATTCTCGTTGGTTTAACTCAAAAATACTTCGGCACATATCCACGTCTTATGCCGGAAGTGATGGGTGAATATAAAAAAACAGGTAGAATTGAATACCGTTTTGTACATAAAGCTACTTTAACTGCAATTATCGTTTTAATATTTGGTGCTAGCTTAGGTCCCGAAGCAGCACTTGTTGGAATTATCGGTGGACTTTGTACATGGGTAGGGGATCGCTTTACATTCGCCTTAAAAGGAATGAATGAACTGACAGAGGTTGGAATTGGTGCTACTTTAAGTGTAATTTTTAACGCACCATTATTCGGTTATTTAGCTCCAAATGAAAATGAGGGTGAGCAAATTAACGAATTTTCTAAAGGAAAAAAAGCAATTGTATATTTAGCTACCACTTTCGCTGGTTTTTCCGTTTATTTATTACTTAGTAAATTCGATAATCGCGGATCCTTTATCGTTGATTTTGGGGAAGGTTCCCTTTCTCTTAATGAATGGATTGCCTTTCTACCACTTGCTAGTATTGGTGCCATAGTTGGCTTCTTTTATTTCAAATTAGAATTCACATTAGCGAAATTAATCCATCCCTTAAAAGAATATAAACTATCACTTGGAATTATCGGTGGTATTTTATTAGGAATTACAGGAACTTTTCTCCCGTACACGTTATTCTCAGGAGAACACCAATTAAAAGATTTAGTCGTTGAATGGAGCCATTTATCCTTCTGGGTACTACTTCTTTCAGGTGTTTTAAAATTATGTATTACTGCCGTTTGTTTAAATACAGGTTGGCGCGGCGGACATATTTTTCCAATTATATTTGCTGGATCTAGTATCGGATATGCTATAGCTTCAATTATCCCGATAGATCCAATTGCTTCGGTAGCCATCGTCACGACTGCAATTTCAAGCTATGCATTAAGAAAACCAATTGCTATTACATTACTATTACTCATGTTTTTCCCGCTCAATTTACTATTACCGATGCTTGGAGCAGCCGCGATTGGTAATGCATTTCCACTTCCTAAAAACAACGAAGCTACAAACGAATAAAAAATAGGCAGTAGGGACAAAAGTTCCACTGCCTATTTTTATTACACACGTTGCTTCAATAGTGCGTATAACTCTTCAAAATTTTGCACTTCATATGTTGGCACAATCTCACTATCATTTGATTTCTTTTCTGGATTAAACCAACAAGTATCAAGTCCCGCTACATATCCACCTTTCATATCAGCGCTTAACGAATCCCCAATAATGAGCCCTTCTTCAGGGGAAAAATTAGGAATTCATTCAAAAACATAATCAAAATACTCTTTCATCGGCTTTTGAAATCCCGTATCTTCGGAAACGAAAATATCTTTAAACAAGGCATGTAAGCCTGCATTACGTAAACGTTTATCTTGCGTCTTAGAAATACCATTTGTCACTATATATAAATCATACTCACTTTGAATTTGATTTATATATTCAAACGCACCTTGGATAAGTTGGTCTCCTTCTTCTAAGTAGCTACGATAATTATTCTCGAATAATATCCCATCTACCTCTTCCCCGTATTCTTTAAACAAAATCGAAAACCGTGTACTTACAACTTCATCACGGTTTATTTCACCTTCTTCAAAAGCATCCCAAAGGCTTTTATTAATTTTTTTATACCGCCCTTCAACCTCGCTAGTTAGAGGGATCCCTTTCTCTTCAAAAAGCATACGTAACGCCATTTTCTCCGCTTTCTGAAAATCTAACAATGTATCATCTACATCAAATAGCAATGTTTTATATTTTTTCATAAGCCCTTCACACTCTCTTTTCTACAAAAACAAGTTTACATAAATCGTATCATTCCTTCTTGTAAAAATAATAGGAGATATCTCATACTAAACATGAGGTGAAAATATGAAAGTTAGCAATAATAGCGAAGAAATCTCTCATTACATGCAAATTTACAACTTCCATACTCTTTTTTCTTTTGATGTCTTACCGTATGTTGAACTACATTCCTTTCAAAAGAAAGAAAGGATATGTAATGAAGGCGTTGATGTTCCTTATCTTTATTACTTAATTTCCGGGAAAGCGAAAATATATATGAGTCACAAAAACGGGAAGGTCTCCTTAATTAACTTTATTCAAGCACCTTCGTTCATTGGGGAATTAGGGTTAATTGGCGTAGAATCCGTTACGAAAACGGTGGAAGTGATTGAAGATTGTATATGCTTAGCGCTTCCTCTTAAAGATTGTCAGCATCTTTTATTGCAAGATGCTATCTTCCTACAGAAACTATGCAAATTTATCGGTGAAAAAACAATTACCCGAACAGAAAGTTACGCCAAAAACAATAGCTATCCGTTCGAAAATCGATTAGCAGCGTTTATTCTACTAACGGAACAAAATAACAGTTATATAGAAAAACATACCGAGGCTTCAGAATACTTAAATGTCAGCTACCGTCATCTTTTATATGTATTAAACCAGTTTTGCCAACAAAATTACTTAAAAAAAGAAGGAAGAACCTATTACATACAAGATCGAATCCAATTGGAAAAACTGGCTGACGAACTTAAAATATAAAAAAGCAGCATTAACGTTTATATGTTAATGCTGCTTTTTTCGAATGACGATTCTATTTTCAATTAAAATTTGCTTGCTACTTTAGCTGCTTCTTCAAGACCCGCTGTAATGATCTCTTCTGCTTTATCTGGGAATTGATTATGTCCTTCAATAACTACTGTTTCCATATTTGTTGCACCGAAGAAGCCCATCATGCTTGCTACATATTTAACAGCCATTTCTACTTCAGCTGCTGGACCTTCAGAATATACACCGCCGCGTGCGTTTAATAATGCAATCTTCTTATCTCCAATTAGACCAACTGGACCTTCTGGCGTATATTTAAACGTTTTACCAGCACGGTTTAAATAATCAATATATGTGTGTAACACCGCTGGAATCGTTAAGTTCCATAATGGGAAACCGAAAACGACTTTATCAGCTTCTAAAAATTGATTTAAATACTTATCAGCAACTGCTACTGCTTTTGCTTCTTCTTCTGTTAAATCAAATCCTTTACCTGCTTTGAATGTACCATTAATCATGTCTACGCCTACGTATGGTAATTCTTCTTTATATAAATCAAGTTCTACTACTGTATCATTTGGATGCGCTTCTTTGTAACTTGCTAAAAACGCTTCATATAATTTCACACTAACTGCTTGTTCCGCTGGACGGTTGTTTGCTTTTACGAATAAAACTTTTGTCATTATGTTTTCCTCCTAGTACTAGCTCTTCTGTTGTTATATGCTTTCAAAAAAGGTATCCCTTGTAATTGTTGTTTGTTGCTTACAAAACATATTTTATCTTTATATCGAGACAATTTCGTCCTCACATAGACGTATTTTTCCATAAAAAAAGTCCACCTTCTAAAGGCGAACTAGGTCTTACGACTTTTGTCTTATACAATTCCGTTTTTCACTGCATATAATGCCGCTTGCGTGCGATCAGATAAATGCAACTTACTCAAAATACTACTTACATGAGCTTTTACCGTTTTTTCTGTAATAACTAAAACAGAAGCGATTTCTTTATTACTCATCCCTTTCGCTAATAGCTGCAATACTTCATTTTCTCTCGCTGTTAGCACATCCACTTGAATAGAAGGTTCTTCTTCCTTTTCTTCTATAGGTAATGTTTGAGAGAGAAGAGCATTTGCTATATCTGGATGTAATTGAATATTACCTTTATATGCGCTTCGAATAGCCTCAACAAGCTGATCCGGTTCTACATCTTTTAAAATATACCCGCTTGCTCCAGCCCTTAATGCCGGTAACACATGCGCCTGATCAGAAAAGCTAGTTAATACAATTACTTTCACATCCGGATATTCTTTTTTAATACACGCTGTCGCTTCAACACCGTCCATTTCGGGCATATATAAATCCATTAGTACAACATCAGGATTTGTCTCTCCTACTTTCACTAGTGCCTCTTTCCCATTACTTGCTTCTCCAACTAACGCTATATCTTCCTGTGTACTTAAGAAAAACGCTAATCCTTTTAGAACGACTGTATGATCATCAACTAATAATACTTTTATTTTCACAAACTTCCCTCATTTTCACATCATAATGGTACGTTTACTTTTACACTTGTTCTTTTTTTATCACTTACAATTTTAATTGTTCCACCGACTAATCCTACTCTTTCCCGCATCGTAGTCATGCCAAGTGATTTCTTCTCTTTTATATTCTTTTCTACAAAGCCGTTTCCTTGATCGACTATTTCTAATGATACATTCTTCTCAGTAACTTTGAAATAAATCGTCGCTTCTCTAGCATTCGCATGCTTACTTACGTTATTTAAAGCTTCTTGTCCAATTCTCCATAACGCTTCCTCTACTACGCGCGGCAAATCACGGACACCAGTAACTTGTTCCCGAATTTTTAACCCCAAACTTTCACCATATTGCTTTAAAGCTGGTAATAATCCTTTCTCTAAACCTGCTGGACGTAGTTGCCAAATTAACGTCCTCATTTCTTTTAAAGCTCCTTGCGCTAGTTCACGCATCTCATGCAAAGATCGGTCCACCTTTTCGTTTTTACCTTTTAAGACTGCCTCAGCGCCTTTTGTCATAAAGGTTAACGAAAATAGCTTTTGTGAGACGGAATCATGTAAGTCCCTTGCTAACCGATTTCTTTCTTCCATTCGTACAAGTTCGCGTCGTTGCTCATTTAACCTTAAATTTTCTATCACGAAGGAAATATGATTTGTTATTGCTTGAATTACATCTATCGTATTCACATCAAATTCACCATTATTTGAACTAACACATAAAACACCAAATATGTGAGTTTGAATCTGTATTGGTGTGGCAATAACCGTCCTATTAGAGGCTACCTTATGACTGATTTGATGGTTTAATAAAATAGGTTCACCTTTTTCTAATGCTTCTTTCGCTGCTTCTTTTATATCCTCGTATAGATCCTCTTCGTAATAAGATGCCTGCAAGGATAATTCTTTCTCTTCCCTAATAAAAAACGCCACTTGATTCCACTGAAACACTTCACCTAATTGATTTACAACTTTTTCAGGCAATATATTAAATTGATGAATCGTTCTTAAAACTTGAATGAAACGTTCTAATTTCACATAATAATGCGCTCTTCGCTTTTCATTTTCATATAACTTTGCTCGTTTTAAAGCCGTTCCAATTTGGAAAGCAACTGATTGAAGTAATACTAATTCTTCTTCTGAAAAATGTGTTTTACCTGGGCTTGCCACATTTAACAAACCAAATTTTTCTCCTCCAGCCTTTAAAGGAACGGTAGCATGATGAAGAATCCCTTCTGTATCTCCCCAATTATATTCAATTGCATTATTAATTCTTTTACATTCAATAATATTAACAGCTCTCTCTAATTTTCCATCCACAAAGCCACGTAAACACCAACATTCCCCTTCACACATCGGGCGTTTGTTTTCATATGTAAGTGCCTCTGGTAATTGATAATCAATTAATTTTGTATATCTACCATTTTCATTCGCAAGAAATATCCATCCTGTCGTTAAACCTGTTACACTAAGTAATTTTTCTAGCACTGCTTGCAATACATGGTATGTATCATTTGATGTATTTAGTGTTTCTGCAATTTCTTTTAATATAACTAATTCATTTGTACGATTCTCTTGAAACATAATTCGTCTCCTACATACAAGATTTTACATAGTTCCTAACATAAATCATCTACTTTTCACTTTGTACTTATTCATAACATTGATATAATGGTGAAAACATAGTTTTCATTATATCACCTGAGGGGGCTTTTCATAATGACATTAAATAAAGCACTTACTATCGCTGGTTCTGACACAAGTGGCGGTGCTGGTATACAAGCAGATTTAAAAACATTCCAAGAACTTGGTGTATACGGAATGACATCACTTACGACAATCGTAACGATGGATCCACATAACGGCTGGGCACATAACGTATTCCCAATCCCAGCTTCTACATTAAAACCACAATTAGAAACGACAATTGAGGGCGTTGGCGTAGATGCTTTAAAAACAGGTATGCTTGGATCGGTAGAAATTATTGAAATGGTTGCAGAAACAATCGAAAAACATAATTTCAAAAATGTAGTAGTTGACCCTGTTATGGTATGTAAAGGTGCTGATGAAGCATTACATCCTGAAACGAATGATTGCTTACGTGACGTTCTTGTTCCAAAGGCATTAGTTGTAACACCAAACTTATTTGAAGCTTACCAATTAAGTGGCGTAAAGATTAATTCTCTTGAGGACATGAAAGAAGCAGCAAAAAAGATCCACGCTTTAGGTGCGAAATACGTCCTAATTAAAGGCGGTAGCAAGCTTGGTACGGAAACTGCAATCGACGTCCTATATGATGGAGAGACATTCGACCTTCTAGAATCAGAAAAAATTGATACGACAAATACACACGGCGCAGGTTGCACATATTCTGCTGCAATTACAGCAGAACTTGCAAAAGGAAAATCTGTGAAAGAAGCAGTAAAAACTGCTAAAGAATTTATCACAGCTGCTATCCGTTATTCATTCAAGATCAACGAATACGTAGGCCCAACACATCATGGTGCATATCGTAAATTCGTTGTATCAAAAGAACTTGTCTAACTAAACGAAAACACCCACAGAGTTCATATATTTCTTCTCTGTGGGTGTTTTTTATAAATTCTTCTGGTCATCTTACCTTTAAGATGCAGAACTGACCTGATTTCTACCATTTCTTTTGGAGTAATATAATGCATCATCAGCAGCTTGAATAAATTGCCCTGGTGATTGTTCATATACTGAAATTCCTACTGAAACTGTAATTTTTATTTTTGTTCCATCTAACAATTGGAATGAATGTTTTTCAACAGCTGCGCGAACTTGCTCCCCCATACGCATTCCGTAAGCTAATCCCTTCTGCGGTATCAGAAGAGCGAACTCCTCTCCACCCTTTCGAAAAGCCAAATCTGGAAACGTTGAAACTTCTCTTAAAATACGCCCTATTTGTTTTAATACTTCATCTCCTGCAGGATGCCCGTACGTATCGTTTACAGACTTAAAATGATCAATATCTATAAGTAGTAAACAAAGTGAATTATTTTTCATGCGCTTATTACCAATATGATGATTCATTTCTAAATCAAACTGCCTTACGTTTCCTAAGCCTGTCAATGCATCTATCGTTGCATATTGCTTCATCTTTTGAAATAACTCATTGGATTGCAATACATAATTCGTGCTTATAAATGTGATATATGCTGCAACACTACTACAAATTAAATATAATGCTACTATAGACATATCCTTAAATAGCATAGAAAGTGGCACCGCTAAAATAAATAAACTATATACATTAAACCAGATCCATCTTGTAAACATAGAAACTTTCATCCGCCAAATGAAAGTAACTCCAATACCTATCAATACAATAGTATAACAAGCTAATTCAGAGGCTAAAGAATACTCGGTTAAAAATAATCGGGTAATTAAAATAATCGTAACTGTTATACTACTAGCTATCGGACCTCCGATTATAATTGCCAAAATAACCGCTAAATAACGTAGATCTAACATAATATTTTCAATATGTACACCAAAATACATCAACAGTACACTTAATATTCCAGTAAGAATACCTACTACACATTTCTGCCAAAAAGAGAACCCTTCTTTTAATGGTTTATCTCTTAAAAGCTGACCTCCAACAAAAATAAAGGAAAGAATAATTGTTGTGTTTACAAATAAGTCCCTTAACATAAAATAATCTCCCTACTTTTCTATCTATCCCTTTCCTTATTTTATTGTATACGAGATACCTATAATTCCCAAAGCTTTTTATTTATTTTTTGC
>NZ_BOQB01000170.1 GCF_018332475.1 Bacillus sanguinis | reverse complement strand
CAAGTTATACAGTAAAGAAATTTCTGAATTTTATACATTTTACTCATTCACCTCTACCGCAACACGAATACCAGATTCAATTGCCCCTTGTATCCATCCGTGATATAACGTTGTATGGTCTCCAGCGAAGAATATTCTTCCCTCTGGTTTGACAATCGCTGGTTGCAACTCTGATTCTTGACCTGCCTGAAATAGCGCAAAACCTCCAAGTGCATATGGATCCAATGTCCAACTTTTTGATATGCCAGACATAAACTCATCATATACTTGACCACCTAATATCGTTGCCAAGTTGTGTAATGCGTAATAAATACGATCTCCCTTTGATAACCCATCCCATAACAACGCATCATAAGACCATGTATAGCTACCTAACATCATAGCGAATCCTTTCTCTCCAATTCCGTGACTTGGATAATAGGCATAACGAATTGGCAAATCCGTTATAATTCTGCCACCTAATTGTCCTTGTTCTTCCCAAAATCGACTTTTAAATTGAATTCCTATTTTCGTTGCTGGCATATAATGCAATTCACGAATTGCTTTCCATTTTTCATGTGATATAGAATCAAATGGATCTACTTCGACAAAACGCATTGTCGAAAATGGAATTGTTACAATAACTAAATCCCCTGTAATACTACTATATTCAAAGGTTTCCTCGTTTCGATAAAAAGCTGTCACACCGTTATCATGCTGATGTAGCTTCATTAATTTTTGATTATATATAATATTTTCTTCTAGTTGTGGTAAAAAGGACTTTGGTAATCTATCATTTCCTCCTACAATTTCACAAAATCCACTCTCCTCTTGCATAATATATAAAAAACGTAATGTCTCTACAAATGACCTTTCCAAAAAACCTTCTAAATCTAATAGAACACCAATCATCTCAATTGTTACTGGTGAAAAGTAAGTATTATATTGATAAGGATGATACTTTAAAAATTGTCCTGTAGAGTATCTCCCAAAATCCTTTACTACAATATCCCAATTTTTCTCTGGGTTCTTTTTTATAAAATTTATAATTGGCTGTACCGCTAACAATAATAGCTCCTCAGACGTTTTCCCGACTTCATTCATTTCCACAGGATACTTTAATATACTTGGGTCTTTTTCATATTGTTTTAATGTCGTTTTCCGGCCATTTACGTAAATAATATCCGTCTCATTCCTATTAATAAAAGGGCTTACCTGTAGCCCAAATTTTCTTATATATGCCATCGTTAATGTGTGCGAATACGGAATTCTCATTGCTCCAACATCCAAATATAATCCGGTATCTTCCATTCTAATCGTCTCTATACGGCCACCTACTCGGTTGTTTGCTTCAAAAATCTTCACTTCATGTCCAGCAGCTTTTAATAAAGATGCCGAAACTAATCCAGCCATGCCTGCGCCTACTACAATAATTTGCTTCGGGCGCGTCGTCTTCTTTAATCCTTTATTTATAACTTTCAACACTTCATCCATCTCAGTGTTATACATTATATCTTTCTGCACAATTCCACCCCTTACTTCATAAAGTGAAACTATAATTAGTGGGGGGTTCTTCCCCCCACTGATTATTAGTTGAACCAATCGGGCTTTTATGGGCATTAGTGGTTTAGTGCATTTTATTCATAAATCCCCATAAACATAACACCATAGAAAGAGGAATATTCACTAAAAGTACATAAGAGTTAGCTTTCACACCTCTTCTCGCCTCGTATAATATAGCAACAGCAAAGAAGGAGTGGTTGAAAATGAAACAAACTTACGACTACCACGCTACAAAGAAGTATTTAGAGGGAAAGAAACAAAAACTATGCAACAAACTTAGTAGTATGCATCTATCTAAAGAAGAGCGTGAACAACTAAAACTTGAGATTGATAACTACGAATACATTTTAAATTTAGTTGAAATGAATCATTATGAACGAGGCTTTCCTCGTTAAAAGTGGATAGGTGGTTTATCCACTTCTTATTTTGAGCATTTTATTACGCATTTTTCGTAAGTAAATATATAATAGGATGTACATTAAGATTGAGAGGTATATTCTATGATCAAATTAAGTGTGTTAGACCAATCCCCTATTTCAGATGGTAGTACAGCAGCCCAAGCTTTTTCACATACTGTTACGCTTGCGCAAGAAGTTGAAAAACTCGGATATACACGCTTTTGGGTATCAGAACATCACAATTCTGTAAGCCTTGCTGGTTCAAGTCCAGAAATACTTATTTCTCATATTGCAGCAAAAACGGATCGTATGAGAGTTGGTTCGGGTGGTGTTATGTTGCCGCACTATAGCCCGTATAAAGTTGCCGAGAATTTCCGCGTTTTAGAAGCGCTTTATCCAAATCGTATTGACCTTGGTGTCGGCAGAGCACCTGGTGGTATGCCAATTGCAACTCGCGCACTTCAAGAAGGTAAAATGGTCTCACTTGATCAATATCCAGAACAAATTGCAGATGTGGCAATGTACTTACATGATCAAGTACCAGAAAACCATCATTATGCAAATTTAAAGGCTACTCCTGTCATTCCAACATCTCCCGAGATGTGGATGCTTGGTTCTAGTGGAGAGAGTGCGATGATTGCTGCAAAACAAGGTGCTTCTTTTGCATTCGCACAGTTCATTAACGGATACGGTGGCCCTGAAGTAATGAAAGCTTATCAGGAACAATTCCAACCTTCCTATTTAGGAGATAAACCAAAATCAATTGTCTCTATTTTTGTTATTTGCGGGGAAACAAATGAAGAGGCAGAAAAAATTGCTTCTAGTTTAGATTTATCAATTTTATTGCTAGAGCAAGGAAAGCGTACAACTGGTACTCCTTCTATCGAAACTGCACAAAATTATTCATACAGCGCCTATGATTTATTCCGTATAAAAGAAAATCGTCAACGTATGATCGTCGGTGATCCAGCATCTGTGAAAGAAAAAATCGTCAACTTAAGCAAAGCGTACAATACTGATGAATTTATGATTGTTACAATTACTCATCGATTTGAAGATAAATTGAATTCTTATCGCTTACTAGCAAATGCTTTTCATTTATAATGATAAAAAGGAGATACATCAATTACGATGCATCTCCCTTTCTTACTACTTATTACTTTTGATATCTAGATATTCAATAGCTTCTTTTAATAGTTCGTCAAAATCCTCAGGGTAGTCATGACTTAAATTTGGTACAACTTTATACTTATGTTCTATATTATTATCTCTTAATAATTGTACAAATCGCTGCGTACATTCAAAACAATCTTCATCTCGGTCTCCACACACTATATATCCCTTTATATTTTTATCTTGTAGCACTCCCAACAACTCATTCCATTCTTCAATCTCTGGAAGCCACGGTGCCACAAAAATAAAACCATCTACATCTATATCTTTTTGTAAAATCGTATACATAGCTACTCTTGCACCAGCAGAAAAACCACCAATTATTACATTTTCTACTGTATGATTTTCTGTAAACGTAACGTAATGCTCTTTTAATTCCTCTTTCCCTCTATGTATATCATCCCAAACAAATCCATCTGAAAACTGAATTTGCGAAGATTGTGGTAAAGCCAACATATAATCTTGATCCAAAACAGATTTCCAATATGGTTCTACTATTCCTATATTTTCTTGATCTCCGTGCATTGCAATAAATAGTTTTTCTTTTTTCTTACCTGCAATACATTTCACGTCTGCTCGTTCTATTTTCTTTGCTAATTCTTCTCTTTCTTTACATAATTGAACCATTTTATGAAACTCTTTAAATTTATGTAGTGGTTTTAAATCATCGTCTGAAATTAAATACTCATTTCCGTACCAAAATCCATTGTCTATAATAGCTTCCTTCATTAGATGTAACGCTTCTTCTTCAAGTCCTGCGGCACTCGCTAGTGCATATTTAAAGTTATATATTTGCGCTTCATTCCCCACTACACCTTTTGCATGCTCCATTATATAAGTGTACGCTTCAAAACTCCCATTATTTGCGTAACAATGTAACGTTTCATTTAATAATTGAATGTAAGTCGTACTATTTTGCATACCCCAATTCCCCCGTAACCTTTTATCATATTTATTTTTCAAACCTTTGTACCATTCTGTAATCACTGAATATAACACACGCAAACAATACTTAATCATTACACTTCTTCGTCCAATAAGTTTAGTATAAAATTTAATAGACTGAAAAATCAATATTTCCATAAACAAAAAAAGACAACAATATATTTATTGTTGTTTTCAATACATCTACCCACTCTTTTGTTTTTTTCTGTCTGGTTTACTTGAAACTAAATAATGTTTTTCTGAAATATATAAATCTCTTTTTAATATACGATTTAAATACGGTCCTAATTTCATCCCGCATATAAGACGCTCTTCACTACCTTCAACAATTGGAAACATTTCTTTTTCTGTTACGTACTGATCTACTGCTTTTTGTACGATATCAATTTCTTTAACTAGGTTTAGGTTTTCTTCTGTATGTTCAAATACCTCAAGCGTTTCCTTCGTAATAAGAAAACTATTTGTTGGAAATGCAGGTAAATACGGCTTTAACAAATCATAACTTACTGTATAATCATCATTTACTAATACTGTATAAACGATATTAGTATTCGTTTCTAGAAACTTAGCCATCGCTTGTTCTAATTCATCTTTCGTAATTTCACGCTCTTCTTTTCCAGTTCTGAAAAAGCGAAACATCGCATCGCCTCCTTTTTACTATATTATAGCATAAAAGAAAACTGAAAAATCACAAAAAAGTCATTGAAAGAATTTTTCAATGACTTTTTTCTTTATATACTTATATTTATTTTAAGAACGCGCTTAACATCCATACATGTTGTTCTAATGTTGTATGTATCGCTAACAGCATGTCCGCTGATGTTTCATCACCAGCTTCACCAGCAACTTCCATACCTTCTTTTAATTCTTGAATAAGTGCAGAGTAATCATTCACTAATGTTTGCACCATTTCTTCTGCAGATTCCTTGCTTGTCCCTTCGCTCACGCTAGATGTTGCAAGATATTCTTTCATTGTTGCTAGTGGCTTACCTTCCAATGCTAAAATACGTTCTGCTAATTCATCAATATACGTTCCAGCTTCATTGTAAAACTCTTCAAATTTCTCATGTAATGTAAAGAAGTGTGGTCCTGTCACATACCAGTGATAATTATGTAGTTTCACATATAACACATTCCAGTTTGCTACCTGCTTGTTTAATACTTCAACAACATTTGTTTTCGTACTCATACAATCCACTCCTCTTATTATTTCATAGTGTTTATCTTTTAATAACCTAGTTACATGTTACCATACATTTCCTATCCTTTCGAACGATTGGCTCATATGTAACAAAGTTTTAACACCTTTAATACTTCCCTAATATGTTGTAATTCATGTATGTTTTCAAACACTTCATACGTCTAATTGTCCAAGCTCGTACATATGCATAATAGTAAATCAAGCTCATCGTAGTAGAAAGAGGGATAACATGGACAATCAACAATGGCAAGTAGCAAAGAAAGTAGCTGCTACTTATATTGGAACAGTCGTTGGAGCTGGATTTGCTACTGGACGAGAAATTGTTGAATTTTTTACAGTGAACGGATTATATGGAACAATCGGCATATGTGTAAGCGGATTTTTTTTTATTTGGCTTGGCACAAAGATGATGTTACTTTCATCACAAATCGGGGCATTTTCGGCGCAAGAATTTAACAAATATTTATTTGGGGATGTATTTGGAAATGTTGTAAATACACTATTATTACTCGTATTATTTGGTGTAACCAGCGTTATGTTATCAGGAGCTGGGGCGGTATTTGAAGAGCAACTTCGCTTACCAAGACAGCTTGGTATTTTCATTACAGTGATCGCCTGTCTCATTATAGGTAGCCGTGGATTACAAGGGGTTTTTGAAGTGAATACACTCGTCGTACCTATTATGATGATTTTTATTATCGGACTTGCTATTACAACTTTTTTTCACGGTACAACTCCTATTAGTAACACGATTCCTGCAGAAAGCTGGAATATGAAGTGGATTACTAGTCCTATTACATATGTCGCCTTAAATCTTTCGCTCGCCCAAAGCGTTCTCGTCCCGTTAGCCAGTGAAGTAAAAGATCGAAAGGCCATTTTATGGGGCGGTATTTTAGGTGGGGCAGGACTTTCTTTAATTTTATTATGTAGCCATTTAGCTATCTTATCAGTCGATCAATTTTATCAATATAATATCCCAATGGCTGAAGTCATAAGAAAGTTCAATGCGACTTTTCACTTTTTCTTTGTTCTTATCATTTTCGGTGAAGTATTCACTACTTTAGTTGGCAATGTGTTCGGAATGACAAAACAAATGCAATCTATCACCGGATGGAAAAATAACAATATTATTTTCTTTATTTTACTAATTAGTTATTGCTTTAGTTACGTTGGATACAGTGAATTACTCCACATTCTATATCCTATAATCGGATGGGTCAGCATCATTTTACTTCCAATTATTGCTTTTAAACAACTTCAAAAAACATAAAAGAAGCATCCATGTTATTGGATGCTTCTTTTATGTTCATTCACAGTCATTACATACTTCCCAATACGGCCCCATTTCGAGTGCTAAATATGGCTTTAGTTGCAAGCGAATCATCCGACTAGGCATACGTTCTAAAACGAATTGAATCCCTTCTTCCTCTTCGTCTAATTCAACTTTTGAAATCGCAATTCTTTGCATAGTAGAAATAGGCATTCCATCTTTATATAAAGTGATTTTCACCTCATCATATTCATTAAAATACAATTCAACACTCATTTGATTTTTTAACAGTTCAAGTTCATCAACAATTTCATATTTATCATTTTGTTCCTGGATTATATATTTCCAGCCGCCTCTACCTTCTTCTTTCGGAGCTGCTTGAAATAATGTCATCAAATCCTCGTATAGCATAAGATAACCCCTCTCTTACTAAAAAACGATGGGTATTTTATATACCCTTTATCTCTATCACTATCCATCTGTATTGTACCATATATCACTGTTCTTACCGTATTCATTTGCTTCATAATTACATATAAAACACCTAATCCTCTTCATTATTATATGAATTGTCTCTTATTTATTTTTTTAATATTCTTCTAAAGCTTTCAAATTATATCAAACTTAAGCTAACGCTTTCTTTGTCCATCCTCCACTTATTATTTCCTTGCAACAACAAAAAAGAAGAGTGACATATATCACTCTTCTTAAAAGAATTTCCCAGTAGCTGCTAACGCTAATACTAGTATTAAAATTGTAAATAATAATGATACAATGAAACTAAAAATAGGTAATGCTTTCTTTTCATTCTTTTTAAAGAGTAACTTTAAACTAAGAACGATGTTTACTGGTACAAGTATAAAATAAAAATATTTAACAATTTGCACCGAACTATTCGAAAGTGTTTTTAGAATAAACACTTCAATTAGAAAAACGATAAAAAATGAAATACTTAACCAAAATGAGACATAACTAAGCCAAGAATGTCTTTTGGTCCCCCAATAAACTCCCATAGTAATCTCCTTTATTTGTATTCTATATGATTATAATTATACACAAAGTTAACAAATACCTCTATTTTTCGACAAATATTATACAAAATATACCTTTCAATAGTATAAAGATACTCTCTACCCCATTTAATTTTTCATAATAAAAACAGACTACTCCAATAGCATACTGCTATTTTAGAGATAGTCTGTCCACTGTTAAACTTTAAATCTTTCAATTAACCCTTGTAACTCTTCAGCCATTTGAGATAATGTACCAGCCGCAGAACTAATCTCCTCAATGGATGCTAGTTGTTCTTCTGCTGATGCTGCAACACTTTGAGTACTTGTCGCATTATTCTGTGCTGTCATTGCAATTTGACCTACTGAAATAGATACTTCATTTGCACCTTTTGACATCCCATTAGCCGTTTCAACCATCGTTTTAATTTGATCTGCAATTTCATTTGTAGATTGTAAAATCTCAGTAAAGTTTTGCTTCGTTTCATTCGCAATAACAAGTCCAGATTGAACTTCCTCATTTACATGGCTCATAGATTTTACCGTCTTACTCATGTCATCTTGTATTTCACATATTAATTTACTAATTTCACTAGAAGATACGCTAGACTTCTCCGCCAATTTACGTACTTCATCTGCAACGATTGCAAATCCTCTTCCATGCTCTCCTGCTCTTGCAGCTTCAATTGCTGCATTCAAAGCTAAAAGATTTGTTTGATCTGCAATATTTTGAATTACTTCTAGTATGTCACCAATTTGTTTTGATTTATTATTTAATAACTGTATAACTTCATCTGATTGCGAAACAGATTCTGCAATAGACTGCATTTGAGTTACTGTTTTTCCTACCAGTTTCCCGCCATCTTCTGCCTTTTCACGAGTATGAGCAGAAGATGTATTAATAGATGATGAACTATTTGCTACATGCTGAATTCCTTCTGTTACATCAAATAGTAACATTGCACCATTTTCTACACTTGTCGTTTGCGTTGTTGCCCCGCTCGATATTTCATCCATTGCCATTGTAATTTGCTCAGTCGCTTCACTCGCTTGCCTTACACTCGCTGTTAGCTCTTCTGATGCTGCTGCAACATGTCCAGCCGAAGTATTAATTCTTCCTATTAACGTTCGCAATGCATCTGTCATCTCATTAAATCCTTTTGCAAGTTGACCAATTTCATCATTAGAATGAATATCAATTGTTTGCGTTAAATCTCCCTCACTTATTTCTTTAGAAGTGGAAACTAATCTTTTTAATGGCTTCGTAATAGAAAGTGTCACAAAATAAATAAGAGCTCCGCCTATAACTAATGAAATGAACATAACAATTAACATATTATAAAATACAGGCTGCGCAGCTTCAATTACTTCATTCGAGTACATCGTACCGCCAATTTTCCAACCCGTTTTTACATTTGTAGCAAATACCATTTGCTTTTCGCTACCGTCATACGTGTATGAAAAAGCACCATGATTATCTTCATAAATTTTCTTCGCCCAAGAATCAGCTGCTTTTTCTCCTGACTTCTCTTGAGGATGTGCAATTATTTTTTGTTTCCCATCTAAAATGAAAGCATATCCTTTTTTACCAATATTGATTAACTTTGTTGTTTTTAATAAATTATCTAAACTTAAATCTATCGCTACAACACCGTTTTTATCTTCTGCTTGTTTTGCAATTGTTACAACAATATGTCCATTTCCTTTCGCCTTATACGGCTCAGTAATTACAATACCACCTTGTTTTGCTACTGCATCTTTATACCAAGAACGTTCTGTTGGATCATAGTCTGCTGCCATTTGTATATTTGGTTCTTGTACAAATTTCTTATCATTCCCAGCAACATATACTTGTTCAACATCTTTATTCAAATTGATATATTGAGATAGCATTTTTCTTAATTCATCTTGATTATCCCCTTGATACATATTACCTTGAATCACCCGTGCGAAATTATTCACATCATTAAATTTCGCCTCAATCATTTGATTGATCAAATTATCTAATATTTTTATATTATCGTGAGCACTGCTCGTAATTTGTGATTCAAAATTCTTTTTAGCTGTTTGATAAGACATGCCTCCGATAACAGAGACAGCCGCAATTAAAATGATGAAAAATGAAATTAGTAGTTTTTTTGCTACTTTCATATCACGAAACCAATTTAATAGTCTACCCATTACAAACCTCCTGCTTTTCAATTTCAAAAGTTAAATTTAGTGAATTATAAATATTTCCCATTCCCGAATTATTATTTTCATAACCTATTATGATGAATACTTTGTAAAGTTTAAACAATTAATTTCTCTTTGTCCATATATATGAATAATATTATTATAAAATTTACAAATGTAAAAAACCAAAGGGAACCACCCTTTGGTTTTCACAGTTTTTTATGCTGTTTAGAAATCTTTTTCCACTTATCACGCTCTGCTCTTGCAAGAATAGCATCTTGTTTTCTCATAAAATACGCCAGTTCTCTTTGTAATTTTTTATAACTTTGCAAACGATTTATCGTAATAATTCCGTTATCAATTGCACTATGCACTGCGCACCCTGGCTCATTTTCATGCTTACAGTCTCTAAAACGGCACGTTTTTGCTAGTTCTTCAATATCAGAAAATGTTGTTTGAATTGCATCGCTTCCTTCCCAAAGCTGTAGCTCCCTCATACCAGGAGTATCAATAACTAAACTACCACTCGGTAATCGGAACAATTCACGATGAGTTGTCGTATGTCTTCCTTTACTATCTTCCTCACGAATATCACCCGTTTTTGCTACTTCAATCCCTATAAGTGCATTTAACAAAGTGGATTTTCCAACCCCGGATGATCCGACTAGAGCAATTGTTTTTCCTGAAGAAACAAATTGCTGCAACGATTCAATACCAGCATGCTCTAAACTATCAACGACGAAGATCGGAACACCAATTGCCACAGCTTCTGTTTCAACGATTTTCTGCTCCACGTCTTCACATAAGCTACTCTTTGTTAAAACAATAACAGGCATCGCACCACTTTCATACGCTAATAGTAAATAGCGTTCCATTCTTCTTACGTTAAAATCATGGTTAAGTGCATTCACTAAAAATAGATAATCTACATTTGCTGCTATTACTTGTTCTTCCGTTCGAGTACCAGCCTCTTGTCTAGAAAAAGAGCTTCTTCTCGGAAAAATCCGATGAATAATTGCTTTCTTTTCATTCTCTATTTTCTTTATATACACCCAATCACCAACAGCTGGATAATCTCCCTTCGTTACTGCTTCATGTCGAAACTTTCCAGACAGCTCTGCCATATATTCACCATCATTACAAATAATTCGATATATATGCTTATGCTCAAGTAAAATACGTCCTACTTCAAAGTTCTCTACAGCTTGTTCCTCAAAAAAAGAATCCCAGCCGAACGATTCTAAAATATTTTGATTCAAATTGATATCCTCCCTAGTTTAAGCTAAGTGGAAGGATCGTGCGCTCACTTATACAGTCTCGCCCTTTCCATCCATCTTTGTATTTGGTTTATTATTCATATCAGTTATTTTTGCCATAATACATCACCCCGTTCTCATTTTAATTACTCTCATTATATGGAATATTTATTTAAAAAGCTACCTCATTTAACTAAATTTTCAAATAATTTATTTTTCATCATTCTAATTTGCCCACGGTGACTAATTTCATCTTCTAGCACGTGAAACCACAAATAGTACTGGTTATGCGCTACACCGTTAGGCCACTTTCTTTCTGACATTAACCATGCATCATCTCGTTCACTCAAATACTTCAGAGATTCTTCTCGAACTTTTTGCAAAAGTTGTACATAATACTGTATTTCATGTCCGCGAATCGTTCTCCCCGATTCCCCTAAATAGAGTGCGTCTTCCCATATTTCTAATTCTTCTTTTGTAAAGTCACGTTCTTGAAATGAAATAAGTTGGTGAGCTTTTTCTATAGCTGCTATATGCTTTAATAAAGATCCGATAGAATTCCCACCACTTGACATAATTGAATCTACTTGCTCAACTGATAGATCGTTTATTTCCTGTAATGTTACAGCCCTCGTATGCTCCAGCATGCTTACTAATTCTCCTATATTTTTTGTATAACCATCCAAACTTCTTATTCGGTAATCTATATTCATATCACGCACCCCTTTCTACATTCATATTAAGGAATAACTGGTTCATATGATAGACTCATATATATCAGATTTTTCTGTTATAATTAAATTGAATATAGAAAAACACCAAACAAACTTTCTCAATATGCTTCTATGAAATATTAAAAGGAATCAATATAAAATAATCGAATCTTATTCACTAAAAGGAGTGGATTCGATGGAAATGTATCAATGGCTAACCGCTGTTCTCGTTGGTGGCATTACCGGTTTCGTTTCCCATCTTATCAATAACCAAGGTAAGTTATTGCTTCCACGCCGTTTGAAAACTTTTTTTCACTTTGGGTTTTTGACTGATATTTTCACTGGTAGTCTAGCTGCTCTTCTTGGACTCGTTCTATTCGATGTCACCTTGATAAAAGAAATTATTAAAGTATCCATTGTGACTGCTATTTCCGGTCAGACTTTCTTATTACACCAAGCGCTTGGTGGTGAGCAGGCTAAAAATACACAAATTGGGAAAGCTGATGAGAAGATTCAAGAAATTGACAAATTATTACGACGTTAGTCTATACTTTTTTTAAAAATTATTGCTATAATAAACAATAAAGATTTTCTATTGCGTCGTTTGTCAGAAGAAAGGGTGTTTCGTATGACAAAAAAGAAAATAGAAGATTTCTTAACAAACACTGAAAAAGAGGAACTGCTAGAAAACTATAAATGTTTACGAGAAGCCCGCACAAAAAGCGAAGCTAACTATTTTGGAGAAGCAGTAAACCATCTATTAAATAAAGCAAAACAACGAATTATGAAAGATGCAGGCATACACGATGAAAATGCAGCAACTGTTCAAGCAAAGAAAAAAGCACTGTTTTAGTTCATTAGCTAAAACAGTGCTTTTTATTACGGTATTTTTTCACATCTATTTCACATCTATTTCACAAATATAAGTAGTCCTATATGCTAAACTAAGTATATCCTTTTCCAAGGAACTATTTGCCGATATATAAATCCCTATTTTTATAGGGATTTTTTATTTTTTGGATTCCTCATAACTTTGTTACGATACATTACTTCTACTATTTCTATACTTTTAGTAACATGTATGCACACTCTTATTCATTCTGATATGCGCAATATTTATACAAGCTTTATGATGCAACTCCTGTTTCACTATTTTCAGTAAGTTTTTCACTTTTTCTAAACAAAAATAAAGCTCCTATATATAGTAACGCAGTAAAGCTACCTATAAGTATAAAATTGTGAGATGCTGCAAATAACATTCCTGCTAATGCAATTCCAAACGCCTTTACAATTTGCTCCTTCTCTATAAGGAGCGGAATAGACGCCCACACTTGTGGAGATACAAAGGCTGCACTTATACCTGCTAAAAATCTAAATGCTAGCATCCATAGAAAACTCGGTGCCATTCCACATAAAAACGTACTTAACGCAAAAAAACTCATTCCAATTACCATCACTTTTTTTCTGTTTAAACCATCTGATATAGGACCAGCAATAAGCGCAAATCCAGCGTATCCTAAAGCATATGAACTCACCATCCATCCTGATAACTCAGTTGAAACATGATACACCTGTTGTAATGTCGGTAAAAGTGGTGAAATTAAGAAAGTATCTGTACCTATCATAAACATGATTGTAAAGAATACAACTAGTACTCTTTTCATTTAAACCTTCTCCTTTTATATAAAAAGAGGGAACTCCCCCTCTTCTCAACTAATCTTCTAAAATAGATTCAATTTCTTTCATAACCTTTTCATTCAATGAAACTTCCACCGCTCTTACACTTTCTCTGATTTGCTCCGCCCGTTTCCCACCAGGAATAACAGTATCAATTCCTTTTTGGTTTAATAGCCACGCTAAAGCTAAATGCGATACTTCAAGATTCATTTCTTTAGCTAAGCCTTTTAAGTTTTCAACTTTTTTAAAGTTACTCTTATATGTATTTTCTTCAAATAAATTTACACTTTGACGCCAATCGCCTTCACTTAATTTGAAATCTTCTGTATATTTACCACCTATTATTCCAAAAGCAAGAGGTCCGTACGGAATAAATGAAATACCTGATTCTATACAGTACGGCAAAAGTTTTTCCCCAGCAGCACAATCCAACATATTATACGGTGATTGTACAACATCTATTTGTCCGTGCTGATTTGCTTCTTTTAATTGCTCTAGGTTTATGTTTGATATTCCTATTGAACGAATTTTTCCCTCTTCTTTTAGGCGAGTAAGCTCACCAATTGAATCTATACGTGAATCCGGTGTTATGTATACACGCCTTGAAGGCACACAACGTTTCATTTCAATTCGTGAAGATGACTTACATGCTAGATTTCCCGGTTTATTAGACGTCGTATTACATGCAACAGAACCATACTAAAAAACATCCCATATTCATATGAGATGTCTTTTAGTTTTTGTTATTCTTTTAATAAAATGCAACTTTCATCAGTGGGCAATTTGTTCATCACACACTAGGAATATATATTTTTCATTCCTTATTACTTTATTTTTGTACTGGATCCTTTGGACACTTTAATTATTTGATTACATTTTATACACATCATTAATATAGGGCCACCTATCTGTTTCAATTCCTGTAGTTGCTTATGCTCACACTTCCCCATCTTATTACCTCCCTTATCATATAATTAGGTCATCTTGTAATCAATAACACTACTAAGTCCATTCCTAATTTAAGGTCTGAATAAAACGTTTAAATGCCGATATTCCTTCATCATCTCGTTTAAAAACACCAGCATCTTCAAGCGCCTGTATAAATTTCCTTCCCACTTCTTCTCTTATAATCTCCTGTACATTTTGTTCATGTATCCGATTGTTATATTTGATTTTTAATTGTTCTGCCCATCGTATATGAGGCGTTGGAATATCACTTAGATTGTTAAGTAAGAACTTTTCTACTTCCTGAAGTTCTGTTTTTAAACGTGCCGGAAGTACAGCTAACCCCATTACTTCAATCAGACCGATATTTTCTTTTTTAATATGCTGTATTTCTGCATGAGGGTGGAAAATACCTAGTGGATGATCGTCACTTGTACGATTGTTCCGTAAAACAAGATCCAATTCGTACATACTATTCCGGTAACGAGCAATCGGCGTAATCGTTTGATGTGGAACATCATTCGTAAATGCAAATATATTAACGGTTGGATCACTATATCCCTTCCACCTCTCCAATATGTACTCTCCTGCATTTACTATTTGTTCTATGTCGTTACTTCTTAAGCGAATAACTGACATAGGCCATTTAATAATAGAACATTGCATTTCTGGAAAGTTGGTTATTTCAAAAATTAAGTCGTTTGATGCATTTGCCATAGCAAATTCATAGTTTCCACCTTGATAATGGTCATGTGTTAGAATAGACCCTCCTACAATTGGCAAATCTGCATTGGAACCAAGGAAATAATGCGGGAATTTTTCTACAAATTTTAACAAACGTAAAAATGTTTGACGGTCAATTTTCATATCTCGGTGTTCTGAGGACAATACAATACAGTGTTCATTGAAGTATATATACGGAGAATACTGTAGAAACCAGCTTTCATCTGTAAGGTTCATACGAATGATACGATGATTCGAGCGGGCTGGATGTCCTATTCTGCCTCTATATCCTTCATTCTCAATACAGAGTAAACATTTTGGATAATTTGTACTTTCCAATACTCTCTCTCTAGCAATTTGTTTCGGGTCTTTTTCCGGTTTTGATAAATTTATTGTAATATCAATGGGTCCATATTCTGTATTCACTTTATAATTTATATTTTTGGCAATTTGTTTCATTTGGATATAGTTACTGTTTTTACTTAATTCATAGAAGTAATTTGTTGCAGCCTTCGGATTTTGTTCGTATTTTTCATAAAATAGAGAATTGATAACGGACGGTTTTGACATAAAAACATCCATAATTGCACTTGCTAAAACCTCCTTCTCGTCCATTACTGGCTCAATGACTTTATGCATACAAGCATATTCAATTAACTCTTCCAATAACTCCGCAATTGCTTTCTTTGCGGGTGTGGGCGCTGACGCTTCCACTACAAAGTCATCTAAACGAAATAAGGAAAGGATTTGATTCCTTGTATATATTTCATCTTCTTTTTTAATTAATTGAACTTCAATAGCTCGATCAATTAACTGCTGGATAGCTTGATATATCATCATTGTTTACCTCCTTTAGTCTCATAGCGTTTTAGGTTGTTGCGATGCCAGTTCCATGTACCTTGTATCATTTTATGAACAGACGTACGAGATAACCACCAGCCTAATATACATTTCGCGAAAAAGAATTCAATACTAGAGTCTCCGTTACATGCGACAGAACCATACAAAAAACATCTCATAAAAATATGAGATGTTTTTTTGTATTTACTATTCTTTTAATAAATCTAATAATCCATTACCTTCCGATGTACGTTCATACCCTAAAGGTACAGTTCTTTTAATAAGTTGTGCATATATTTCTGGCTCTGATAACTTTCTACCATATTCTCTCTCACACTGCTTAATAAGCAATGCTAGCGCTCCAGCGATATGCGGTGTCGCCATAGAAGTTCCACTTAATACCGCATATTTCCCTTCAGGATACGTAGATAAAATTTCATCACCTGGCGCCACTAAATCAATTTCTTGATTTGAATTACTAAAACATGCGATTTTCCGTTCTAAATTGACAGCACCGACTTCAATTACTTCGGAGTAAGCACCTGGGAAATCTAGTTCCTCCGTGTTATCATCACAATCTCCATTATTCCCAGCAGCACATACGACGAGAACATCTTGCTTTACGGCATTTTGAATTACTTCATGTAATTCTGGAACGTCCTGCGGGCCACCAAGTGACATTGATATAACTCTAACTCTTTCTTTATTAGGCCCTCTCCAACTTACAGCATAATGAATTGCCTCAATAATTTGCTCATAACTTCCAGAACCATCTCCAGCTAAAACCTTTAACACCAACATTTTAGCAAGCGGTGCGACTCCTAAAACACCGACACCATTTTCAGTCGCTGCAATTGTCCCCGCTACATGAGTACCGTGCCCGTTATTATCAAGGTAAATATTCGGATCACCTTCGTAATCTTTCGTGAAATTTCTTCCACCGATAATACGATCCTTTAAATCTATATGATTCACATCACACCCTGTATCTAATACGGCAACGACAATATCTTTTCCTTTTGCACTCTTCTCCCATACTTGCGGAGCATGAATGAGTTGTACACCTGGTGGAATTTCATTTACTTGTTCAACCACCTTATTTACTGTAAAAGGAATCAATTGTATACCTTTTTGTTTATTCGCTGTACTACTATTCATCGTAATCCCTCCTGAAAATATATTATTTTCATTTCAGACCACTTTTAAAAACGTTTAAATGTAACATTCGTTTTATTCGTTTTGTATTCCTTCCTTAAAAATATTTCTCAATATAGCTTACTCATTTTATACTACTCTTTTATTTATCTCATAATTTTTATACACCAGTAACCAAAATAAAAGGACCAATTTAATGGTCCTTTTATAGTTTTTATAGAATGATATGAAATTTTAAAAATAAAATAAATTAAGACTAATCCTCACTCTTATTTAAAAACTTCTCTATTTCTTTTATTAAATGTTTCGCTCCATCTATACTAACGGTAATGTTTCCATTTGCTAATGATATGTTTTGATTTGAAACATCACCTGTTATTTGACAAGCATTGTAAGGTTGATATTTTTGTAAAATGACTTTGTCTTCTTCTACGAAAATTTCAAGTGGTGATTTGATTTGTATTCCCAATACATCACGTAATTCTTTAGGAATAACAATTCGTCCTAATTCGTCTACTTTTCGAATAACTCCTGTTGCTTTCATATTACTCCCCCCTTACTGTCTATTATTTTTTCCACCTCGCTCTTTCCATTTTATCACTTTTTGGTAATACTTGTCTCTTTTTAGAAAATTTTGTACTCAAGTCAAAAAAACACATTCACCGAATACGTAATCTCTCTTTCAATTGTTTTACATAACGAGATCGTATCAGTAAGAAATATACAACTTGAATTCCTACGAAAATACTTAATACAATCGCATTTTCTTTAAATAGTGAGTACTCAAACATCTGTCCAAGTGCAGTTAACGCTACTGCTCCATGTAATGTTGCAACACCTATTGGAACGAAAAATAAAAGTGCCAATCGAATTGTAACTACTTTCGATAATTCCCCGCTCGTTAAACCTACTTTTCGAATCATTTCAAATAAACGAGTATCGTCCTCCAAATCAGAAAACAAACGGAAGTAAAGGAAGCTTCCAGCACATACGAAAAATACGATACCAATAAAGAAACCTACAAATAGAATCGGTCCTGCGATTTGTAAACTTTGATTTTGTTCATACTCTTCTGCACTAAACATTGCATGTTCTTTATAAGTCTTCATTTGATGAGTAAGCTCTTTACCAACCTCTATTTCATCTTGCGTTCCTTCTGTTTTGTACACATAATCTTTTTCCTCTTTAAATCCATCTTGTAATGCATCATATTGATTTTTAGAGATTACATAGACGTTACCTCTTAGTATTTTACTTAATGAAGAAGTATTAACTTTTTTCACTTTTAAAGATTCATTCAAATGTGGTAAAGTAATTTCTTTTCTTTCCTTCATTGGTGGTCCTGGTATATCGACTGCTAAAAATAAAACTTCTTTATTTGCTACAGTTTGAAATGGTTCTCCTGTTAACTTCGCATATTTCTCATAATCTGATTCTTTTATGAAAACGGCATTTCTTAACGACTGCTCCTCCGCCTTTTTCGTTGAAATATTCGTTTTAGAAGCTGCTATACTATGTTTCTTTAATCCTTCGTCAATCATCTTCAAATGCTGTGATTCATTACTATTTCCCTGCTTAGAATGATACTGAAACGCAATAGGTCTCTCCATAATACCTTTCGTCATTGACGTGAAACCAACTAATGTACCTATTGCTGAAAATGCTACAGTTGAAATAATAGTTACAATAAAGAACATTCTTGCGTTATCTCTCATACGGTAAGCTAAATCTGACAGCGTAATAATATTTGTCTGTGTCCAATAGAAACGTTTACTTTTTTTACATAGTCTAATAATAAAGACACTCAACTGCTTGTACAGCAAATACGTACCAATAATAACTATCGTTGTAACAGGAATCATCATGACAAATACCATAACGCCGTGTGACAGAAGTGCTCCTGCATATCCCGCACTAAGCAATATAACCGCTAGTATAGAAGAAATAATGGATGCTTTTGGTTCCGGCTTCGCTTCTGCTGATCCTCTAAACAATTTCATAATTTTATTTTTTCGAATCATTCCTGCACTAAATAATGAAATAATCATGAATAATACGAAAAACATAATACTCGTTACAACAATGGCTTTCATTGGTATGTAATACGCTAAAGAAATATCTAATTTTAATATCATCGGAGCTACAAATATTAATATACCGGAAAATAGCATTCCAGCAAGTATTCCAAAAATAATGGCCGCTATCCCAATCATAATATTTTCAAAGAAGATAAGACGCTTTAATTGATATTTCGTCATACCTAACATCATTAAAATTCCTAATTCACGCTTTCTCGTTTTTAAAAACATTCCCATCGAATATAAAATAAAGAAAAACGTAAATAAGTAAATAATGGTCTGTGCAAAAGACATACTTACGAATACGTACCGTCCCAATTCTCCAGCGCTTAATGCCGGATGAAACGCAAAAAATGAGTACACAAAAAAGGCCATAATTGCAAATGCACTACTTAAAAAATATGCCGAGTATGTTCGTCTATTTCGCGTTACATTCCTGTATGCGAGTTCTCTAATGTTCATATTACTTCTCCGCCCTTCTGCTAACTATGTTCTCATATTAGTAAAATGCGGAAATAGCTTCCATCGATTCAAATGACAAAAACCTTACAGTTTTGAAAGGTTTTCTTGTGAAAACTCTATATCTATTGAATACTTCATATTCTGTCGTATATAATTAACCAACTTTTATTTTTTTGATTCTTAGCACAGGTCAAATAATAAAAGCACCACTAAGGGTGCCTATTCAATCAAACTATTTTATTTTTTGTCTTTAAGAAGAGAAAGCGCATTCTCTAACAATTTAGAAAGCTCCGTAATTTTATTAAATGTTTCCGGAGTTGGTTGAGTTGTACTCGTCTGTGATGTTTCAATATTTGCTTTTCCAAAGAACTGCTCTGCCATCTTAGCCAAAATTTCCTGTCTCTTTGTATCCTCTAATTCTACGAGGTATGGGCTCAAAGAAGTCAGCTCTAGTTCCATTTTTCTAAATAATCGTTCTGCATCAAGATGTATCTTAGCTTGACGTGCAGAATATCCAGCAACCGTTGCAAATGTTGCAGCAACAGAAACTCTCCTTGCTACTTCAATCCAAACTGAATCACCCTTTATTGGGTAAACAAAACTCCATACTGAAGCTATTACAAGCAGGAACATAGCTACCATAGTTACAGATCTCCACAATTGACGTGCTTTCCTCTCATGATCCGCTTCTTTTTTATATCCGCCAGCCATACTAGTATTAGAAATAATATTTAGTATCTTAGCTGCTTCATTTTTATAATTCTCCAATGTACCAATATATTGATTACATTTATCATTATATTGTTCTTCTAACTTGTTTACTCTTGATTTTAAGTCATCAATTAAGTCCTGAATAATCTCTTCTGAATTTTCTGCTAACCCCCAAAATTTTTCATTCCACTTTGCTTCATGTTTCTCATGTTCTTTTCTTCGCTCTTCTTCTCCATTAGAAAACTGTTGCCTTCTAGTATCTTCGGCCTGAGAAAATTGTTGCTGAAATTCTGATATCGCAGTATCTAATCGGCTTTTTTGAATTTCTACAGTCGAAGATACTTGACTAAGTCCTTGCTCAATTTCTCTCCCTACAGATTCTATTCTATTAAACTCTTCTTCCGTATGTCTTAAGCGTTGAGAAATTGATCTTCTAAAAGATGTAATTGATTCTCGAATTCCATCTGTATTTGACGGAAGTTCCTGTATTAGCAAATTTGATATAGTAGGTAACAAGCTATCTAGTTGATTATTTACATTATGTAAATAAGTTACATTGCGATCATTCCTAAAATTATGTAAATACGGAATAACATAATTCACAAGATTACTGTTTGCATTATCCAAGTATCCAATATGTACAATATTTGGATCGCAGTTATTTAATATTCTCTCCACATTAATACAAACTTGCTTCATCCTATCAAGTTCAGTTATTATTTCAGATTGAGTCTCAGTTTCTTCTCTCTCCAGTAGCTCATTCACAATCTCCAAAGTATTCTTCAATGTTCTATGTAATTCGTGTGTTTCAAATCTATCTACAAACCTTGACACTGTTCTCCCCCTCTTTTATCCTCTCTATAATACTAATAACTATTATACAACTCACTTTTATATGTTTCATCAAACTTAACAAAGATAATTATTCAATAGATTGAATTTCCTCTTTCTTAGTTTCCATTAATTGTTCTTGCCCTTCAATTCACTTTTTCATCTCTGGCTTGTCAATCATTTCATCAACAAACAAATTTTTAATACGTTCTATATCTTTATCTAACCGTACCTACTCCTCATGTTTATTTTGTAAAGCTAGTTGGAGTGTTGAATTATCACTTTTCTCTTCTTTCCGTTCATAATAACTTAGTTAATTGTTGCTCATATCTTACAAATATTCGGCGCATTTTAGGTTATATAAGAGAAAAGGTTTCCCATAAGAATTCCTTCATTAATTTAACCTGTTACGAATTTGAAAATCAAAACATCTTTATTTAAAGTTTTACATTTACCTTCCGCAACAATGTTCTACCAATTCTATTTAAAGAGACTTATAATGGATTTATTACCCAGAAGGAGGATATAGATGAGTACTACCGATAATCCAACACCAAGTACTATTAAAAGATTATTTGCATTGTCAGGAAATCAGTGTGCATTTCCTAATTGCAAAAATAAATTAGTAGAAGGCAAAAAAGTAACAGGGAAAATTTGTCATATCAAAGCGCGCTCTGAAGGAGGCCCCAGATATGACCCGGACCAAGATACTGATGAGAGACGAGGTTTTGATAACCTCATCTTAATGTGCCCTATACATCATGATGTAATAGATAGTGATGTAGAATCTTATACTGTTGACAGATTAATAGATATAAAAAAAAATCACCATAATAATCCAATTAATGAAGATGACATTAACATGGATATCGTCAATCAATTGGTTGTAAATATGAATGTTGAAACAAAAATCCAAATACAAACTGAATATCAAAATAACGGTCAAATTGCAAGTATCATTGTAAATTATTTTGTCCCAAATATACCTACAAAAAACATTAAAGTAAGTTGTCGTAGATTACTCATTAATATTGAAAACACTATTAAGGACTTAAAATATAGATACGACGCACCTACAAGAATAAATATAGAACCTATAATTCTCCCCCAAGACTGGGAAAAATTACACGATAACATTTCTGAGTATTTAGATATTGAAGATTCTACTACCCTTATCACACTTTTTGAATATGCCGTTATCTTTAATAATCTTCTTAAAGAAGCAGAAGAATATTTTAAAAAATCAGGACTTCGTTTTGGTACACCATGGGCAGGTGTCGAAATAAGCAGATTAGGTAGCGCATATGAGGGTCGGTTAAAATTAATACTAGATTTAAACCTTGCAAAGTTAACAGAACGACTAAATACATTAAGCAAATAATTTATTCACCTGTTTTCCTTTTTAGACATAGGCTTTCTAGATTTATCTTTTATGTAACACCAAGTTACCTTACATTATTGAAAGGTTTAAAAATTGCTTAAATGAAACAGTTTCATTATAATGACTACATTCATATTCATACACGCATCCTATTGTATATTCGTTAGTTTTGCGAAATAATAAAGGATAGAAGTATGTACCAATATACATATAAACTTATTTACCGCTTTAATATGAATAGGAGGAAACATAATGACATTACAAGAACAGATTATGAAAGCATTACATGTTCAGCCTGTAATTGATCCGAAAGCAGAAATCCGTAAACGTATTGATTTCTTAAAAGATTATGTAAAAAAAACAGGTGCGAAAGGGTTTGTACTTGGAATTAGTGGCGGACAAGACTCTACATTAGCTGGACGTTTAGCTCAGCTTGCAGTGGAGGAAATTCGTAATGAAGGTGGTAACGCAACGTTTATCGCCGTGCGACTTCCTTATAAAGTGCAAAAAGACGAAGATGATGCGCAATTAGCATTACAATTTATTCAAGCTGATCAATCTGCTGCATTTGATATCGCTTCAACAGTTGATGCTTTCTCAAATCAATACGAAAACTTATTAGGTGAATCATTAACAGATTTCAATAAAGGTAACGTGAAAGCACGTATCCGCATGGTTACGCAGTACGCAATCGGTGGTCAACAAGGATTACTTGTGATTGGAACGGATCACGCTGCAGAAGCTGTTACAGGATTCTTTACAAAATTCGGAGATGGTGGTGCAGACCTTTTACCATTAACGGGATTAACGAAACGTCAAGGACGTGCTCTATTACAAGAATTAGGTGCGGATGAGCGACTTTACTTAAAAATGCCAACAGCTGATTTATTAGATGAAAAACCAGGTCAAGCTGATGAAACTGAGTTAGGTATTACATACGATCAACTAGATGATTATTTAGAAGGTAAAACAGTTCCAGCTGACGTAGCAGAAAAAATTGAAAAACGTTACACAGTGAGCGAACATAAAAGACAAGTTCCAGCATCAATGTTTGATGATTGGTGGAAATAATTAAAACATAAAAAAGAAGCTAATCTCATTAGCTTCTTTTTTGTTAACGATATACCCCTACTCTTTTCTCTAGTAAGTCCTGCAAACAATCCTCATGTTGTTGATTAAACAATGGTGGCATTTTATTTAGCGGGAAAAACTTCAAATCTAACGTTTCATCACCGTCTATTTTTTTCTCTCCCCCGGTAATTGAAAATGAAAAGAATATTAAAATTGACTGGGCTCTGTCTCCATTTGGATATGCTTGAAAATATTTTGTATACACACCGATAAGCTCATTTATTTCTACATCATAACCTGTTTCTTCTTTTATTTCTCGAATCGCGGTTTCTGCGGCAGATTCTCCAATTTCCATTGCACCGCCAGGAAATCCCCAAGCGTTAAAATCACCCCTTTTTTGCAGCAATACTTCTCCATGTTCATTCAACACACAACCACCCGCAAAGTTTATGAGTACACAGTCGTGTCCTACTTTTTCACGTAATTCTTTT
>NZ_BOQB01000169.1 GCF_018332475.1 Bacillus sanguinis | reverse complement strand
TATCTTACTCAGTATTATTTTTACAAATGCTGTTGTGTTCTAACAAACGGTAAAATTCTCTTTTTCCACTTGTATGTTAACCCTAGAAATTACTTCTTTTCCTTAAAAAACTCTTGTTACTGGTTTATTTTTTATAAATAGGTCATACCTGTTTCTCCTTTCATGCCTCTTTATATTTTTATCATACACAATGAAAATTTCTTTTTTCTTACCCATTACTTACAAATTACTTACTTTCAAAATCGTTTTTATAATAGGATTGAAGGAACATCTGTGCCGCAGTAAATATATTAATCAAAAAGAAACACATAGGTTTTTTACTTCAGTGTTTCTTTTTTCCATCCTTTTAAGAGTCTATTTACCCTTAAAAGGATGAATTCTAGCTCTTTTCTAATGTAATTTTTCTTCATGCATTACAACACAAATAGCATTGTGCTGCATGAAATACTCCTAACGTTGTTAAAATTAATTGTTTTTAAGCCAAAATTTATTTAACTTAGGGCGGACACTCCATATCCATCAGCTTAAGAAAAAGAAACTACCTCAAAACGAAAAAAATAAGCTACCTTCCCAAAGTAACTACCTGTATAAAAAGAAAATGTTTATTTAGGGGTACCGCCCCATCGCCATCAAGCTAAAATTTTGAAGTCCTCCCAAAACAAAAATTTCATCTCACTTTTTTGTTTTATAGATTATTAATTTCTTTTATCACATGAAGATTTCATTCGAACTGAAATAAAAACAGAGTCTCAAGATTCTTTTCTTGAGACTCTGTCTTTATTTCAAAAAGGAAATCATGATTTTCTCTAATTCAGCCTTATTTAAAACATCATCAATGATTACAACTTGATAAGTACTGTCCTTTCCTTTTGCAGGAACAATCATTTTCATGCCCTTTACATTACTCCCGGTCATTTTACCAAATATGAATTGTGCTCCTTCCAGTTCATAATTTTCTATCTTGTCATTGTCATTAATCCACTGATAAAATGGATCTCTTCCTCTTTCTAAAATGTCAGATTGATAAATTGTATAACCAAACTCCCCGGCTCTATATTCTGAGCTAATGATAGGATTCAGCTTTTTTGTTGTAATTACTGGTTCAACTTTTTCCCTCTTTAGTTCATAACCTTTCGCTACATAATTTGGTTTCTTGATTGGAAAATCAAATGAACGAGATGTGAACTGCGAATAAATTTTTCCCCATAATGGTTCAATAGCTTTGCTATTCTCCTCTAATTTTTTTTGATCGTCTGGTTCTAAATCTTCAGGTGTCCCTACTGATCTTATCTTTTTGTCTATGATATACTCCTCTGTTTGCAATTTGATAAATTTGTCAAATTCTTCTTTTGTTAACAGATTCCGTGCCACTTCCATTTCTTCAAGTATATATTCATATCGCCCCTCTGAAACATGAAATTCTGCAAATGCTTGTTCTTTTGTACCAATCATCTTTTCTACAATTTGCTGAATAGGAACTTTAGTTTGTGCTTTTGCTTCTTTGATATTATTTTTCACTTCCGTTGGTTCTTTCTGCGAGTTATTTGGTATATCTGCATGTGCATTTAATAAAGACACAGATGATACAGCAAGAATAGCAACAACTCCAAATGCAGACCAACGATAAGAGTTCTTTTTAAATTTTTTAATCATAAGAATTCTCCTTTTTAATGTTCTTTTATTTCTACTTAAGTTCGCTAAGCTTGGTACTTGATAATAACTTGAGTAGTGTTCTAAAAGGGTAATAATGGTATGACCATATGCCAGTTTTTCCTCTGAATCTATATATGTAAGAGCAAATGCATCACGCGCCAGTTCCTGATCTTCCCGCATGCATGAGTAGGCATACCAAAGGATTGGGTTAAACCAATTTAGAATCAGTAAACCATGCATAAGCCAATTCACACCAACATCTCTTCGTTTGATATGAGCTAATTCATGATGAAAGATGTATCGTAACTGTTGCTCATCTAATACTTTCATATGTGCACTTGACAATAACACCCTTGGTCTAAGGAATCCGAAAACAGTTGGACTTGCAATTTTCCCAGCTAAGAGGAGTGGGATATCTCGCTTAACGGACATAGATTTCTTACAACTCTCAAAGATTTTACTAATCCTTTCATCTGTAATAACAGGTTGCTTTTTTATATAGAAGAGTAAACGCTTATTCATAATGATGGTGGCAAAAGATAGAATGATAACCACAGCAAGCCAAATATATAAAACGATTGTATAAAATGAAACCGTTTCGTCATTTTTCTTTTCATTATTATGCGTTTGTTTCTTACTTTTTTCAGCTGTTTGTGCAGAACCATATGTATAGGTCTTTGTACCACCTATAGTCGTCGATCCTTGTATACGACGATCTGTGGAGTCTTGGTGAGAAGTAACTGGAGTTCCATTACTGTACGAAAGAATAGAATAGATACTGTAAGAACTACCTGGTGACCATGGCAATAAAAGTCTTACAATTAATATTATCCATAATAGATACTGCCATCGTGGGGGTAACTTATTTCTAAGCAAGATTTTGATACATAAGATTAGGCCAACTAATATACTTGCCATAATGGCAGTTTCTATCACCCAATCAAAAAAGCGAGGTAGATAGACGTTTACAAACATATCTATCATTATAATCTATCCTTCCTCTGATTTTCCTCATTCTTCTCATCTAAAATACGTTTGAGTTCGTTAATATCCTCTGAAGACAGCTTTTCTTCTTTTAAGAAATTCACAAGTAAAGGTTTAAATGCTGCACCATAGAAACGTTTGAGAAGCGATTTTGTTTCTACATGTAGATAACTATCTTGCGACACTAATGGATAATAAGCATACATACGCCCTTTATCCTGATGGTAAGAAACAGCTTCTTTTTGGACTAATCGATTAATAAGCGTTCGAATCGTTTTCGGCTTCCAGTCCATCGTTACTTCTAGCGCTTCAATCACTTCATTTGCTGTTTGAGGAGATCTTGACCAAAGTACTTTCATAACTTCTAACTCAGCTTCCGATATTTTAGGTAATTCTTTCATTATTTAAAATTCCACCCCTTATATTACATTTGTAATCTATAATACAATATTACAAGTGTAATACTAGAGTGTCAACATTTTTTCGGAATAATAAATATAAATAAAATATCCAAAAAAATATAAATAAGCTATTCTTTCTGTTGAACCATAGGAAAGGATGGTATTTTTGTATGTCTATTTCTGTATCTGACGAACTACAACTATTCGCACAGAAGATTCAGAGTCTTTTATCCCCAAATACCTTACAGAATCTAGCTAGAGATGTTGGATTTGTACAGCGAATGAGTAAGTACCAAGCAAAAGATTTAGTCGCTTTATGTGTATGGATAAGCCAAATTGTAGCAAAAACGTCCTTAACCCAGTTATGTAGTTGTTTAGAAGCATCAACAGAAGTGCTCATCAGTCCCGAAGGACTAAATCAGCGATTTAACGCTGCAGCCGTGCAGTTTCTACAACAAGTATTAGCTAAACCTCTCAACCAAAAGTTATCTTCAGCTAAGCTGCTCTCTTCTCCATACACTTCTATTTTCAAGCGTATTCGTATCCTGGATTCAACTGCATTTCAACTTCCAAATCCTTTTTCATTCGTTTATCCAGGTGCAGGAGGATGCAGCCATACAACGGGAGTAAAGATTCAGCTTGAGTATGATTGATTAAGTGGACAGTTCCTTCATATTCATACAGGCTCAGGTAAACAACATGACCGAACCTACGGTTCCCTGTGTGTCCCAACTGTAACAGCGAATGATTTATGTATTCGAGATTTAGGTTATTTTCATTAGTAATCAGCCTTGTATATTAAAGTAATTATATAAAATCATTAGTATTTACATTAATATGTTTTTTTATTGAAATTGATTAGTCCCCCTGCGAACAATACAATAAAACAAATCAATACAATTAATATACTTTTTGTAGAAATAAATAATAGCCCTGTTTCACTACCTGAAGGTAACATAGCTAAAAGGGGTTGACTCCATGGATAAATTGGACCAAATCGTTCAGACTGACTAATTATTATACCAGGTATCGTTAGACCAGCACATACTACCATTGGAGCAGCAAAGCTGGACCATATTGCGGAAAGCCACATTTGAAGTGCTATTAAAGGTAATGTTGTAAATATTCCACCTATTAAAGATTTGAATATATATGTTGTAGGAAAAGGGCCTGTTATCCCGCAAATAGAACCTACTATAATTATTTCTAAAAGGAATAAAAGTTGAGTAATAATTATAGAAAATAGCACAAAAATAGCTTTAGTACAGTAAAGTTGATAACGTTTTATAGGCTGAACTAGTAATTGCTTCCACCCACCATGTAAATGATCGTGACGGCAGATAAAAGCAGTAAAAATTCCAGTTAATAATGGGAGAAAGATCATAGCGTGTATTATTGAAGCAAATGAATAAATAATTTCCCAATTATCTAAAGATGCTAATGTATCACTCACTTTTAGGTAAGTTAACATCCCTGTTAAAAGGGGACTAATAAATAATAGTAGCCAGATTTTTGTCTTTTTAATCTTATGGAATTCAGCCAAAAATAATCTTAAATTTAGCATTATTTATCCACATCCCTTCTTACAAAATCAAATGTTGTTATCAAAATTAGTAAAACCCCAACTGTAGCCCCTAACAGTGTAGTTGTATTTGATTTACTTGCAAGTAAGGGTAATTTCCATATAATCCAATCTGGCAAGGATTCTGAGAATAGTGCTAATACTGTACCTAAAACTCCCACTATTAATGTGATTCCTTGATTTTTATAAACAATGGATAACCATAATTGTAATGCTAAAACTGGTAAGGCAGAAAAGTAAGGGAAAAAACTAATTTTTATTACTTTTGACCATGGAATAGAATATCCAAAATCTAATCCTATACCTAAAAAAATACTCCCTATAAAGAGAATGGAGCAAGATATAAATAATAAAATAAAACTTAATATAAATTTAGCTATAAATATTTTTCTTTTTTTTATTGGTAGTATTAAAAGGTGTTTCCAAGAAGTAGAGCTGTGTTCTAAATGGGCTATTATAGAAGTAATAATTGTAATCCCTAGTAGTATTGCTGGAAGGGAAAGAGACTGAACATTTGAAAGTAGCCCTCCCCACAAATCATTTTTATATTTTTCTATCAAATAATCGTATCTTAAACTAAAATTTATTGCTTGAAGTATAATAACACCTATTGGGGCTATCATTATTAAAAACCAAACCCACTTACGCTTTAATTTAAGAAATTCAGATGCTAGGAGGGATTTGTACATCGTTTTGTTCCTCCTTTACGATGTTTAGGAAAATATCTTCAAGTGAATTTTTTTCTTTTTCAATACGGAATACAGATATGTCATTTGCTACTAAAGCTTTCACAATCTTAGCTATAGCTGTATTATCAGTATTAGAAATAATAATTTTATCCTCCTCCATCACTGACGGTATACCACTAGCAAGAATGATTTTCCATGCTTCCTTAGGTTTATTAACTAAAATCTTAATTGAATTATGTGAATGTTGTCGTAAAATTTCAATTTTATCCTGGAAAATGAGCCGTCCCTTTGAAATAATCCCAACATATGTAGCCATCTGGTCTATTTCACTTAATAAATGACTTGATACTAGTATAGTAATGCCTCTTTCCTTAGCAAGGCTCTTTATTAATTCACGCATTTCATGTATCCCTTGGGGATCAAGTCCATTTGTCGGCTCATCT
>NZ_BOQB01000168.1 GCF_018332475.1 Bacillus sanguinis | reverse complement strand
ATATAGCTTATTTTGCTATGCACATTTTTAATCGACTTGAAGAAGCCCTTTTTGTGTTGTTTTCAAGTTTGCAGGCGGGGTTATTTATGATTCATAAAATAACAAATTAAACAGTAGAGGAGATAATAAAATGAAAAAAGATTGTAGTCACTTACAACCAGTACCAACAGTAGAGGAACATAAAGCACGAATGGAAAAAAATCAGAAATCATATGCTGCACCAGCAATGTCATCTGAATCAAGAGCAAGAGTGAATCAAATGAGAGGATGTTTTGAAGCTGAAATTATATTACCAGATGGGAAATTTCAATACTTTAAACCAGATACTCTTAATGAAAAGGTTGCTATTCAAGAAATCGCTTTATATATTGAAGGCATACAAGAAGCAAAAGAAGGCTATGTAATCTTATGGCGCTTTGTCGGGCAACAAAGTTTTTACCATGGTACAAAGATCGTAGCTGAACCGAAGATTCGTTCAATCCTACGTAAATTGAAAGATTATTTTTTTGATTACGAAGAAGTTGTATACGAACCTGAAAAATAAGAGAGATAGAGGGAAATGTAAATGAAAAAAGATAACACTTGGACAGAATTAGATAATCCAAAAGAGCAGGAAACAAGAAAGCCATCCCAAGAGCCGGATGATATATTTGCTGGTATGGATGAGTTACCGGAGATTACAGATGAAGAACTACCATTTTAATAAGGTCGAGGTAGTTTATAGAGGGTAAAAGGAAGAACTAAGTGATGTATTTACTTGGATCTTCCTTTTTTTAATGTAAAAAAGAACTTGGAGGGAACGATTATGCGGTGCGAGACGTTCTCGA
>NZ_BOQB01000167.1 GCF_018332475.1 Bacillus sanguinis | reverse complement strand
TTTGCAACTAATAAATCAAAAAAATTGATTTATTAGTTGCAAAAGTAATTATTAATTAAAAAGACATTCACTAATATCATCCGTAAATGTCTTTTTAATATTAACGTAAACCACTGACTTTTTAAGAAATCCAACTGCTCACTAGATTTACAAATTGACCAATCTTAATAGCAAGTTGAGATCCCCCTTCCACCGTTGAATTAATTTCCGTCAAAGCATTTGTTGTTCTTCTAAGAAGAGACGGCTTCGGTTCATGACCTTCCTCGATATTTTGTACTACCTCTCCAACAAAATCTATAGCATCTTCTTGAACATCTTTATTTTCCATAGATGCCCCTCTTAGGAGTTCCATTAGTTCTTGAGCTATTTTTTTAAGCTCCTTCCCCTCATCTTGGTTATTTATTTGATTAGCTTCAATATTCCCTTGTTCTGCATAATTAAATTGTCCTACATTACCTTGAATTAATACTTTTGCATTCGGTTTTTCATCAATTCCCAATTCAATTGCCATCTCCTCTAAATAATCTGTAATATGATTTACTAAAAGTCTTACAACTTGATAATTAAATTCTCGTACTTGATCTGAAAATTTTGCTCCTTTATAGAAAGCATATCCAAATGTTAATTCATGATAATCATTTAAGTGCACTGTTGCATATTTTAAAAGTTGATAAATAAAGCTGATTTCTTCATTATTATCAATAGGAATATCATACTTTGAACCATATGTCTTTAGTCCTATCATTTCCTCTAAATTATAGTCTTGTGTATGACATTTACGTATAAAGTCATAAATAATAGGTTCACTTTCAATATATGTAACAAACTTTTTAGCCAATCTCATGGTCTCATGTATATCACTTGAATTCAACAAATCTCCAGAGACTCTCCTAAAATTTTTAGAGAGAATTTTAAATTTTTTAATAGGAATAAGAACTGAAGCTTCCAACTAATTCACCCCACAGTATGGACAAAATGGAGAATGACCTGCTTTAGTTAATATAGTTAATTTAGCTTTTCTATCACAACATAAAAACATCACTTCATCTAAATCATCTTTTTCATATAATACTCTTGGTTGTTTTGTTGTCATAAGTTTCCCAGCTTTAAATTTCATGCCCTTACTTCTTTTCAAAGACTTTTCTAATCCTTTAAATAGATCATTTACCGCTTTTGCCATTTCATTCTCTGCTAATATCATAGCATTTTCCTTAATATCCTCAGTGTAGTATGTAGAAACTGGACAAGGAATACCACAACTAGGACAAAATAACTCCATAACATCATCTTCTTGTACTTCATCGGCTCTTAATTTAAATTCTTCTCCACAAAATGAGCACTTAAAAGATGAAAATCCAGCCATGTCGCTTTGTTTAGAAATTATAAATTTTTTTGGCATTACTATAGCTCCCTTTATTATGTCTTAACTAAAAAGTTAGATATATATATGCATGTATGTAAAACCGACTTCTTAAATTAATAATTAGTATAATTCTTCAAATTTCTATTTAATATATACCTCAATAAAAACAATAATTTTGTCAATACAGAATCCTAACCATTATTAATTCTTTAAAACCTCCTAAAATTCCTTTTTTGACCTATAAAAAAAAGCATGACGTACAATTGTCATGCTTTTCCTCATATAATCTAATAATATTTTAAGTCTACATCTTTCATGTATCATGTATAACTTTGTTGTAGAATAAACAACTTTCTTGTATAATCCACGACTTTGTTGTAATTACACATTATGATTTTTTATATTGTGCGAAAAACTGGTTTGAAAGCAGCTTGCATTGCATCATCCAGACCTTTCCCTTGTGCTGGGTTCCATGCCGCAATAATTACGTTATAGCCCTCTTTCTTTAACTCTGTCGCAAAAGCAATTAAGGCAGCTCTTACTTTTTCATTCTCTACTAAGTCAGCATCAAATGCTAAGTATACATTTTCTACTCCCATATCTTTTAATACTGGCATAACGATTCTCCATGCATTTACACCTGGAATCGCAAGAACTGTTGTCCCTACTTTAGCTATTTCTTCTTTATTTAGTCTTTGAGGAAGTAAATCGGCAATCAAATCCGCCTTCATCGGCCCTTCTGTAATCATTACTGATTTTGTTTTGTGCAGCATACCAGACTTCCAATGTTTCAAATGTGAGCTTGGTACCGCTACATGTACAGGAAGTGGATTTTCACTACCTCCCGCACCGGTTCCTTCATTTTTATTTGCTGAAGAGATCCATAAGTATTTTTGACCTTTATGTATCTTTACAACAACCTTTTCCCCGTCGATTAATAATTCTTTATTTTTCCCTATTTCTAGTTTTCCTTCATAGATACAATCCTCGTTTTTCGTTATTTTCACAACATTAGGCTGTTGGACTAGTTCGGCTTGTATACCTGTAGGCCCAGATTTCACATGAACAGAGTTCTTTACTTCATCTACACGTACTTGCCAACCAACAATTTGATTATATTGGTTTCGGAATGGAATCATAATTCCTGGAAAACCTGCCATTAAACGAAGAGAAGTTTGTCCTTTCTTCATTTCATAAAATCCAGGTATTCCCTTCCAACAATCTTTTTTGCCAATTTGTTTAAATAACTTTTCCCAAATAGTTGTGTACGTATTATCATCTTCCAACACAATTTGTTGCTTTAAAAACGAACGATATTGACGTACCTGTACTTCTTCTTCAGTCATTTTTCTATCTTGCAGTAAATGTATATGATGCTTCTCCTCTAACGGCAAAAATCCGATTAAATTACGATTAAATACATCTAATTCTTCCTTACTTCGCTTACTATGCCCCTTTACTACATCTACCTCTGGTAATTGGTATTGCTTCTTACCATTTAGATAATGGATATAACTTGGATTACTTGAATTTTTACCGTATACCCACTTACTTTCCACACGGGTACATGCTACTTTCTCCTGTGAAACATGCAGCATACAGTTTCCAATACCATTACAGATTGGGCATGGAACACGATAAAATTCCCACCAACTTCCTCTTGGATGTGCAGTTGTTAAACGAAATTGTCCTTTTTGTATGTTATAATTCATCATTTCCCACTCCTTGTATACTATTTATTATATATGGAACAGCTACTTCCATTAAACTCTTTATACTTCTATTTAGATGTTCTCTTTGTTCTCCTAACGGATAGACAAAAGAATATGTATCACAAACTAAATAATCGTTTCTATGTTCTTGATCTAGCAAAGCTGATTCTACATATGCTTCAAATGCTCTAGCAAACATCTCATGATTCGTAGACCAATACTTTTTGGTTCTCTTCTTATCTAACTTAATGGCTGTATCAAAGTATATAGACCCTTTCACTTGATAGGATATTTCAACAAGTTTTTCGCCAGTTTTTTTATAATGATATGCAGCTAACATTTGTGCGGTTTTCTCGAATTCTTTTTCAATTTTACGCTCCATACGCGTTTTTGTAGCTCCTGATAAAGTATCAAGCTTCCTACACAAACTAGCATGATGTGATTCTAAAATATTTGAAAGATTTCCTTTAAACACATCATAACTATCGATAACACCACCATAGAAATACCACTTTCTACTGTAGGCATTTTCCACGTTGATTACTCTGGCCACTTTTCCTTGTTTACAAGCATCTAACACAGCTTGTATCTTTTCCTTGATAATAGCAGGCAAGATATTCCCAATACTCTTCCCATTTGATAAGAAAGCAAGAGTACCATTTTGAAAATCATGACTACAATCATATAAGAAATGATCCAATGCATGTCCCCATTCATGACACAATGCCCCGACTCCATTATCACGAGTTAAATTAATGACTTTGGTAGAAGGTTCATAATGTGCTAATGCATTGCCGCTTCCTCTCGCACCAATCGCAAGTCCTAAGCGTCCTCCTAACCCTATATACTCAGGTGGAATTCCCAATATACGAGCTAAATCATGCAATGCTTCAGATACATGCCCAATATGCTCTTTTGCATATTGTTCGGTGCAATAATGACCAAATTGCATCCCCTTCAACCCAAACATAGCAACTACGTCTTCAGGTTTGGTAGCAATTTCTACTCCTGGCCCTTTTCTTTGCAGGGTATCTGGCAGTTTCCTACTCCAAGCAGCTGCGGATTTCTTACGAGTTGTAACCTTTTTCGTAAGTAAATCATTCCATGTTAGTTCATGTGATACACGAAGATACGTAGAATTAATACTTTTTGAATTTGTGCAAAGTGATATGAATTTCTTTCCTAATATCAATAATTCCATACCATCTGCATCAACAAACTCATCAAAATATTCCTCTACCATTCTTTTAAATGTGAATGTTACATTCTTATTTTTTCTAAATGCAGACCAACCATTGCTCATTTCCATACCATAAGAAACAACAAGATCTACCCATTGTTCTGAGGTATGTACTGACTGTATATCATTCCATATTCTTCTACATGCCTGAACATATAGTTTCCTTGCAGTCGGTGTATCTACAATTGGCTTCTTATTAATTCTGCCCACTAGCAGTTGCTTTAACTTTGCAACACGTGGCAGGACATCATTTTCTTTTTCATATTCAAAAGAGAATGGAATTAATGCGTTTCGATCCAATGCATTTAGCGCCTCTACTGGAGATTCTTTTTCAATTTCAGCTAAAATTTCTAAAGAAAATGATACTAAAAATGATTCTTTTAAAGCTCGTATCTCTTTCTTTGCTCCCGCTAATTTCTCACCTACATCATAACTGTATCGATTGCGAACTTGTTTATCTGTTCTCACATCCTGTACCATTATGTCTTCTCCTACCTCTAAACCAAAAAGTTCAAATAAATTCATACTAAAATCCTCCTGAATAAAATAAAAGACAGAAATTCATAGTTATTTTTCACTACGGATTTCTGTCATTCCCTCTGTCTGTAGACTTTCATATAGTTATGTAAATCACTCATTACGATACACTCACACCTGTTAAAGAGAATAGATCCTCTTTTGTCGGATTTAGTGCTTGTAACCAGCTATCTACCTCCAGAAAGTTTACTTTTTTTAATTGTTCACCTTTTTCCGCACGTTTAACCACCTCTAAACTTCCATGCTGATGCACAATCATTACAAGATCATCTTTCTTAAAAATACAATCTACATCTGCAGAATTTATGTGGTGGTTACGTAGAATTGGTTTCCATTTCTTAAGTGAATAACCTTCTACATCTAAAAAACCGCGGATAGCAGTAAAGCGAAAACTCGTCCCTCTAAAACATCTTTCCAATAAAAAAAGGAAATCCCGTACACATCCATTAAAATGAACATGATACAAATAGATTTCCCCTGCTTGTTTTGCTGCTCGCTGTGACAAGTTTGATGGTTTAATGGAAAATTGATAACAATCTCGTTCCCAAAATGCTCCTTCTTTTGTAACTCTCATTCGTAATGCACGTAAACTTGGAATAAGTTCATCTGGATGCGCAGAACAAAATAAAGATACTTCATAACTGATATTCATAAATAAATCCCCCTAAATAATAATTTTTGCCCAGTGTAATAATGGGTTCTAACAATCAAACAGACTTGAAAACAACACAAAAAGGGCTTCTTCAAGTCGATTAAAAATGTGCATAGCAAAATAAGCTATATAAACACTAATCGGCTCAAAGAAGCCCTTTCATAAATGAAACAAGACGCAACTTGCTTCTACAACTCAACCACAACACAAAAAAGGTGTGGGAATAAACGGAATCAATTAAACAATAAATATAGTTATATATTAATTAATTTATTAAGTAGTAGCAAGTATCTTCATATATATTTATATTATCATTGAGCTTATTATTTTTCATTTTATTGAAATTATGTATAATTAAAGTATCCTACACGAGATATTGAGTCATATCTCATCGTCATTTTAAAAGACCTCCATTTTATATGGAGGTCTTTTTTTAGGGGATAAATAAATAACTACTAATTTTCCACGGCAGGAAATTCCCCCTACACATTCTCTATTAATATCCACCCATTTTAATTACTAACATAGTCATAAACATACTAAACATGAGGCTTTTTAAGTACTTATTTTCATCTTTTGCTACAAAAATAGCTAAACAGCAGAATAAAGCCCATCCTAACCAAAATAGCATTCCTAAAATCATTGGTAAATCAGTCAATTAAATCTACTCCTTCGAATGTTTTATCTATTACATTATTTAATATATTCATTTTGACTTCATATTTTAAGACCAAAATAAAAAAGACAGAAGTTTTTCTGTCTTTTTTATTTATCTTAAAGTAATCCATTCATAACTTGCCCACTCTTTTGGTTTTTTATCGTACTTAATACGACCAGTCGTACAGAATGAAGCAATCATCCATTGTATAATGTTCATCTTGGCATATGGATCAATACAATCCTCTATTTTTTTTAATTGATAGCCTGTACTATTTTTCTGCCAAATTGTATATAAACGAAAATGAGTTGTCGTAACAAGCCTAGCTTTTGTTGTAACTTGCCATTTTGCAATTTTCGTTAAATCCTCTTTTACTTTTCTCTCATACTCTTGTTTTATCACTTTATAAGTCTTGTCTTTATTAATTAATCCATTAGAGAATGTAAAAGGCATTTGATGCACCTCATAAACTGTTCCTTCTTCATCTCCTAAAATATTTGATTCTACTAGGAATATGTTTTTTAGTTTTAACTGTTCCGTTAATTCTTTTCCGCTCCGATAAAACGGTTTTTTTATCTTCTGAAGCAAGACAACCTGTACAATTAATCCAATTAGTAACGGATACGCTAGTATAAACACCATATTAATAAACATATTGGTAATAAGTACCCCTACTAATGCGAATATCGTGAAGTAAATATAAGTTTCTCTTTGATGAATGATTCTACTATTCAAGCTAAAATACCTCCGTTTTGATAAATAGTGAAAGCAACATATACAATTGCTCCTAATAAAATAGAACAAGCCCCCGGAAAGCTCTGTATCAGCTGTATATCTTTCTTTGGTAGCTTTGCCCCAAATATAGAAGCAGCATGCTCCAATTGGTCTTTAAACGCCCCCACAAACCCCAAAATTTTAATTAATCGATACACACTAGCAATCCAAAAGAATAGTAAATGGAAAGCTGTTAATGTAATAGCAGTAAGGATTGCTGATTCTTCCACTAAATTACTAACATATATAGCTACCACCACAAGCATTTTTGTATCACCGGGTGAAGAAAATTTAAATGTCTCTAACAACAAACCACACGCTAATGCCATAGCTAGTACAATCACAATCTCTTTCCCTGTTCTTATTCCAGCAAAATACGTGATTCCTATACCTACAATTAAGAATAGCAAATGCCATATATTTTTCGTTTTTCTATATTTCAAATCAGTAAATACATTCAGGGCCATATATCCTAGTAGTATTCCTATTACATATATACTCATAATTTTTTCTCCTTATTTTTTCCTATTTTAATGAATTATTACGGTCCACTCACTAGAGACCAGGTGACCGTAGAAGTATAAGTAGCTTGCCGATTCTTCCCTACATAAGTTGTCCCTGGATCTAACTGCAGTTGTAATCCATTTTGTCCAAAATCGACTTGATATTCTCCAATTGCTACATCTTTTGAAGCCCGTATAATAGTGTGTGCCGCCCCAGTATCAATAGGTGTACTTGGAATTTGTATGATAGGTTTCCCTGTCTCTGGACCTTTTACTTTAGTTATACTTACCTGATTTTTTAAGGATAAAGAACCCTTTGGCAATTGTTTTGCAATATTCGGCTCTGTAAATGGAGAAATTGTCATATTCAATCTCCATCCATCCGCTTGATTTCGACTATCATGTATCATGAGTTTCCCTAATGTACCAAATGAATTTTGCTTTTCTCCATTTAGTTGAATAGGAGTAAACTCTACACTTTTAGGAACAGTAAGCATGTCTACTCGTCCTTTTTGTGTTGTAGATATATGCTTCGTCGTACTTTTATTCCCAGCTTTATCTACTGTACGGATATGTACATATTGTGGTTTCGCATAATCAGTTGGAAACTGAATGCTAGTCTGATTTGTAAACTGAACACCACCCACTTTATCAAGTGAAGTGTCGGATTTATCATTCACTACATATTCATATCCCTTTACACCACTTGTTACAGTTGCAGGAACTTCCTTAGAAAAATCCGAAACGCCATTCCTGCCAACTCCACGAATTTTATAATGATAGGTACTCCCTTCATCTTTAGCAGGGGCAAACGTTACTTTAGTTTCTTTCAGTTCTCTATTTTCAAATTGGAAGCTTTCAGGTGTTGTTGGCACTGCCTGATCTTTTGCTTCTTTATCTACATAGTCAGAGAGTCTACCCTTATATATTTGCTGATTTCCCCTGTATACTTCCGCTTCCGATGCATATCCCACTTTTAACTCATCCACATAGGTAATCCCTTCTGAATAAGCAAGCATATAAAAAGTTACACCTCGTTGCTCGGTAATATAAAACGGATTATTTGCAACTTGAGTATTCATACTAAACGTAGACCATCCATTTATATCTTTATTAGAATCATTCTTTGTGATCGTACGATTATTTGGTAATTGGATAGGTGCTGCCCATTTTCTTGTTTTTAGGCGATCACCTTGTTTCATCGGGGTCACAATAGGACTATTTAATATTACCTTTCCCTTTCCAGAACCATCCTGATACGGTATTACCTTTTCAATCATAGGGGAATCTTGATACACATCTTTGTTTATATCCGAAGTTATATGTCTTCTATCCCTTGGTATGTTGGTACCCGGTTCCTTCTCTGGAAACAAAGAGATATTACTAATTTCTATTTCTTTTGAACCGCCTGGAACATCTTTCAAAACAGTAGCATTATAATAGTCAAATTCTCTCCCTGTTTCCCAGCCTCCATCACCATAGAAACTAATTCTTCCTAATCCTTGTGACTTTGCTTTAAACGTTGCTGAAATATAAGCATTATTAGGTACGTTTAATCGCTTAAAAACAGCAATGGAACTCTCTCTTACTGTATAAGGATATAAGACTCGATTCCCTCCCGATTTTGTATCAAATACTTTGTATCCGCTAGTATCTGTACCATTTGGATAAAAAACTTCAGATTGTAAACTTTGATTCCCGTTACCGTAAAACTCTCCCCAACCACTCATCAAATTAACGTCTTTTGGGTTATTAAAATCAATTTTCCATAGGACGTCCTGCTCTAAGATATCAATCGCCCATTCTAGCTTCACTTCATTTTCTTTTCCATTTGCAGTGAGTGTTGGAATACCATTTTGCTGTTTTCCTATTTGATCAGCTAATATAGAGTTATCTTTTGAATCAATAATTAAGCACGATACACCCAAAAGTATGATTGAAGTAAGAACCTTCCCCCATTTCACTGTTTCCTCCCCCATTTCATTTTTATGCTATCTATGCTGCCTTATTTTGCTCCTTCTGATTTTCATGTTTCTTTCTCCACCATACAAATACAAACATTGAAATAACTAATATGAAAACACCAGCGGCTATTATATATATTTGATTAGAATATCCAGGCAACACTTTTATTGCACCTGTTTGTTCCGCATAATCTGTCACATTAGAAGCAGTTATGCGTATCTGTTCTGTATATGTTTTTGGTATACCATTCTCTTTTATAGTGACTTTTAGTGTATACTTTCCATCTTTATATTCTTTCGCTTTCCATGGGATTGCTAATCCTACCTTAGATTTTGGCGCTACATTGAATGCTGGAATATTACCATGAAACAGAACGTTATCCTGGGATAAAACTTCATAGTAAACTGCTACATCCCTTACAATATTTGCATTTGTATTTTGAATAAGTGCATGGACTTGTGGTTGTGTTGGATAAGATTCAACAGTTGTGCCATTTAGTTTAAGAGGCGTTTTATTGACCGAATTTTCAGTCTCTTCACTATTCAATTGTATTGCTACCGCATATTCAATGCTATTATGTACAGAAAAGTTCAATCCGTCCTTTTCAAGCTTCTGTCCTTGGGTATCGTGCGCTAACTCAAATAATAATCCACCCAAAAACACTCCATCTTGATTTGGTGTCGTTAAATGTACCTCTATAGTTTTCGTTTGATTCCCCTCTAAGTTAACAGCGTCAGGCGCTTGAACATACTGATCCATATAGAAATCTGTATCTGTTAATATACTTTGTGAGACTTCACGATTTGTTACATACATAATACCTCCGTTTGTAGAGGTGAGAGCGTTAGCGACTTTTACATTGACTTTGATTGGAGTATTAGCTTTATTGTGTACATCCATTTTTACTGTTTGATTCTGTTTCTTTTTCACCTGTAAATTAAAATAATTTTTTATATCACCTAGTTGATTATCCGGGACATGAATGCTTACATCAAATGGTAAACTATCTTGTTTTTCTTGTGCATAAACTACTTTAAAAGGTTTTAAGCTTATACTTAAAATGAATATAATCACAACCAAAATACTAATTAAAATTTTATATACATAGCTTTTCATTCTGCCCCTTCTTTCTATGTATAGAAGAGAATCATACATACGTGATTCCCTTCTATATGATAAATTTCTTTTAAGGTCCTGTTACAATAGAATATGTCAGTTTTGACTCATATGAGGTAGCACCAGCCTTATTCTCAACATACGTACTATGTGGATTTAACGTTAAAGCTAGAGATTTATCATTGAAACTAACATTATATTTCCCCATACCTTCATCTTTTTTCGCACTTAAAATCGTAACTTGATTATCAGTATCTATAATAAAGTTAGTCGTTTTAAACTCCGGATTTGGTGAACTTGTCCCTCCAACTTTCGTTATAGCAGCACCACCACTATTCAAAACTAAGGAACCCTTTGGAAGTGTCCGATTTGACTTTGCATCTCCACTCACTTTAAATTGATCTGCTTTTACATTGATTCTCCAACCATTCCCAGAACCAGTTGCATCTGTCACTGTTAGTACACCAGGATTTGCATGTGTTACTTGTGTTTCTCCACTTAGTGTTACCGCGTTAAAGTTACTAACTGGTGTAACAGCAATATTATGTTCCCCACCTGTTATACTTTGATTTAGTTTTGTATCAGCTGTTGTTGCTGCACTTGCAGGTGTACTAATTAATGACATGCCAAGGGCTAATGTTGCTAATGTAGGAATCATTACTTTACTGAATTTCATCATAGTACCTCCTTATATTTTAAAAGGAGGGAGCTATATAAAACACGCCCCCTCTTATTTTCAATTAAAATTTATTTTTTGTTCCAAGAATCTACATCCGCATTGCTTGATGCTTTTGTGAATCGAGCTAGAATTGTATCATAACCGCCTTGGATTGCTTTCCATACAAATGGCCCAATTACTAATACAATAATGACCGCTAAAGCGATTAACATACCGTTTTCTGATGATAGTTGTGAATCCTCATTTTTTAACCAATTCTTCATATTTGCTAACATTACATTTCGTCTCCTTTATATATCGATTTTAAGAATTTACTAAAATAAGAACTTAATTATTTAAATCTTTTATTACTTATTCCAAGAATTTACGTCTGCATTGCTTGATGCTTTTGTGAATCGTGCCAGGATCGTATCATAACCACCTTGGATTGCTTTCCATACAAACGGCCCAATTACTAATACGATAATGACCGCCAAGGCAATTAACATACCGTTTTCTGATGATAGTTGTGAATCCTCATTTTTTAACCAATTTTTCATTTTTGCTAACATGATTGAATCTCCCTTATTCATTTATTTGAACTATATACATAATAAACATCATGAACCTAAAACTTTTATTTCTTGTTCCAAGTATTCACATCTGCATTGCTTGATGCTTTTGTGAATCGAGCTAGAATTGTATCATAGCCACCTTGGATTGCTTTCCATACAAATGGTCCAATTACTAGCACAATAATTACCGCCAAGGCGATTAACATACCATTTTCTGATGATAATTGTGAGTCTTCATTTTTTAACCAATTCTTCATTTTCGTTAACATATATTTTGCTCCTTTACCTATTCCATTTTGAATAATGTTTTTCTATATACTTGCAAATCCTTGCATTAAGGATTGAATAACAATAACCATTGGATAAATTACAATACATCCAATAACAGCTACGTTAAATTTATTCATTTCCATTGGCTTATTTTGAATGAGACGGTTATAGTTCTCATGTTTTAACTCACGCATCATTTTAATCTGTGCATCCATAATACGAAGACTCTGTACCTTATCCGTTTTTTGTGCTTGTTGCAATGCAATAGTAAAGGTATTTACTTCTGGACTATTTAAGGCTGCTGCAAAGTTTCTAAATGGTTGATCCGAACCCGCATACATTTCTAATTCCGCTGTAAGTGTAGATACATACGGTCGAAGATGTCTCCCGGCATATATCTGCGCCTTTTTTACTGCTTCTAATGTTGTATGTGTTTTTAACAACTGCAGCATAGGAATTAAATACTCCGGTAATTCGAACTTCCTTGCTTCTATAGCCTGCTTGATTCTTCTCTTTAATAGATAATCAGGATAGAAATAAAGTAGCGGTGAAATTAAAACGCCCACTTTAAATAAGTAGTAATCATGAAACACCGTACATATCAAGAAAACAGAGGTGAAAATGATGGGATAGGCAACCTTCATTTTCAAATATTCTTCTGGTTTCGTATCCAAACCAGCTTCTTCTAATTTTTTTTGGATCTGCTCTTTCTTTTCTTCTGTCAGATACTTATGTGATAACGACTGGAAGGGAGCAAGCATCATTTGATTTAAATTCTTTTTTTCAATTCGTTTTGCATTTTCTACATAGTTTGTAAGTAGGCTACCGCTGTCTTTTTTACTTTGTAGAAAGGTAGAGAATACCCAGTACATGACAACGAATACCACTAAAGCTAAAATCGTAGCCACTTTATTCCCCTCTTTCTGTTGGATTATAATTTGCAATCTTTTCTACACGGGTTGCTAAGAAAAAGACAATTAACATATTTACCGCTAATGCAATTTTCCCCATCATAGAACCTGCTAAAAATCCATATGCTTCTTTTGACATCAACATAATCACAATCGGCATGGCAATCACGATTAAGCAGTTCTGTACAAACGCACGTTGTGCTTGCGACAAACTAGAACGTAATCTTGCCAGATATAGCTTTTGTTTTTCGAAATCTTCTGCAATATCTAATAAGACTTGTACTGAATTCGCCCCGCCTTCTCGACTACACACTTCCAACATTTCATGGAAGAAAACCAATTCTCTAAAATTAAAAGTTTCATTGAATCCTTTAAATGCACGGTGCATTGTAGTTCCACCTTCTAATAAAAGAGAAACTTTTTCTATTTCTTCTTGAATACTCTCATGCATCATTGGCTTTACTTGTACTAACACGCGTTTAGCGTTATTACTAATTTGAAGCGCATTCGCTACTGCCTTCATATAAATAGAGAGACGGTCAATGACAACCAAGTAGTAACGTTTTTTTCTTCGATAGAGAAGAAATCTCGGAACTAAAAATCCACATAAAGCAGAAATCAGGGTAAAAGGATCTCTTCCAAATGAGAAGTAGAATATTGCTGCTATACTCATTCCCGAAAGAATCGTATATACCCAGTACATGCTTTTCGTCAATTTCCACTCGTACTTTTGGGCTTCTTGGATAACAGATTGTGGAAGATACATTCGTATGCCTTTAATATTCCTTAATTCCAAGCGCCTTTCTTCTTTCTCATTTTCTTGTACAAATTGGGAAAGTGCAGAACCTTTAGATTTTGCAAAAAGTAAAACAAGTAATACTACACTAATAAAGATTAATAATATACATCCATAGGCGAACAAACTATGCATACTGCACCTCCTGTTGTGATAGGAACGGTGCATAAAGAGCTGGATTTACAGAAGTAGCAGAACGGAATTTTTTCTCCATTTTAGCTGACATTTTCCCTGTAATAATGTGCTGTCCATGAATTTTTCCTATGCTTTCATTTATCTCATCCTGTTCCTCGTATGTCGGGATAAACTGAGAAAGTTCATTAAACTGTATATCACCTCGATAATCTAATAATTCAATCATCTCTGTAATATAACGATTCCCATCATCTTTCTTTTCTAAAAAGACAATCACATCGAATGTCTGTGAAATTAATTCATATAAATACTGGGCATCAATATTCGCACCACTTTGCAGACACATGAGCATTAAACGTCTGACTGCTTCTATGGCACTTCTTGCATGGACAGAGGTAAAGCCAGGGTGGCCTGTTTGGAAAAAGTTAATCATTTTTAATGCTTCTTTACCCCTCGATTCCCCTACAATTAATCGCTTTGGTCCTTGACGTAGTGCATTCGTTAACAATCTATCAAAATCAATTGCATTTTCTTCTACTTCCGATGCCCTACATTGCATCGGAACAAAGTGATGTTCTGGAAAAATTCGATGCAAATATAATTCAGGGTTATCTTCTACTACAAGAGTACGTTCTTTTTTCTTTCCTTTCGGAATATGAGAAGCAAGAAATTTCATAAACTCTGATTTCCCTGTCCCTGTTGCTCCAGCGACTAGAATATTCATTTTGGCTTTCACGGCTGCAGCCAAAAAGTCCAACATCTCTTTTGACGCTTGATTAGTAGATAACATTCGCTCTTCAGAAGCACGAAGATGATCTGCATTCTTACGAATCGTTATTGTTGTCCCGAGTCCCCCAAGTTCATCTAAAGCAATATTGATACGGATATAGGGAAACACGCAGTCCACATATGGTTTTGCTGTATTTAATGACTCTGACGTACTATTTACCATCTTATAGGCTAAAGCCTTTACCTCTTCTTCCGTCTCAAATCGGTAAGGGAATGTTAACTCTCCCTCTCCAATTTTTTCGTAAATAATTTCTTTTGTACCATTGATATAAATATCGGTTACATCCTGATCTTCTTTTAAAGGTTCTATAATTCCAAATCCCACAATATCATCACATACCATATTTAATAATTGTTCAGAAGGTACATCTGAAATGACGACTTGATTACTTAATAGAAAACTTTTAATGATTTGTTCTACAGCTGCTCTCTTTTCTTTATTCATAAAAGATTCGCTTAAAATATCACGATGGTCTTTTACTAAAAATGCACGAATTTCATCCGTGATATCTTTAATTTGTTGAGCTGTAGTTGTTCCTAACTTTCGAGCTGATTTGGAACGAATCATATAACCAAAATGATATAAATCAACTCGATTTCGCTTTAAGGCGACTTGTTTTCCCTGTAAATAGCCCCACATACTACTGCCTCCCTTTTAATTTCGTAAACCAAAGAGACCCTTTTTCATAGAGGATGTATGCTGGGTTGGAATATCAAGACCAGCTGCTTCCATAATGTGATGGACCTTTGTATTAATTTGCGGGGAACCAAACTGCATCCCCCATTCATAACTCGTACGATCCCTGTCATACGGAATTGTCACCGCAATTTTTTGGGAAGATAGCTTTTCAATATCTTCTACATAATCCTCATCTGCCATATTTAAAACATGAATCATACGAGGCAATGTTAGCTTTGCTTCTTCTAGTAGTTGTAATTCTCTTTTAATTGCTATTGCACCACGAGGGTTGCCGTTTAACACATGAATTACAAGGTCTGATTGGTATAGGATTGGATAACTCAGAACCTCAGATAATTCAGTTGGTACTGATAGAATGATAGAATCGTATTCTGTATCTACAAGTGATTCTATAAATGTCGTTACAAACAGTTCTTTGTTTTGAATCTCTGGGAATTGAGCTAAGTTATAACCTGATGGAAACACTAGAAAATCCATCTTATCGTGCAATTTTTGCATCAACCTTGGATTCATTTTTCTCTCTAATAAATCTTGCTTGGTACAAATATATTGCGAGAGATTGTATTCATTTTCTTTTCTTACAAGTTCTAAGATGTTTTTACTATCGTGGCTAAGACCAGTTCCAACCGCAAAGCTAGGTCTTACTTGGTCTGCTTCAACATAAAGCACCTTTTTCCCTAAATGAGCTAATTCATTTGCCATCGCAATACTTAATGTGCTTTTCCCTACATTTTCGTTTGTTGCATAAAAGGCAATGATTCTTGCTTGCCGCTCCATCTTAATAACCCCTTTCTTACTTAGATTCATTCAGATACTGTGCTACATACTCTTTTACATTTTTAGAAATTGGATTAGTCGAATGCTTCTCTACATAGTCTAAAATGTTCTTTTGATCAGATATTTGTGAGAATCCTTCAGCTGGTTCTAATTCTTTCCCTGTTTGCTCCACCTTTTGTCCAACTGCAACAGGAATGACATCTCCAAGTGTTTTTGCACGATTTAAGTATTGAAGTTGTTCAGGGGAAACAGCCAGTGTGTATAATCGCGTTACTTTAGGCTTTTGTTTTCCTTCTTGTTCCTCTTTTGATTCTTTCTTTTCTAGCACAAATGCATCTTCTGTATTGCTATCTTTTGCAGCCGTCACACGTACACGTTGGAACAGACCACCAAAGACAACCTTCTCATTGTCTCCTTCTTTCACAACTTGTTTGAAATACAAGTCCACATACGTGTTTGGGATAATACTATTCCCTGAACTTGTTTCTAAATCAACGAGTAACGGGAAAGCAACTTCTCCATCTTTCAAATTTAAAATAGCAGAGTCCGGTAACTCCTCTTTCTTTACTACTTTGTTTTTAAAGAGATAGCTATTTTCTGTAATGGGTTGCCCATCATTTGTCCACTTACCTACAACCTCTTTTTTATTTACACGTAATGCATTTGGGGGAATCGCATCACCAGGTAAAGTTCGTTCCACTAGCATGTCTTCTTTAATTTCTGTATGTGCAGGTATATCCTTTGCGGCTACAACAATCTTTGTTGGTTTTACAGCATTTTCTACTGCGAAATGATTGTATCCATAGATACCCGCTACTGTTGCAGCGGCTAGACCTACCGCAACAATCTGCTTCTTTTGAAACTTAGATGGCTTCAATGTTTGTATTCCTCCTTATGTAGCCTTTAAACGCAAAAAAAGGACACACCTATGGCATAATGCGCCTTAGGTGTGTCCTTTTAGCTAATCTAAAGTCTATATGAAAATGTTGGATTTGGTTTCTTTAATATTACAATTTCAATATTATGATATATAGAGTTATATGTCAATCATTTCTAAAAAAAATATTATTTTTACCATTTCAAACCTCTGATTTCAAAACTCAAAAACCCTTAAAAACATTGTCATATCAAGGTTTTTAAGCTATTAACCCACCCGTAAATATGGTATAATTAATATAACGTAACTGAATATTTCAGGGTGGTTGGTTGCTATCCTTTCTCTTTCATTTTATGGAGAAAGGAGGTGATCGCATGGAAATACTTTTCACGATAGCAATTGAAATTTTAAAAGTAATTGCTAGAGAAGTCGCTGTTTTTTTTGCAAAACGAGTAGGTAAATACCTATCAACGTCTTGGAAGAAAGCACGAAAAAAGCGACGAAAAACGAAAAGAACCACCCACAATGTGAACTGGACCCGAAAAGT
>NZ_BOQB01000166.1 GCF_018332475.1 Bacillus sanguinis | reverse complement strand
TTGTTCTTCTCCTTGATGTAAATAATCATTATACACTTTTTCAAAATCTTTTTTGTCCATTAAACTCACCTCCAACACATTTTATTAGTATGGTTGGAAGGTGTTGGTTTTATGTGCTTTTTTATTACCGTAACAAGACTTTATAGCCTAATATATATTTATTTTATAAATCCTTTACTACTTAATTTAAGCTGAATTTAAGTGTTAATATTTTCCTAAAAACTTTATACTTTATTATATCGAAACGAAATTTGAAATGGAGAATGGCTAAGATGAATATAGATATTGATCGTTTAACTGATATTTGTTTAGAGTTTCAGCAATCTAGATTTTATGTTACTAGAATTCCTAAAGAATTCTTATCAATTGCCCAAAAACGTTTTTCTATACCAACGGAAGATCAAATTATCGCTTTTTTAAGTTGTAATTTATTTGGATCAGGCAAGTATGGTGTTTACTTTACGAGTTCAGGTTTATACTGGAAAAATTGGTTATTAGGTAAAGGAAATTTGAAATGGGAACAATTAAATAAAGTGCAACAAATTGAAATTGATAAAGATGGTTTCTTATCTTTTGATGCTCAAAAAAGCTTCAATATTAACGGGAGTGATTATCCCCCACTGTTATTTAAAGAATTACTTATAGCTCTTACGAATTCATTCCAAAATTCAAAACAACAGGATATACATCCAATTATAAAAATGGATGAGATAAAATCTATTTGCTCTTTATTTGAAACGCACAATGAATTATTAGAACCTGATAATGGATTATTTGTAGACACTCATATTTCAGAAAAAAAGTTAAAAGCAATTGAGGCACGGTTTATCATTCCAAAAGAGGAACAGATCATCGCTTTTTTAGATACATCTGTTCTTGGGAATATGGGGAAAGGATCGGATGGGGTATTAATTTGTCAATCAGGTATATATTTTAGAGAAACTTTTGTACACTTATATTTCCCATGGCATGTTTTTAAAAATATCCCTATTACTTTAACTTCGGATGAATTTGAAATTGGGAAAGGAAATATATTTCATCTTCTACATGCTAGAATGCCTAGTCAAGATATTCTATTATTCATCAAGAATTTAAAACAGTACGTGAATAGTTTATATGAAGAACATCCACAATTACATATTTAATACACTCGTGTATAGTTAAGTCTAAAATTTCAATTCAACTAAAAAACCGATTATTTTTGTAGAGGGCCTACAAGTATAATCGGTTTTTTACTCTTATTCTTTTCTTATATTCCCTTTTTTAATACCTACGCAAACCCTTCAAAGTCTCCAATATATCATCTGTAAAGGCTGTACTACCTTCCGTCTCTAAAACTCTGAAATAAAAACTTCTTAAGAAAGTTCTAATATTTTGTACTAAAATAGCATGCTGTGGATGTCGGATGTCTTCAACCGTTGCTATACTATGTAGCCAATTGCTCCATTCTTCTTCAGTTAAAAGATTTTGGTTACGTAACGACATAATTGGCGCTACTAATCTCTCATCTTCAAAGTGAATGTATACGTAGTCATGTAAGCGAACCTTCTGACGAACAGCAGCTAATATTGCATATGAAAACTCACGATTTTGTATTGTACGTGCTAAAGCATCGAGCGCATCTGCTGCATGTGCAGTAGAGTGTGCCCAGCCTTTTCCTTCCACGTAACCCCTTACATCTTCTTCTAAATATACATATTCCAGTACTTGTTCTGCCACACTGTACAGTTGTTCTTCAGATAACAACGGCTCTCTTTCATGAACAGATAAAATAAGTGGCGGGATTAATACAGAGAACGCACGTTTAAATACAGAATCTGTTCCCTTTTCACCAATTTTATAAAATAAATAATCAGGGCTAATTGCTTGTAGCATTAATCCTCGTAATTCTTTTTGTCTAAATACATCATTTGTAATCCATGTGTGAAGCGTACTATAAATTAAATCATCACGTAATTCAGCATCAGGTGAACCGATATAATCTAGCATCCACTGCGCATATGGATATGCATCTACATCTTCTGGTACAGCATAATTATTATTTTTAATTTGTAGTAGTTCTTCTTTTAATTCTAGTACTTCATTCATTCTATTCCCTGTCCCCTTTTTACGTTTTTTATTGCCTTATCCCCCGTTTTTACTTTCTAAAGTTAATTTAATTATACGAGAATTATAACTATAAATAAAAGGCTATACATATACTTTTGATTGTGTATTACTTTCGCTCATGAAATATAAGTTCTGGATTTGCTAAATCACTATTCCGAAATACAACATCCGCACACTCTTTCGGATTATGCTCATCTATATACATCTTACAGGCCGCATGATACCTGTTCAAAAACATCTTCTCTGCTTCTTCATAACTTCCAAAAGCTTCAGTTTCCCGTTTAGCACCATGTTTTCTCGCAATCTCAAAATCTGTATCTACAAAAATTTTGTAATCAAATAAATGCTCAACTTCTTTTTTTAATAGAAATGTTCCATCTACTATGAGTACCATATTGGGTTGAGCCATTAACGGCTCATTATGTACAGGAATATCCGTTTTTAAATTATGAGAAATCGTTTCATACTGTAAATTCCCATTAGGTCCTAAAGGTTTTAATAGTCTTTCTTTAAAAGCTGTATAATCGTGTGCATCTTCATAATACCCTCTTGCAGATTCTTTACCTTGTGCATAGCGAATCAATCTTGGATTATGAAAATCGTCAATGCTAGCGCGTGTTACTGGTAACCCTCGTTTTTTTATTTCTTCCGCTAGTTCATTTGCAAATGTTGTCTTTCCTGAAGCTGTAATACCACTTACTCCAACTCTTGTTGGATGGGTTAAGTTTAACTTTAAAATGTGATCTGCAATTTCTTTGATTCGTTGTTTTCGGTTCATGATATTTCCTCCCCTAACAAGTTTACATAATATAATTATGAGTGATATCTTATATCACTATTTGTCAGTAAGTCGATATCTTATGTCGAATCGTCGATATATCGAAAAAATCGTTGATATATGATGATTGGTTTACTTCCCCTTAAACCCTCGATACAAAGCAGTCCGTAACTCCTGTTTATATTCTTCAAGGTCTGGCATATCGAGTTCTTCTGCTAGCCTGATAGCTAATTCAATATCATAAGGTACGCGTACGAATTGAATGGAAAAGCTCGCTGCTTCTTTGTCATTGTAAGTTCCTTCGAATATTAAATAGGAAGCTTGTGTAATTTCAAGAGGATTTCCTACGCTACCGGTGTTACATAACGTTTTCCCCCTGAAATTTTGAACGAATGCCTGGTGAACATCACCGTAGCAAACGACATCTGGTTTTCTTTCCCCTTCTATATTCTCCGTGAGCTCACTGTTTTCGAACATACTAATACGCTCTTCTCTTGCAGCGTGTGGTTGAATTCTTTCATATAAACTTCTAGGTGAAGCGTGGAACATACGAATCAATTTGCCGCTCATAAAAAATTCGATTGAAAATGGTAAGCTTCTTAAATAGTCATTTTGTTCTTCCGATAATTGTTTTTGATGCCATTTTAACGCTTCAAATTCAGTTGGTTTTGTAATGAAATCATCCCAGTTTCCCATTACAACTCCTTCACATTCTTTACGAATGATTTCAATTACTTCGCTAGAATGAGGTCCTTTTCCGACTAAATCCCCAAGGCAAATAATGCGCTCAATTCCTCTTAATTTAATATCTTGTAGTACAGATTCTAATGCTGGAATATTACCATGTATATCTGAAATTACCGCAATTTTGTCCATATGTATTCCTCCTTTATTTATTAAATTCACTTGATTGGTACCATTTTGGAATATAGGTTGAAAAATGATTATGATCTTCTAAAATTCCGTTGAGTCTTTCCTTCATATCATCTACTAAATGCGGCGTGCTTCGGTTCGTCCATACGATATCAGCTGGGAATGTCATTGCTGCATATAAGGAGTACAGCTGCCAAAAGTGAAGTGACGGTTCGCCTCCGCAATAACCGTGAACTTGTCCAACCGCAAATGGTTTGCTTATTCTTGTAGTAAAAATCGCTACATTATAAAAATCGTGTATTGGATCGCCAAAATCATATCCACCAAAATCGATAACGATATACTCCTTGTTATGAATCATACTATTTGCTGGATGGAAGTCATCGTGTAAAAATGTAATTGGACGATTTTTTAATAATTGTTTATGATTTTCTACAAAGGTTAATACAGGCTTCAAATCCAGAAAGTTCACCTCGTAATCTGTTAATGCCTCTATGTATCTTTCGTATTTATTCCATCTAGAAGTTTCCCATTTATTACTTGCACTTTCTCTTTCAATTGAGTGAATCCTCTTTAATACTTCTCCTGCTTTTCTTCCTGCATGATACTGTTCTTCCACCGATAGCTTCCTTAAACCTTCTTCACCATTTACACCTTGGACCCATTCAAATACTTGAACACATTTATTTAATTCTTCAAGTTTTATGAAATGAATTAACTTAGGCGTTGGAATATGTAATGACTCTAATTGTTTCATATACGTATATTCTTCTTGTTTACGTTCAAAATAAACTGCATCACATACTTTTACAAAATATGTTACTCTACTTTCTAATTCTATTTTATATTTCTCTTCATGTGAAAAACCTTTTGAAATAGCTGTACACTTTACAATACGAGGCCATTCTAGTTTTCTCTCTATCTCTCTTAACATTTCTTCCACAAAACTCACCTCTATCAATATATGTACAAACTACCTAACACTTCATGTCCTCGTTTATTTTCCCCTTTAAACTCCATTGCAAAAGGGTATTCGCCTTGATTTTTCAAGCATTCTAGCACTAATCCTTCCCCAATTGGTTCGCAAAATTGTACATGAATATCTCCAAACGATACACTTTGACATTCCGCATTCCATTCTTTATTTTGTATAACTGTACTTGCAGTTAACTCCATTACTTCTTTCCATTTCTGCACCGTTTCTCGAACATTTTTCACTGCGTAATGAATCGTTTCAATTTGTTGTACTTTGTTTTTATGTTCAGTGATCATTCCTATGTTACGTAAATCGTTTCTTCTTTCTTCGTCTGTTTCATTCCATTGTATAAAGAAAGGTAATTTCGGTCCGTTCTCTTCTTGCTTTACAAATAACATTTTCCATTCTAAAAGGCGGCCATCTTTCCTTATACGTTTCCCTTCAAATGGTCCTATTGTTTGTAAACCGTATTTACTAAATTTATCTGCTAATTCTTCAATGGCATCTGTTCGAATTGCGATTTGTAGCATCCCTTCGCCATCTTGTAATTTCACTACCGTTTCTTGTACTAACGGATTTTCTGCTTCTTTCGCTTTTTCTTCATGTTGAACTGCTAAAAATTCTATGTATGATAAATCAAAATAACTTAAACTATTCCAAGTACCCCAAGTAGTATGCTCTCCGCCTATTGCGGTATGAAATCCACGCTCCTGCATTTGTTTTGCCGCTTCCTCCGGTGTACTGTGTACTGCGTGAACGAGATGATCAAATCGTAACATGTCTTTCTCCCCTTTCTCTCCATCCTTTTATTGTATATTTTATTTTTATTTCATTCAATTTAAAAAACTTTAAAACCTAGTTGATTTATACGATTAATATGTATTATAATGAAACAAATTTAATTATTGCTGATTGGAAAAACCAAAGGCACTTTTCTCATACGGGAAAAGTGCCTTTTTCATTTATTATTACAGGGGGATTTTTTATGCAGAAATTAATTGTCTTTGCTATTATTGGATTTTTCGCTCAATTGATCGATGGAGCACTTGGAATGGCGTATGGGGTAACATCTACCTCACTATTATTAATGTTTGGTATCGCACCGGCTGTCGCTTCCGCATCTGTTCATTTAGCTGAAGTTGTTACAACCGCCGCTTCTGGGGCATCTCATATCAAATTTGGAAACGTTGATAAATATACCGTTTCCAGGCTTACATTGCCAGGAGCAGTTGGCGCATTTATTGGGGCATGTTTTTTAAGTAATTTACCTGGCGATGTCATTAAACCGTACATTTCCGTATTTTTATTTACTTTAGGGGTTTATATTTTATTACGATTCCTCATTCAAAAACAAATTGTCACTTCAAAGAAACGTATGTCTGCTAAACAACTTGTTCCGCTTGGCTTATTTGCTGGATTCGTTGATTCAACTGGTGGCGGTGGCTGGGGACCGATTACGACACCTGTGCTTTTAGCAAGAGGAAATGAAGCTAGAAAAGTTATCGGATCTGTAGATACGAGTGAATTTCCTGTTTCACTCGCTGCAACAATTGGCTTCTTCATCTCACTTGGCTGGGAACAAGTAAGTTGGGTTTGGGTGTTTTCTCTCATGCTCGGTGGTATCGTTGCGGCACCAATCGCTGCATGGTTAGTACGCATCGTTCCAGCACATTTACTTGGCGTATTAGTTGGTGGTCTTATAATCTTTACAAACATTCGTACACTGCTTACTACATTTAAAGTGGATCCAACTATTATTTCACTTTCTTACGTGGCAGTTGGTCTTGTCGTTATTATTTCTATTTTCATTGCTGTTCGCAATCATTCCAAGCACTCTAACGCGCCGACAGCCGGATATCCGAATGATCAAAAACAAATGCTTCCATAATGATAAAAATACCGCCCGATATACTTCGAGCGGTATTTTTCATTTTTCCATTCTCCAATTAATCATTGTTTCTGTAGTGCCAATTCTTTTCATATGTAATTTCTCTAATACACGAATCGACCCCTCATTTTCAAGAAGTGTCTCTGCAATAATTGTTTCTACCTGTCCTGTTTGAAAAGCCCAATTTATTAATTCTCTTACAGCTTCTGTCGCATAGCCTTTATTCCAATATTTCTCAATAAATCCGTAACCAATTTCTACTGTATGTCCCTCATTTGGTTTCCCTTTATACCCTATATCACCTAGAACGATGTCATCTTCTTTTCGAATGACATACCACGCCCCCCAAGGTAATAAAGCCTTATCTTTTTTTACATTTTCTACATGCCCTACAATATGTGGACCACTATTATATCCTTGCTCGTTAGCAACGTGAATACTCTCTTCTGTACACGGCACTATATAGAGCCTTTCTGTTTCTAATTTCATATTGATTTCCCCTTTTCAATTAAACAATACCTCAATTTTACCAAGAATAAAAAGAATATTCATTCTATTTATTGGATTTATACTTATTCTTTGAAACGAATTTAAGGAACAATCCTCTTTTGATAGTCATGTCGAATTATATTTTCAGAATTTTCTTTTATTTTTAAAGGGTTTTTCAATATTTTTTGCGAAACATTTGTATAACAATTTCTTTCTTTATTTTTTGTTACATAACAATAGGTTCGGGTGGAGTTTTGCAAGCGTTTCCTATACAATAACCGATATTTTTTGACTTTTCCTAACAAAATATCTTGCAATATATTCAGAAAGTCATTACAATTGCCATATATTAAAAATCTTAGCAATATATCAAATCCTCATCAATCCGATGAGGTAGAGGTTGCGACTTTTAAGAGTAAAACGGACGAGACACAGAGAATGTCACCGACTCCGTTTGAAAGGAAAAGTTGCCGAAGTTTATATTTCTTCTCTGGAAATATGAGCTGGGGCTGTTTCCGAAAGGAACAGAACTGTCACGTTTACAAAATTACCGTGTAAACGTGGGGTGCTATCTTAACGGAAGGGTATGATGGGGTGGTTATTTGTGAAACGTTCCGCCAAATTCCTTTGGCGGTTTTTTGTATTTTTCTCCCCCGCTCCTTCCTATCTTACAAGAAAAGGAGTGTTGAACATGAATAGCGCAACGAATCAAACTACCTCTAAAACAGAAACTACAAAAGGAAAAGGTGAATTAAAACGTAGTTTAAAATCAAGACACCTTACGATGATTTCTCTCGGTGGTACAATTGGTACCGGACTATTTCTTGCCAGCGGTGGTGTCATCCATACAGCTGGACCTGGTGGTGCATTAGTTGCATACGCCGCAATTGGAATTATGGTTTACTTTTTAATGACGAGCTTAGCTGAACTCGCAGCATACATGCCTGTTACCGGATCTTTTAGCACATATGCAACAAAATTTGTTGATCCATCACTTGGCTTTGCCCTTGGATGGAACTATTGGTATAACTGGGCCATTACAATTGCCGCTGAACTAGCTGCTGTAACTTTAATTATGAAATTTTGGTTCCCAGATACTCCTTCTCTTATTTGGAGCGGATTATGTTTAGCTATTATTTTCCTTTTAAACTATTTATCTGTTAAAGGGTTTGGTGAATCTGAATATTGGTTTGCACTTATTAAAGTAGTTACAATTATAATCTTTTTAATTGTCGGCTTTATGATGATTTTCGGAATTATGGGTGGCGAATCTGTTGGCTTTAAAAACTTCACTGTTGCAGATGCACCGTTTAACGGCGGCATCATGGCAATTATCGGTGTATTTATGGCAGCTGGTTTTTCATTCCAAGGTACTGAATTATTAGGAGTAGCTGCTGGTGAAACATCTGATCCAGAGCGTAATATTCCGAAAGCAATTCGTTCAATCTTTTGGCGTATTCTTTTATTCTATATCCTTGCAATTCTCGTTATCGGTTTATTAATTCCTTATACGACTGAAAGTCTTGCTGCAAGTGATGTAACAGTAAGTCCATTTACACTTATTTTTGAAAAAGCTGGCGTTGCTTTTGCTGCTTCCGTTATGAACGCTGTTATTTTAACGGCAGTACTATCTGCTGGTAACTCTGGTATGTATGCATCAACTCGTATGCTTTGGGACTTAGCTCGCCAAGGTAAAGCACCAAAATTCTTAGGCAAATTAGACAGCCGCGGTGTACCTGTTAACGCATTAATCGTAACGTCAATTGTCGGTAGTATCGCTTTCATTGCTTCCTTATTCGGCGACGGTGTTGTATACATTTGGTTATTAAACGCATCTGGAATGTCTGGCTTTATCGCATGGGTCGGAATTGCAATTAGTCATTACCGTTTCCGTAAAGCATATATTGCACAAGGAAAAGATTTAAAAGACTTACCATATAGAGCAAAATGGTTCCCGTTCGGTCCAATCTTCGCATTTGCACTTTGTGTCATCGTAATTTTAGGTCAAAACTACGGCGCATTTATGGGCGAATCAATCGATTGGAACGGTGTACTCGTTTCTTACATCGGTTTACCACTCTTCTTAGTACTATGGTTAGGATATAAATTCACGAAGAAAACGAAAGTAATTCCACTTGATAAATGTGAATTGAAATAAAGTGAAACGAGCGAACAAATATGTTTGCTCGTTTTTTTTATTCCAATGCTTCTCCCTTTCCTATTGCTCCTGTTTTTGCAATAATAAAGGAAATATACATAAAGGTTGGGATACGATGAACATTCGCATTACTGATGAAGCAAAAGCAGCTATACATAGATTAGAACGTGAAGACAAAAAGATCATTCGCATTAGAGGAACAATGACAAACTCTTGCAGTATTTTCGTTGATGTCGATTTAATTTGGGATACATATGTTGCAGATGATGTTGTATATGAAGATGCAGACCTTATCGTACAAATGGATTCATTTACGAAAGACTACACTGGTGATACGGTAAAACTTGATTATAAGACGACTGGTTTTAGTATTACGACTCCGAGTGAGACTTTGGTGTATGGGTTGTCGATTAAAAAATAAAAATTGTTTTTAGCTGATCAATGGGGTGAAAAAATGGGTAAATATGTTCCATTAAAATTTTTATTCAACGAAGAATTAGCAGAAAAGATGGCTGATTCTATTTATAAACACGATCCTACTTTCTCTAAAAGAAACTTTGTATCTTCCGTAACATGTAAAGTTGAAAATTTAGAATTAAAGCAGCGTATTGAAGTAATGGCAGATGAATTACATCATGCATTACAAAAAGATTTTAATGCAGCAATACATATTTTACTGAAAACATTGGGACCAGAAAATACAACAGAAGTAGGCACATTTACAAACGGATATATGTACATGCCTATTGCAAAATACGTTGAAAAATATGGGCTTTACGATTTTGAAAGTTCATTCAACGCCATGTATGAAATAACAAAAAGGAATACTGCTGAATATGCCATTCGGCCTTTTCTTGAAACATATCATGAAGACACACTACACATATTACAACAGTGGATTCATGATGAAAACAGTCACATTAGAAGATTAGTATCTGAAGGTACAAGACCAAGACTTCCTTGGGCTAAAAAAATAGGAGCTCTAAAAGGCGACTTTAAGAACAATTTACAGCTTCTTGAACCTTTAATGAATGACCCTTCTAAATATGTTCAAAAATCTGTAGCCAATCATATTAACGATATTACGAAAGAAGATAAAGAACTTGTTTTTCAATGGTTACAACAATTACGCGATAAACAGTATCCTGTTAACCCTTGGATTATAAAACATGGGTTAAGAACGGTGATAAAGAACGATACTTTACCAAAAGATTTTTCTTTTTGAATATTTTAAACAAAAACGCGTATGCTTCAAAAATGAAGCATACGCGTTTCTTTCTTTTAAATAAAGCAATAACAAACGAATTTCCTCAATATTCCCCTTCTTCAATGAAAGGTCTATAGCATTATTTCGATGAAGGTAAACCACCTACAATTACTCATAAAATCTATCCCTCTTCCATTTCTACTTGCTTCATATAATATTCCATCGCTTCATTAAGCCATTTTTGTTCATTTTCTGCGAAAGGCGAAGGTATCATATTTTCAAGTTCTTGCATATCCAGTTCTTCCACACTAGTATTAGCTAACTTTTGTATCAAATCCTCATTAAGAAATGAAAAAGACTCTTCTATATATTCCTTAACCATCTCTTGTACTTTCGAATCCTCGACTGGTTTACCATATAATTGTTTAACCTTTTTAGATAATTCAATAAACGTTTTATCCAAGGCAATTTTATCTTCTTCTGATTTCTTTGATAATTCTTCCACGATATCCGTTAACTTATGGCGTTCCATCCATTCTTTATGTGTATGTTCTGTTTTCATACCGTAAATAAGACTAAATAATACTGTACTATCTATTTCACACTCCTCTTTGACTAACTTCATTACTCTTTTAATTGCTTGCATTGATTTCTCAATTTGTTCTTTTTCTCTTTCTAACACTTGCAAATGGAGAGACAAACTTTCATTCAAATCAACACCAAAACTTGATTCGTGTAACAAATTAGCGACTTTATCTAGACTATAGCCTAGAAATTTTAAACTTAGAATTTTTTGTAAGGTTATAATATCTTGATACTTGTAAATGCGGTGCCCTGAGGAAGGATTCTTTTCAGGTTGTAATAACCCGATTTCATCATAATAGTGCAAAGTAGGAATTGGTATTCACGTTTTTTCTGAGAATTCTCCGATAGAAAACTTTTGATCCTTTTTCATCTAAATCCCCCTATTAAAATTATAAATTCATTATAAAACCTAAA
>NZ_BOQB01000165.1 GCF_018332475.1 Bacillus sanguinis | reverse complement strand
TCCTTTCTTTCTATTATATATTAGCGATTATCAATTGTTTCTGGATATAGATCATGGTTCATCATACGGTAGTCTGCCATTTGTTCATATTTCGTTCCTGGGCGACCGTAGTTGCAATAAGGATCAATTGAAATCCCTCCACGTGGTGTGAATTTCCCCCATACCTCAATGTAACGTGGATCCATTAATTTAATTAAATCATTCATAATAACGTTCATGCAATCTTCGTGGAAATCACCGTGATTGCGGAAACTAAATAAATATAGCTTTAAAGATTTACTCTCTACCATTCTTTGTTCCGGAATGTAGCTAATATAAATTGTCGCAAAATCTGGTTGGCCTGTTTTCGGACATAAGCTTGTAAATTCAGGGCAATTGAATTTCACAAAATAATCACGGTTTGGATGATTATTATCAAATACCTCTAAAATTTCTGGGCTATATTCAAATAAATATTTTGTATTTTGATTTCCTAGTAACGTTACATCTTTTAAATCTTCATCTAATCTTCCTGCCATTTTAAACATCCCTTCTCATTATACTCCGCGTTTATTTCCCCATACTAACGCATGCAGTTGCGGCAATACTTTTGCATCATTCATCTCTTTACAATTTACAGCTTTATCAATAAGCCACTCATACTTATCTAATAATTTCTTAATCAGCATCGCATCATCCACTGTTTTTGTATCATCATTCCCTACTTGTAAGAAAAATGGTACATCTGGATAACGTTCGTGCATCTTAACTGCATACTCAAAGTCATAGTCGTCAAATACTACTACCTTTAAACTAATATCTTTTCCTGCTAGTTTCTGAATAACAGCATCTAACTTATGAAAATCAGTATTCATTGCCGAACTTGGTGGTTTTGGAGAAATCGTTATCTCATCAATTTGAAGTAACCAATCTTGCCATTTACTCCCTTGTGTTTCGATTGCTGTCCGCATTCCATTCTCTTTTAATATAGAAAGAAGAAACTCAATATTTTTCAACAATGCTGGATTTCCACCTGAAATCGTAACATGAGAAAAATTTTCGCCACCAATTTCTACAAGCTCATTCCAAACGTCTTCTGCTGTCATCTGTCTAATTTGATCTTTAGCCGAGCCATCCCAAGTAAAAGCAGAATCACACCAAGCACAGCTATAATCACAGCCAGCTGTACGGATAAACATCGTCTTTTGTCCCACAACCATTCCTTCACCTTGAATAGTCGGACCAAATATTTCTAAGACAGGGATTTTACTCATCGAGCATCCACTCCCGTCTTACTTCCGCATAGCTAGTTGGCGTCTCAAAAAGACGAACAAATTCAACGCGAGCTCCTTTATATTCGTTCGCACGATTATCTTTTATTAATGCTTCTGCCATCTTTTCGTAAATCCAAACGACCATGTTCTCAGCAGTTGTATTCATCGCTGGTAGCGTTTCGTTTAAATAACGATGGTCTAAATAAATTTCTATTTCATTCTTCCAAATCTCTTTTATATCTCCAAAGTCAATCGCAAGACCAATTTCATTTACATATCCACTAATCCCAAATACAACTTTATATGTGTGACCATGTAAGTTTTTACATTTTCCTTCATAACAATGTAAATGGTGTGCTGCATCAAATGTAAATTCCTTGCTGACCATTACTCTTTTATTATGATATTTAAGCTGTTTACGATGAATATCCTCGTCCATTTTTTGCAAATTTTCTACAATGCGAAATCCAAAGAAATTATCCATTAGTTACTCGCTCCTTCGCGTTCTTGTAGGTACGTATCTAATCCTGCTTTACGAAGTTGACATGCTGGACATTCACCGCAACCATCACCAATGATTCCGTTATAACATGTTAATGTTTTTTCTCGAACAAACTCGAATGCTCCAAGTTCATCTGATAATTTCCATGTTTCCGCTTTATCAATCCACATAAGTGGTGTATGAATTACAAACGGATAATCCATAGATAAATTTAAAGTAACGTTTAACGATTTTACAAACACGTCACGGCAATCTGGATAACCACTAAAATCAGTTTCACATACACCCGTTACAATATGACGTGCCCCAACTTGTTTTGCTAATACAGCAGCAAATGATAAGAATAGTAAATTTCGTCCATCTACAAACGTCGATGGCAATTCACCTTCTTCATGTGTAATCTCCATATCCGTTCTCGTTAACGCATTTGGAGCAAGTTGATTTAATAGACTCATATCTAGCACCGTATGTTTAATTCCTAGCTCATTTGCAATTTCCGCTGCACAATCAATTTCTAACTTATGACGTTGATTGTAATTAAACGTTACAGCTTCAACTTCTGCAAACTGCTCTATTGCCCAAAATAAACATGTCGTACTATCTTGTCCTCCACTAAAAACAACAACTGCCTTTTCTTTTTTCATTTCACTCATTCTCCTTCTCTACTACGAATAAGAAGAAAGAACGTTCTTGAACTGTCACAATAAAAAAACAAAACAATACCTAAAGATATTGTTGTTTCCATAGTTTTTTATAGAGGGAGTTCGCGAACCTCTCCCGTGCAATGCACGGAATTCCTTCTTTCATTGACAAAGCTTATTGTAACATATTGTATACTACCATAAAAAATTTCTGATTTTTCCGCTATTTCTCATTTCATTTCTTTCATTTTATAGTATGATTAATTTAATATGAGAAGAGAGGAGGCATCCCACTGAAATCCTTTATTATTTATCTCTTTTTAAATATATTATTCATCCTTGTTACAATGCTCGTATACCATTTATTTTGGAATCAAAAAGGGAAACGCTCTCCTAAATTAAATTCAGCTATATTTATTGTATTATGTTGCCTCGTTACTATACTATGTATCACTTTCGCAGCAAAAACAGATTATGGATTTCAATTTGATATGCGTCATATCGTATTAGTTGTCGGTACATTAACCGGAGGTCCTATTGCCGGTGGATCAATATTAGTGGTATTAAATATATACCGCTTCTTATTAGGAGGAATAGGTGTTTTCCCATCGCTTATCGGTTCTATCCTTCTATTTATTGTTCTACTATTTACATACAAATTTTTCAATCGAACTTCTAATCGTATAAAAATAATACTTGCTATTATCTACAGTCTCACATACGGATTTAGTTGGATACCTTTCTTCCTTTCAAAGGTTACAAATAAGGCTGATTATATACCACATATTATTGTGTATGAGTTATGTACGATACTTGGTACCATCCTTATTTTATATTTATTACACATATTACAAACTCAAGTTCGTCTTCAAAACGAACTTATGAATGCCGAAAAATTCCATTTAATTGGAGAAATGGCAGCATCCATCTCTCATGAGATTCGCAATCCATTAACCTCAACAAAAGGATTTTTACAACTTTTACAATCAGATACATGCACTGAGCAAGAGCGAAAATTATATATCGATATAGCCATCAACGGAATCGAACAAGCAAACCACGTTCTTACAGATTATTTAACCTTTGCAAAACCAAGTATTGAAAAAGAACAAAGATTACAGTTAGAAGAAGAACTATTACATGCATTATCGCTAATTACACCGCTTGCTAATTTAGCAAATGTGCGTACTCATTATATAAAGCAAAGTACTTCTTTTTTTATCGCGGGAGAAAAACAAAAACTAAATCAATGCTTGTTAAATATTTTAAAAAACTGCATTGAGGCCATGCCAAAAGGCGGTGATCTTTATTTCACATTAGTTCCTGATCATAAGCATATTCAATTATATATAAAAGATACAGGAGTTGGTATGGATCAAGAACAAGTAAAACGCCTTGGCTCCCCTTTCTACTCAACAAAAGAAAAAGGAACTGGTCTTGGAATGATGGTCGTATTCAGTGTTGTTCAAGCTATGAACGGAAAAATTGATATTATAAGCGAAAAAGGTACAGGTACAACCTTCTTATTAACTTTTCCACTCATACAAAAAACGTGATGAAATACTCATCACGTTTTTTCTGTTCCTTCAACTAATTCAGCAAAAGCTTTCACTTTTCCATGTGGTTTTTGATTTTCTTTACGTGCTTTCCACGCGCGATCTTCTTCTTTCTTTTTCTTGGACATACTTTTCAACTCCTTCTTTTCTTTCTCCATGTAGTATTCCAAAATAAGAAAGAAAACTATGCACATATCAAAAAAGAAGTGGTCTCCCACTTCCTTCTGATTATCTTTGCAAAATTGCGTGTTTCGCCTCTTTTAACTGTGTAAGATGTCTTTGTTCATGCAAATCAAGAAATTGAACCCACTGATACAAATTCAAATCATTAAAAATAGGATGCTTTAATCCATTTTCAAATAAATCTTTTTCATCTATCACACTATGAAGCGCGTGTAATAGTTCTTGTCGTGAATGTTCTAGTAATTGAATTCCTTGCTGTTTTTTCATTAACGTTTCTGTTGGTTGCATTTGCTGAGGAGCTTCTCGTTTATATGTGCGATCAAGCGTAAGTTGGAGGTCTTTAAATGGAGTCGTGTTTCTTTCATTTTTTTGTAAAGCATATACAAGGGCAGATGTAACTGATTGTTCAACTAAATGCAAGTGATGCAAAATTTGAATAATACTCCATTTATCACGGCGTGGCTTTACATTCACTTCTGTATCATTTAACATTTCAATTTCTGATAATAGCGTGCTTCGAGTAGACTGTAATGAGTTCACCAAACTTTCTAAACTCACATCCATATTAGATTGAAGCATACTTCTTTCCCCCCTTTTTTTGGTGAAAAGAGGTGCTCCTTATTAGAAACACCCCTTTAGTATTCTGAATTTTCTTTTATTATCTCATCATTTTCTCGTTATGTCGATGTTAAACATGTGAAAAAAAGCGCATGTTTTTTACAATTTTGTGTCGTCAATCGCATGTAGCCACGCTTCAATTTCTGTAATGACACTTTTCACACAGCCTTCAGCAAATGGTGATGTTAAATTTGCAACTTCTACTAATTCTAAGAATGATTTACTTCCACCTTGTTGACACAGATTCACATAATCTTCCCATGCCTCTTGTCTATTATCTCTTGCACGTTTCCAAAATTGCAGTGCGCAAATTTGTGCTAATGTGTAGTCGATATAGTAGAACGGCGAGCTATAAATATGTCCTTGGCGTTGCCAGAATCCACCGCGCTCTAAATAATCATTATCTTCATAATCACGATGCGGCAAATACTTTTTCTCTATATTACGCCATGCTGTCTTACGCTCTTCTGGTGATGCTTCTGGATTTTCATATACATAATGTTGATATTCATCAACAGATACACCATAAGGTAAAAACAGAAGTGCTGAACTTAAGTGAGAGAAATAATATTTATCTGCATCTTCTTCAAAGAATGACTTCATCCATGGCCATGTAAAGAATTCCATACTCATAGAATGAATTTCACATGCTTCATACGTTGGCCAATTGTATTCTGGAATTTCAAACTTACGGCTTTCATATACTTGGAAAGCATGACCAGCTTCATGTGTTAATACGTCAATGTCGCCAGATGTTCCGTTGAAGTTTGAGAAAATAAATGGCGCTTTATAATTCTCAATATATGTACAATATCCGCCACCAGCTTTTCCTTTTTTCGCAACTAAATCTAATAAATCATTATCTAGCATGAAATTGAAAAATTCATCCGTTTCAGCCGATAACTCTTTATACATCGTTTTCCCATGATTAACAATCCAATCCGCATCTCCTTTTGGAGTTGGATTACCAGTAGCAAACTCAAAGTTTTCATCGTAATACGCTAACTTCTCTACACCGATACGTGCTTGTTGTCGTTTTCTTAATTCCGTTGTAACCGGAACGATATAATCAAGTACTTGCTGACGATAATTCGCCACCATTTCCGCATTATAATCTGTACGATACATTCTTGCATATCCAAGTTCAACAAAGTTTTTGAAACCTAAAGATTTGGCGATTTTCGTTCTCACTTTAACAAGCTCATCATAAATACGATCTAACTCTTCCTCATTCTCAGCTAAAAATCCGTAATATGCTTCACTTGCTACTTTACGTTCACTTCTTTCTTTCCCTTGCATAAATGGAATAAGCTGTGATAACGTTCTTTCTTCTCCTGCAAAGTTAATTTTTGCAGATGCTAATAACTGCGTATATTGTGAAGACAATTTATTCTCTAATTGTAAATCTTTCACGACTTCATCAGAATATGTTTTCAAATCACACTCCGCTAAAGCAAATAATTGTTTTCCATAATACGCTTCTAATTCTTCACGGAATGGAGAATGTATTAACGCATTATAATACTTTGTACCATATCCTTGTACAACTGGAGAGAATTCATCAAAGAAATCCTGCTCTTCCTTATAAAAAGCATCTGTCGTATCAACAGAATGACGAATGTAACAAAGATTCCCCATTGTACCGAAGTCATTGCGAATTTCGTTAATTGAATTGATGACTTGTTTTTGTTCTTCTACGGTTTTGGCGTTATCAAACTTCTCTAAAGCAACAGTAAACTTCTCTTTTAATTCTTCAATATTTGGCCGTTTATATTCATAGTCTTTAAATGACATGAACGAGCCTCCTCTCCATTATATGCATCCTTACTATAATTCAATGCTTACTTACAAATCTCCTCTTATTCTTCCGCAAAATACGGCACATATTGTCATCATTACATGTAAACAAAAAAGCCCTGGATTTCTTTATCCAAAGCTCCTTTGGAACATATTATTATTTTTCATACTTTCCTATCTTTTTTAATAGATCAAGTAATTCATCCTTTTCCTCTTTCGTTAACATTTCAAAAGACTGATGTATAACTTGCTCATGCCCTGGAAAAATAGAAGCAATAAAGTTCTCTCCAGACTCAGTTAATTGTGCATAAATAACACGTCTGTCATTCGGGCATGGAATCCTCTTTACTAATCCCTTTTTCTCTAGCTTATCTACAACATATGTAATGCTGCCACTAGCGATTAAAATACGCTCACCAATTTGCTGAAGTGGTTGACCGCCTTTATGATATAGCAGTTCTAATACAGCAAATTCAGTTGGATTTAAACCGTTACTTTGTATAGATTTATTTGTAGTATCCATAACAGAACGATGTACACGAGATAATGCAATAAATACTTTTAGAGATTGAGAAATATCTTCTCGTTCATTATTTGATGTCATACAACTTTCAACCCTTCACTTAAATTCTAAGTAATAAAAAAACAGCTTCGTACTTCATGTAATTTCCGAATGAGTATTCACTCATTCATTTCCTCTCCCCAAATATATTATGAATAATTCTTGAATAAAAACATGACAATTTTAACATAGTTTATATATAATGATAATAAAAAAGAAGGAGTACCAAATTTGAAAGTCAAATTCCACAGCATAGTTTTATATATAATGCTTGTTATCCTACCAACGATAGGGATTGGTGCTACATTTTATTCATATCATTCGTATAAAATGAAGCAGGAAAACAAACTATCTGCTCACACGGTTCTCTTTTTATATAGGGACTATTTAGATCATCACCTTGGTGAAGCAATTTCTGCATTAGAAATGCTCTCAAAGGTCGTAGGAACCGAGACTGGAAATATAAATGGAATGAAACAAATTGTACATGATACAGATGGAAACGATGCCCGTTTTTCTGGGTTATATTATGCTACACCAGAAGGCATTATTACAATCGCATCCGAAGGCGACCGACCACCTGTTGATGTCTCAGATCGCAAATATATTCAAGACGTATTGCAAACGAAGAAAACAACTGTATCATCAGCCATTACAGATCGTGTGCTTGGACATCAAGCTATTATGATTGCATCTCCCATTTTCAATAAACAGAAGGAAATCTCAGGCTTATTGTTAGCAAGTTTACGCTTTGACTACATTTCATCATCTTTAAATGCCATTAAGCCACAATACCATTTTGAAGTAACTGATAAACATGATGTAGTTTTTCTAAATGATGATAATAACGAAACAAGTGATGCGCATTCTAATATGCTTACTACCCCACTCCAAAGATTAAATTGGAAGGTCTCTGTTTCTCCATTGCCTATCCATCAAAAAACTTTACATCAGTGGGTTGCAATAGAGTGTATAGCTACTTTATTTTTAATGTCTATTTTATTTTTACTTGCTCAATATATGTTGTTAAAACGTCAAACAAAACTGGAAAGACAACAAAATGAACTACAAAAAATTGAATTAGTTGGAACTTTTGCAGCTAGTACAGCCCACGAAATCCGTAATCCTCTTACCGGAATTAAAGGGCTCGTCGCTCTATTAAAAGAGAAATATAAAGATGAACAAGATCAGTTTTATTTTTCCGTCATCGAACAAGAAATAGAACGGATTAATGAAATTGTAAGCGAATTTCTTATTCTTGGAAAGCCAACTGCTATCATTGAACAAACATATGATGTGAGAACCATTCTAAATGAGGTAGCATTAATTATTCAATCTGAGGCGAATCTACATAACATTGTGTTCCATTTACATTTGCCAGACCATCCTATTCATATCCGTTGCTCAAAAGACCATATGAAACAAGTGGTTTTAAACATTACAAAAAATGCAATTGAAGCCATGAATTCTGGTGACACACTGACCATTTCTGTAACAAACAATGAAACACACGCACAATTGCGAATTACAGATACTGGAAAAGGGATTCCAAAACATATTCAAAAACACCTCTTTCATCCGTTCTTTACTAATAAAGATACTGGAACCGGTCTTGGACTTGTCATATGTAAACGAATTGTAGAGATGTACAATGGGCATATTTTTATTGGTAGTATAGAAAACGAAGGAACGACAGTTCATATCGAAATTCCGTTACACCTAGTATAATTATCCTTATCCCAAAAGGGTAATTATACTTATTTCATAAAACCAGCCACAAGCATTCGCCAAAAATTACTTGATTTCCCTTCATATCCAATTTGAAAAATAGGTACCTTTATAATTGATAACCATTTTGGTGTTTGTTTTTCTTTATAACACTGGTACTGTAAAATAAGCTTGTCCAATTCTTGACTCACTTGAATCGTCTCCATACTATTTAACCCACTCGTTAAACCTAATTGAATCATTTCTTCACGTTTCATATGAATATCACGTGAAAGCTTTTCTAACGTGTACTTCCTTTTTACAGTAAACATTCATATCCCCCTTATTATACTTCCATGCTCTCAACTTCACTTCTCCATCGGCCTTTTAACTACTTAATCATATTTGAATTTGAAGAATCAGAAAATTTAACATTTTCTCCCTGTAATTTACAAATCTTTACCCTCACTTTGAGAATTATTACAAATTATTCTATCTTTGTAAATACATTCGCAATAATAGACATTTTTTTCATCTTCTTTTTTTACAAATACCAATTAAATAGCGGATTCTCTATTTTTCATATACTTTTCTTCGACATTTTTTGTTTAATTTATATAAAAACGCAAAACATAATGATGATTGATAAAGTGAAATTTAATCATTGGGGATTTTGTTCATTCCTCACAGCTCGCAAATAGCTGGATAAAATAGAAAGGACATATTTATATGCACAAATATACGATTGCATTGCTTATCTTTACGATGTTCTTACCATCCTTCTTATTTCCTGTTCAAGCAAAGGCCCATACAAACAAAGTCGCTATTGTCATTGATGACTTCGGCAATAATATGAAGGGGACTGATAAAATGTTATCACTTCCTATTCCACTGACTGTTGCTGTTATGCCTTTTCTTCCTTCCACAAAGGAAGATGCAATAGCGGCTCATAAGAAAGGACACGAAGTTATTATACATATGCCAATGGAACCGATTAAAGGTAAAAAAGAATGGCTTGGACCAAAAGCAATTACAACTGATTTAAGCGACGAAGAAATAACTAATCGACTCGAACAAGCGATTCAAGAAGTACCACATGCAATTGGCATGAACAATCATATGGGATCAAAAGTGACTGCGGACGAAAGAATTGTACGACTTATACTTGCAGCTTGTAAAAAACACCGCTTATTTTATTTAGATAGCAAAACAAATCCTAAGAGTGTTGTTCCAAAAATCGGGAAAGAATTAGGAGTGCCCATTATTGAAAATCAATTATTTTTTGATGATGTGTATACAGCGGCCCATATTTCAAAACAAGCCCAATTACTCATTAAAAAACTTCAAGAAAAACCGATTATGGTAGCTATTGGACACGTTGGACCTCCAGGTGAAATTACATCACGTGTTATAGAAACTTCTATTCCTAACATTCGTGAACATGCAGATTTTATTTTTTTATCTGATTTAGCGTTATCTCCGCCTCCTGTTTCAAAATAAGATTCATTACTCGCACTAAAAAAGGTACTAATTTGCATATAGCAAATTAGTACCTTTCCTTTCCACCTTAAATATAATCTACATGACTCACCCTGAATCCTTTTTTCTCTATTTTTTCAATTAATTGCTTTAATCTTTTTTCATTTAACTCATCTGCTATATTTACGATAACGCGGCGAATATATTGATCACCGTTATCTAGCGTAAATAGTCCACCGATATTAAATGCTTTCAACAATGTCCCAAGTTCTTTAATCGTTCCCCTACAATCTTGTGTTGCAATTGTTAATATATAACCACCCGTCCGCATACCGAATGAATCTTCAATAACATCAAATATATTGGAATGCGTTAAGATACCGACAAATTCATTATAGTCATTTAGCACAGCTAGAAATGGAAGTCGACGAATAACATAAAATGCTCTAAAAAAAGAATCCTTTTCAAAAATAAATGCAGAGGAATCTTCTAGCATATGTTCCGTACTCACTTTCTCTAATCCACTCTTACACTTTTTTTCTAAAAGATCTACTTTATAAATAATCCCCATGAATTTCTTTTCATCTTCTGCTAATACAGGGATTGCTCGAAATCCCGTTTCATTCATAATGCGCAAAGCTTCTTCACCTGAATCGTTCATGTTGCAAAATGTTACTTGCTGTTTTGGCAGAAAATGATATTTAACTCGCAAAATATGTTCCTCCTTACATGTCAACATGTAATCTATATATAATAAGGAGACCTATATTTTATGAGTAAAATTATTTTTAAAACGCTTTCATTTATTTATTGACTTGTAACGACATCACAAACATTTTATATAACTGAGCTCTTTGCACCTTTTATCATTAACAACTTTACATGGTAATTCATTAAATATTCTATACCCTCTAACCATTTTTTCGCTTCTTCTGGAGTTTTCCCCCACACGATCATGCCATAATTATGAACGAGAACTACTCCTCCACCTTCAATAAAATTCGGTACATTATTTTCTAATAAATCAGCGAATTTTTTCTCATCTTCTACAATGGGAATTGTCATTTCTGTTATACCTTCTTTTCCAAAAACACGTTCCACGCTACGTTTATCGAATGTTACTTCCCCTTCTTCTCCATATAACTCTGATATTAAATGGCTATCTACAGTCTGCACTTGTAAAATACATTCTGCACTACTTTTTTTATAAATATCCGCATGCATAAATGATTCTGCAGCTGGTTTTTCTTCATTTTCAAATACTGACTCACACATACAATTAACAACAATAAAATCTTCTTCTGAAAATAACCCTTTATCTCTTCCCTCAACGTTTACTAAAAAAGTTAACGGCTCTTTTGACGTACAGAGTGATAAACTAATTTTTGTACCATAAAACCAATCACGAAGTGCCAATTCAGATTTCACATCTTTTAATTCATTCCATTTCTTTAGAAAAAATAACATTTCGTCACCCCCGGCGTAATATTTATATAATGTTCGAATCCTTTCTATGTAAAAGGAGTATTTTTTGATTATTCTAAAAATTTAATTGAATTATCACATGAGAATGCTTTTTTGTCAATATAGTTTCACAGCTCTTCTTTAAAATGGGCTATTCATATGTCTATACTTCTATCTATTGCCTATCTCATTTTATACATAAAAAATACGCTATTCTTTTTCAATCAAAGAATAACGTATTTTCTCATCTTTTATTTCGTTATTGCGTTATATAAAAACTGTGCATATTGTTCACGTGTTACGAAATCGTCACCCAAAAAGTTTCCGTTCCCATCACCTTTTGATATATTATTATCCGCTAACGTTTTCACATAACCTTCTGCCCAATGACCAGTTGGTACATCTTTAAAGTTCAATTTATTACTTCCATCTTCTTTTAACTGAAATACTTTATGCAATACTACAGACATTTCATATCGAGTTAATACTCCATCTGGACGAAACTCCCCAGTACCATCGCCTTGCATAATGCCAGCTTGCGCAACTGCAGCAATATCTTGCTCAAACATATGCCCTTTCGTATCTGTAAATCTCTCTTTCTGCTCTACTTTATTTTCTAATTTCAAGTACCTTTGTACTAAAGACGCAACTTGTCCACGAGTAATACTATCCCCAAATCCAAATTGTCCATTTCCATATCCCTTGAAAATATTTTCTTTCGCTAAATAATGAATTGCTTCTTCTGACCAATGTCCTTTTGGTACATCTTTAAATTCCACTACTTCTACTTTTGCATCTTCTTTAGAAGTATTGTCTTCTTTAGAAGTGTTATCTCCTTTACTTTCTACCACATTTTGAATGACAGATCCCGTAAAGAAGATTCCTGTATCCGCAAATGGATCTTTCACACCAAATTCATATACTTTCTCACCTGGTGTACTCCACTTAACTGCATCGTTACTATACGTACCACCTTCGCTCTTCAAACGAATTTTTGTAGAAATTTTACCATCTTTTTCGTATATAGGTACTTTTACTTCTTTATTTACTTCTGTTTCCTCTAAAAATACTTTTTGATTTTGAACATTGATGTAAGCTGTTTTACTTAGTTCTATCACTGGTCGAACATCACGAATTTCATTTGCAACAAAACTTAAGAATACTAACTTTTTCAAATTACTAGCCGGTGTTAAGTCTGAAATATAATTTGCTTCTAAATCAAGTTTTTGTAAGTTTACTAGACTTGATAATGGCGTAATATCCTTTAACTCATTGTTAGGTAGGTGTAATTGTTTTAACTGTGTCATCTTACTTAGAGGCGTAACATCTTTTATTTCATTTTTCCCGATCCACAATTCTTCTAATTGCTTCATTTGCTCAATGCCGGATAAATCTTTAACTTTATTACGTGTTAATACTAAGTCTGTTAAAGGTAATGAATATAACGGTTTAATATCTTCAATTTGATTACCAGCTAAAGTCAAGTATGTTACATTTTTTAACGCGCTTAATGGAGCAACATTCGTAATCTTATTATTTGCTAAATTCAAGTAATCTAGTTGTTCCATTTTCGCTAATGCTGTTACATCTTCTATTTGGTTACCTGATAGATATAAACTTTTTACATTTTTCATTTCAACTAATGGTGCAACGTTTGTAATTTTATTATTACTCAAATCAAGAGATTCTAAATTATCCATCTTAAGAAGTGGTGTTACATCTGAAAATTCATTACCACGCAAAGCTAAATGATTTAATTGCTTTAAGTTCGCAAAGAACGAAGGATCTTTTATCTTCGCATTCGCAACTGTTAAAGATTTTAAATTTGGCATATATTTTAATGCACTATAATCAAGAATCTCATTCGTATTTAAAAACAAGTCCTTTACTTGTAATAACTCTTCTTTCGTAATCGGTGTATTTAAATCTTTTCTATTAAATACTTTTTTATTAACAAGCTCTCTCAATTTATTATCTGCTATCATATTTTGACTATCAACTGGATGATCCGTTTCCGTATTGCCTGAATTAGAGTTATCATCTGGTTTCTCTGTTTCTTTGTCACCTGCAGTTGGATCTTTAATTTCAAATTGAACTTGATATTTGTGATCATATCCAATGGCCGGAATAAGTATATGCATTTGCATATTATGCTTCTTCTCAAATTCGCCAATTTCAAATTGGACTACTTTCGTTCCATTTTTCCTCTTATCTTCTGATAAAACTTTCACATCTTGAAATACACCAGGTTGGTTTTTATCCTCTATTCTAAGATATTGAAAATAATCGCTATCTTGTATTGTTACAGTAACAATTTTTTTCCCATCTTCAATTGCTACTTTAGGATTTTTTATGTACTGAGAAACCATAGATGGCTCATCTTTTTGATCCTTATATATTTTAATCTCAGTATCGTATGTACGTTCACTAGCTGCTGCCACCGACTGGTTTGCTTCAGCTTTTAGTGCTGCTAATGCTGGAGTAGAGTATGTAGCAAATGGAATTGCTAATGTTGTGGCTACTACTAGCGCCTTAATATAACTTTTTTTCAATATAATATCCCCTATCATATATAATTTTCATAATTGATAACATTTATCAATTACTTACAAATAAATGATAATGAATCTCATTATCATTGTCAATGATAATATTACATTAAGTTTATATTTTCAT
>NZ_BOQB01000164.1 GCF_018332475.1 Bacillus sanguinis | reverse complement strand
AGTTGAAGAAGAAACAACAAAAGAGTTAAAAGAAGAAAAGTTGGAAGAGCCAAAGGTGACAGAAGAGAAACTAGAAATACCGAACAAACTAGAGGTTCAAGATAAAGTAGAAGTACAAAACACATCAGAAGTCCCATCTAGTAAAGAAAGTAATAAGCAATCAAAATTACTTCCTCAAACAGGTGGAGCAGCAGCGGAATCTACTTCTATTCTTGCTGGTATGTTCGCATTAATTTTGGGAGCGATGATGTTTAGACGTCAAAAAAATTAATGAATGTGAGAACGTTAAGTTCTTATGGTTTTAGTTTGGAAACAGATGTATAGAAAAAAGCGGAGACGATAAGTCTCCGCTTTTTATATTATTTACGTGAAAAACCTTCTTCATCAAGGTATTCCGCAGCTTCTGGATAAGAGTTGAATGTACCGTCTAAGTTTACACCAGCGTACACGTTCCACATATCATCCTCTTGAATAAGAGTTAGGATGTGGCCGTCTTCGTTCTTCCATTCTTCTTCTGCAGCAGGTTCCATTGGTGTAACAATTTCTTCTGGCTCCTGTGATAGACGTTCAATTACTTTTTCAATTAATGAACGCAGTTCTTCTTCTGAAAACTCACGGATGTTAATCATGCCTTTATCATCTGTTTTATAACCTTTAATGAAGTTTGCATATACAAATCCGTTTCCGTTTGGATGTAAATGATATACAACGTTCTTTTTATCTAAACGACTTTCTTCAAAGTGAAAGTTCACGCGTTTTAATGAGACGTTCTTTCTTTCTAATTCAGGGAAAGATTCAATAATCGATAATTTTTCTTCAAAAGTTAGCATAGTGCCTCCAAATATATAATAAAAGATTTAATTTATCCATTATAGCACAGTTACAATGGTTTCCAAAGATGCGGCGTGAGTTTACAATTGAATACGTTTACGTCACGATACTGTAAAAAGTGGACTAACGAATGTATTCTTTTAGGTGTACAATGGAACGTGGACTTAATGTGAAGGTGGTTATTATATGTTTCAAAGAATAGCAAAGGAATGTTTAGCTGGTTTTACGGTTGCGATTGTTGCGTTGCCACTTGCCATTGCATTTGGTATTGCTGCAACGGGAACGTCTGAGGGAGCACTAGTCGGATTGTATGGTGCGATTTTTGCTGGTTTATTCGCAGCTTTATTTGGCGGGACACCTGGACAAGTAACGGGGCCAACTGGGCCGATTACTGTTATCGCAACTGGAGTTATTGCGACGCACGGGTTAGAGGCAAGTTTTATAGCCTTTATGATGGCAGGATTATTTCAAATTTTATTCGGTGTATGTAAGCTCGGTTCTTACGTTCGATATATTCCGTATCCTGTCGTTTCAGGATTTATGAACGGAATCGCATTAATTATTATTTTAGGTGAAATGAAGCATGTGCAAAATAGTTTTCTACTTGTAGTATTAACGATTATTGTAATGATTGTTTCGGGCAAATGGATTAAAGCGATTCCGTCTAGTTTAGTAGCACTAGTCGGTGTGACAGCTTTGCTTCCTTTATTTTCTTCTCTACTCGAAGGACTTACAGTAAAGTTACCGATTATCGGAAATCTTTCACTAAATAAAGTAATTGAAAAGATTGGAACGATTCCAGAAGCGATGCCAACGATTCATATTCCATCTTTAAGTGGAACAGGCATAGCAGAACTTATTTTACCAGCGCTTAGTATTGCTTTATTAGGATCGATTGACTCGTTGTTAACATCGGTCGTAATGGATAATGTGACAGGTACACGTCATAAAAGTAATAAAGAACTGGTCGGACAAGGTATCGGTAATATGGTGAGCGGATTGTTTGGCGGGTTAGCAGGGGCAGGTGCGACTGTAAGGTCTATCGTGAATATAAGAAGTGGCGGTAAAACGGCACTTTCGGCATGTATGCATAGTGTTATATTATTTATTTTCATTATGGGACTTGGATCAGTCGTGCAATACATTCCGCTTGCTGTATTATCAGGTATTTTAATTTTAACTGGTATTGGCATGTTTGATTGGGAAAGCATGAAGAAAATGCATGTAGCACCAAAAGGGGATGTCATTGTTATGCTCGTAACGATGATTGTAACGGTGAAGTTCGATTTAATGATTGCTGTTGCATTCGGTATTATTCTTTCGTTCATTATATACATGGTGAAATGTAAAGAACGTAAAGCTTTTATTGTAAAAGAAAAGGAAGCGACGTATAAAATTAAAGGTCCACTTTCTTTCCTAACAGTGGATCGTATTTTCTCTACGTTACAAGACGTAAGGTCTCCGGTTGTTTTACGTATGAAAGATGTGCGCTATATGGATGTATCAGGAGCTATGGCATTATTGAACTTTGTTGAGCAGTCGGATAAAGCGGGCGCGAGTGTGACGCTGGAACATGTACATCCGCACGTTGAAAAGACGATAGTGACGCTGGCAAACGATGAGCAAAAAGAGAAATTACAAATTTCGGAAACTGAAGCGATATAATAATAAAAACTTTCACATGGAATACATTGTAGAGTGTGAAGGTTTTTATTATTTTTCCTTTATTTTTAATATGTTAAATTCGTATATCTAGATTCTGTGCGTTTATTGACAATTGATTTTCTGCACAGTATAGTAACATCTTAGATTAGCAATGTGCTATTATAAGAATGTATATGAATTTTGAGATTCCTTTATATTCAGAAGGAAGAGCTTTAAGCTGGAGGGAATATTTGATGTACAAACAGTTACCACATGGAGTGAAAATCGGGATTACGCGATCAATTGTTGTTTCTTTTGAGAAGTATATGAAAGAAATTGAATGGAATGAAGAAAAATTTGATATGCAGCAATTTGTTGAACAGTGGAAACAATATTTATACACAAAATCAACTTGGATTAATAAAGTAGATGATGAGTTGAAAGAACATCCAGATTTCCATCAAGCGTTAGCAGTGAAAGTGAATGAAAAAATTAACGAGCTTATTAATGAAGAGCCGAGCGAAGAGCAAGTAGAGCAATTAAAGAGGCATAAAGTGGAACACGTAGATGAAATGTGCAAATTAGAAGCTGAATATCATATTGAATGTTTATTAGTAACGAAGTAAATTTTACATAAAGAAAGAGCCTGTCCAAGGAGGTGTGATGACCATCTTTTTGAACAGGCTTTTTGTATGAAAAAGAATAAGAGAGGCTGCTTCTAAAGCAGCCTCTCTTATTAGTCTTGTGGTACAAATGCTTTCCAAGAAGATAGATCCATATCTTCTTTTAATATAGATGAAGCGGGGAAGACAAATGACCACGGTTTTGTAGTATTCGCTTTAATTTCAAGATTCGGTAATGTGAAAGCTCCTTTCACAACAACTGCACCTGCAGCATCTTCAATATGAAGAGGAAGTTGCTCTAGTTGAATCGTGTCTTTGCAACCGTTACGAATAAGAAGCGTTGTATGTAAATCACCATTTTCTTTTCTTGCAGCTTGCAGACCTAGGAAGTTAATTTCACCATCATTTGGAGGTGTTAAATTGTCTACGAAATTACGTAAAGCTTCTTTGCTTGCTTCAGGTAACTGAGCTTCCCAAGATGGGTCTAAATCTAATGCATGCTTATCTTCAAGTTCAAATGCTAATTCCCAATCTGTTTGCGATAATGCAGCATCTGTAATTGTTTCTTGCTCAAATGTAAAGATGAATGGCATATTTACATTTGCAGGAATATCTCCTAATGCAGAAAGGTTAAATGTTTTGCGAGCGCATAGTTTCTTCTCTTTATTTAGAAGGATTAATGTAACCTCTTCGAAAGAAATTGGTTTCGGAACAGTGCTGCGAATAAATACAGCTACGTCATAACCATTATCACGTTTTTCAATCTCAATTCCAGATAAAGAAATTTGATATTCTTGTAAACGTGTTAGTTCTTTATGTAAAAATTGATAAATGTATTTTTGTTCTTGTGCTACTGTACCCCAGCTTGGGTGGAAGTAAAGCGTTGGTTTTACAGTTTTATTTTCAGTATTTGTTTCTTCTTGTCCGAATAATTGATTACTAGAGACAGTCGTATCTTTTCCGCTTTTCTTAGCTCTTTTTAGAAATGATAACATAATCTTTCACCTCGTTATTGTACGTTTTCAGGAACACCTAAATGTCTTGCAACATAGCGGCACATTTCTTTTTCGAAATTACCATATGTGTATAAAAAGATATCTAAACCTTCTTTTTGATAAAGACGAGTAGGGTCTTCTTGTTGATATTGTCTTAGCCCGATTCCTTCTTTTAAGTGGGTCATTGCATCTAAGTGATTTACCCAGTTCTGATCTAGGTAATGAAGGGCAACATAGCGTAGCGACTGTTGTAAATCAGTATGGCTATTTAGTTCAATTACGCGCCCTTTATAAAGAGATAATGTTTCTTTCAAAACGGATTGTAAATCTTCCGGTGAATGTACATTATTCGCTGATAGTGATGGCATGTTTTCTACTGGTAAAATTTCGTTTATATGTTCTGTTAAACGAGCGAAATCCCATTCTTCTGGAAGCATACCTTCTAAAAGATATTGCTTAGAAATGGCTTCTACAGCATGATCAATCATTGGAATAATAATTTCAATCATATTTGTATCTTCTTGTAACAAGTTATTACGTAATTTATAAATAACGTTACGTTGGTCATTTATTACATCATCTAACTTTAAATTGTACTCACGCATTGAGAAATGGCTACCTTCACAAATCAATTGTGTACGGTTCACGAAATCATGGACTTTAGAAGTTAGAATAAGTCCTGTTTCATCTGTTTTCAGTGATTTAGTTAATTTCTCGACTTCTTCTTGCGCGAAACGTTTTAGCATTTCATCTTCTAAAGAAAGGAAGAACTGAGAGCTACCTGGATCTCCTTGACGACCAGCACGACCTTTTAATTGATTGTCAACGCGTCTTGATTCATGGCGTTCTGTCCCAATTACATGTAATCCACCAATTTCATGGACACCCTCGCCTAGTAAAATATCAGTACCTCGTCCGGCCATATTCGTCGCAATTGTAATTTGTCCTATTTGTCCAGCTGTTGCGATTAAATCGGCCTCTTGTTCTGCGCTTTTTGCATTTAATAATTGATATGTAATATGCGCTTCATCTAAGTAACGAGCAACAGTTTCTGATTGCAGAATAGACATTGTCCCAATTAAAATCGGGCGTCCTTGTTTATTGTGTTTTAGAACATCTTCACGTACAGCTTTATATTTAGCATCAGCTGTTACGTACACGACGTCACTTTTGTCTTTACGAATGATCGGACGGTTTGTCGGAATCGGCATAACTTCCATGTTATATACACGGTTAAATTCTTTTTCTTCCGTTTTTGCTGTACCTGTCATACCAGATAATGCTGGATACATACGGAAGAAGTTTTGAATTGTAATGGACGCTTGTGTTTGGTTTTCTTCAGTAATTTCTAAACCTTCTTTTGCTTCAAGAGCTTGGTGTAAACCATCACTTAAAGAGCGACCATCCATAACGCGGCCCGTGAAAATATCTACAAGTAGAATTTTTTCATCATGTACAATATAGTCAACATCACATTGGAAAGCGACATGAGCTCGTAATGCTTGAATCATATAATGATATAAAGTTTGATGCTCTAAATCATATAGGTTATCGATATCAAATAAATCTTCTATTTTTGTAATACCGTCTTCTGTAAAACTAGCAGATTTCGTTTCTGCATCGTACGTGTAATGAAGGGTATCTTGGAATGATTTAATAACTTTTGCGCATAAATAGTGTAAATCAGAGCTGCTTGATTTCTTACCAGCGATAATAAGAGGCGTCTTCGCTTCATCAATTAAAACGCTATCAATCTCATCGATAATAGCAAAATGATAGGGACGTTGTACCTGCTCATTTTTTGAAGCGGCCATATTATCACGTAAATAGTCAAAGCCAAATTCTGTTCCAATACCATATGTAATATCAGCTTCGTAAGCAAGTTTCTTTTCGGTAGGATCGATTTGAGGAATATTCAACCCAACCTTTAAGCCTAGAAATTCATGAACTTGGCCAATTAATTCTTTATCTCGTTTTGCTAAATAGTCGTTTACAGTAATTACGTGAACGCCTTTTCCTTCAAGAGCACGTACGTATGTTGGAAGAGAAGAAACTAATGTTTTTCCTTCGCCAGTTGGCATCTCTGCAATATTACCCTCTAATAGTACAAGGCCACCGATTAACTGCACATCGTAGTGACGTAATCCAAGTACACGCTTTGCTGCTTCACGTACAACCGCGAACGCCTCTACTTTTATATCATCCACTGTTTTTCCGTCGTTTAGCATGTTTTTAAATGTGATCGTTTTATGGCGTAAGTCTTCATCAGATAAATCAGATATTTTTACTTCTAGATTATTAATTTCTTGAACAAGTTGTTCATATTTTTTTAGTTTTCTCTTTTGAGAATCTCCTAACAGCTTTTTTACCGAATTCAGCATGTTGTAAACACTCCTCTTACTGACAATAGCTACATTATAGCACATGTTTATCCGGAATAAGTAGAAGTAGTAAATTGAAGAAAAAACTGGATAAAAATAAGGCGTTATGACATATGATATATTTAAAAGGCATAAAGAAAGAGAGTATTCAATGTATAATAAATTTGGTATGATAACTAAATGAGATAAAGTGAAATTTTTCTAAAAAGAGAAGAATATAGTTATCTCGTTTTATGATGTAATAGGTATGGAAATTATATATTGAAAGAAAAGAGCTAGAAGATGAATAATAAGTTTGTGAAAGGCGCTGCGATTTTAACGATTACAACGTTTCTATCGAAAGTGTTGGGGAGTTTTTTTCAAATCCCGTTACAAAATATAGCCGGAGATGAAGTGCTTGGAATCTTCCGCCTTGTTTTTCCTGTATATATGATAGCCTTAACTTTATCAGTAGCGGGAGTGCCGCTAGCTATATCAAAGTTAATCGCTGAACTTCATGAGAAAAATGACCAGGACGGAATTGCTAAACTATTTACGTCAGCATCTATTATTGGAGTAATATTTGGAGTGCTTGGATTTTCAGTTATTATGATTGGATCAAGTATGTTTGCAAATATGCTTGGCGGACAAGATACGAGACTTCCATTAATCATCACTTCGTTTGCTTTATTAATCGCACCATATATGGCGGTGTATCGAGGGTATTTCCAAGGTTTTGGAGATATGATTCCTACCGGAGTGTCACAAGTAATTGAGCAATTCGTTCGTGTTTTCTTTATGTTAGCAATTGCATTCTTATTTGTATCTTGGAATAAAGACAGTGATGTTGTAACAGGCGGTGCAATGATTGGTTCTTGCCTTGGGGTAATTACGTCACTTATCTATTTGAGATTGAAGTATGTAAAAAGTATATATCGTTATAAAAGTAATACATATTCACTGCAAAATTTTAAAGATAATGCAAAAAAGATACTTCAGGTTTCGATTCCAATTGCAATTGGTGCATTATCGATGCCATTGTTAAATTTAGTTGATTCTGTAACGATTCCACATATGCTACATGAATCCACTACAACAATTCAAGAACAATTTGGTATATATAGTCGTGGCTTTGCGTTTACACAATTAATTGTCGTGTTTGCAAGCGCGATGGTATTTCCGTTAATCCCGTTGTTAACTGCTGCATTAACAAAGAAAGATATAGTGCTAGCAAAACATACAATTGAACGAACAAATGAGCTTGCTCATGTTTTAACAACGCCGATAACAATCTGGCTCATGGCGCTTACAGTCCCGTTAAATGTTGGGTTGTTTACAGATGCTAAAGGGAGCGGCATGTTAGCTATTTTAATTGGTAGTTCGTATTTCACATCACTTATGGTATTATCAATAGGAATTTTGCAAGGCATTAACCGTTCTAAGCAAGCGGCGTGGATAGTTGTTGGAGCGAGTTTTGTAAAAGTCATATTAAATATAGTACTCGTAAGTCAATTTGGCATAACCGGTGCGGCTTATAGTACACTTATCATATATATCATGATTTGTATCGTAAATTATATATACATTCGAAAAGAATTGGCTTATTCGATTCACATGGGGAGATTTTTTGCTGTAATCGGAGTATCTAGTATAGTAGGTATAGGATTATATTTCACATCTACTGTAATAAATGTGGTAGATTCTAGACTTATTGCAGTAATATATAGTGGTTTAGCATTTTGTGTGGCCTTGTTCATATATGGCATATGCGCATTAAAGTTGAACTGGATATCCAAAAAGCAAATTCCATTTTTACGTAAGTAAATTTGTCTATAAATGAGTATGGCTATTTATATGTTTGTGAAAGAAATCAATTTGAAGTTATCCAACTTTTCTTATTAAAGAGTTGATAGCAATTTGTTGCATGACAAAAAGTTGATTGCGAAATGTTGGAGGAGATTAAGAGTGCGGTTAGTTTTATCAGGATATTATGGTTTTTATAATGTTGGGGACGAAGCAATTTTGCAATCAATTATTAAAGCGCTACATGAAGAGGATCCTACTCTGGAGCTTGTTGTACTTTCGAATGACCCCGACTATACAAGAAAAATGTACGGTGTAGAGGCAGTAAATCGGTGGGATATAAGAGCAATCTATAAGGAAATAAAGAGAAGTAATGGTTTAATTAGCGGAGGGGGAAGTCTCCTTCAAGATAAAACGAGTATTAAAAGCATTTTGTACTATACAGGTATTATGCGGATTGCTCGTTTTTTGAAGAAGCCGTATTATATTTACGCGCAAGGAATTGGTCCAATTACGAAAAGACAAAATCGTTTATTAGTGAAATGGCAAGTATCAAAAGCGGCATATATATCAGTTCGTGATGAAGATTCATTTTTGTATTTAAAAGAAATGGGTATTAAGAAAGATATCGAACTAGTTCCAGACCCAGTATTGGCATGTCAACCAGAAGGAATGAAGTCGGAGTGGCTGCAAAAACATTCGATTCAAGGGAAAGTAATTGCAGTTAGTGTGAGGTATTGGGACGCGAAAGAAGATTATATGAAGAAGCTAGCAGATACGTTGAAAAAATTTAAGCGTGATGGATATCATATTTTATTCGTACCAATGCATGGACCATTTGATCAAAATGCATCACGTGATATTATTAACTTAATGGGTGAAGAAGCTCATATGCTTCCGTATAAGCTGGATATCCATGAGAAAATTTCAATTTTGTCGGAATGTTCGCTTCTAATAGGGATGAGACTTCATGCGCTCATATTATCTGCGGTTGCTAATATTCCTATGGTCGGTGTTTCATATGATCCAAAGATTGATTCATTTTTACAACAAGTAAATCAGCCGATTATCGGAAACGTAGATGGTGACTGGACGGCTGAAACTTTGTATAATGTGGCAACGAAGCAACTAGAACAAAAAGAATATGTACAAGCAACATTGGAACAAAGAGTAGAAGAATTGCGAGAACAAATTTCAACAGCGTCTCGATACATCATAAGTGACTTGAATTCAAAAGAGTTCGAAAAAAGGGGAATGTAATCTTAATTTAAGAGGACATCCTCTTTTTTATATTTTTCGAAAAAAATAAAATATCGAAAGAAACGAAACATTTGTAGAAAACTGTCGAATTACATAAGCGATTATAAATGTATGCGCATAAAAAATGAAGTTTGAGAGATAAGATGTATGTTTAAAAATCCTAACATTCATATATAGAGAATGTTAGTATTTGGCATTTTAGTTGGTAATTAAAAGAAAATAGGTTTGGTAATTTCGAAAAATTGGATGGCAAGAAAACTGTCGAATTATATAAAAAACAACTGTCGATTAATGTCGTAATATCTTCATAGCTAGATATTGAAATTGTAAACGTTTTTCTGCTATAGTTGTAAATGGTTATGAAAAAATTATTTAAAACGTAATTCTGACACGTTTTTCCGGCTGTTTAAAATATTCTGATTTTATAATCCGGATTTTTAAAATAAAAGTCGAAAAAACATTCATTCAGAATTTCGAAAATTCACCTTTTTGTCGAATTTCAGATTTTTAATTGGATAAAACTGGTGTATAATTTCTTTGTGATTCTATACAAGGATACGTTAACCACATTTATATTTACTAGTTTCAAAAATAAATAGAATATCTATTTAAAAACTTATGGAACTAGTATTACATTCCTAAGGAGGAAATATATAAAATGGCAAAGACTAACTCTTACAAAAAATTAATCGCTGGTACAATGACAGCAGCAATGGTAGCAGGTGTTGTTTCTCCAGTAGCAGCAGCAGGAAAATCATTCCCAGACGTTGAACCTGGTTCTTGGAGTGCAGAGTACATTGATTATTTAGTAGCAAAAAAAGCAATCGAAGGTAAACCAGACGGAACATTCGCTCCAACTGAAGCAATTGATCGTGCTTCTGCAGCGAAAATTATGGCAATTACATTAGGTTTAGAAGTTAAAGATGGTGCAACACCAACTTTCAAAGACGCTAAAGATTCATGGGCTGCTAAATATATCGCAGCTGTTGAAAAAGCTGGTGTTATTTTAGGTGATGGAACTGGTAACTTCAATCCAAACAATAAAATTGACCGTGCTTCTATGGCATCTATGATTGTAAAAGCTTACAAATTAGAAAGCAAAGTAAGCGGAGAATTAGAAACTAAATTCTCTGATTTAGAAAAACACTGGGGTAAAAAAGATGCTAACATCTTAGTTGCTTTAGGTATCACTAATGGTACTGGTAATGGTTGGGAGCCAGATAAATCTGTAACTCGTGCAGAAGCTGCTAAATTCATTGCTAAGACTGACAAAGAGTTCGGACAAAAAGAAGAAGCTAAAGTTGAGTCTATTAAAGCAATCAACGCTAAAGAGATCGAAGTTAAATTCGGCACTGCAATTCAAGATGTAACTGCTAAAAACTTTGAAATCAGTGGTCTTACAGTTACACCAAAACTAAGCGAAGATAAAAAATCTGTCATCTTAACTGTAGATGGAGATGCGAAATTAAAAAATAAAGAAGCTTACGTTTTAACTGTTCAAAACGTAAAAGCTGTAGATGGTAAAGATGTTCCGAAAAAATTAGAAGTTATCTTCTTTAACGATGAAGTAGCTCCAACTGTATCTACAGTAACTACTCCAGATGGAAAAGTTAAAGTTGTATTCAGTGAAAAATTAGATGAAACAAAACCTGTTACAGTAGTAGTTAACGGTCAAGAAATTGTAGGAGAAGTTAAAGACAATACTTTCACTTCTAAAGAAGCTTTAAAACTTGAAAATGGTAAAGAGTTCTCTATCATTGTTAACGGTGCAACAGATTTAGTTGGTCTTGAAATGTCTATGTACCAAGGTAAAGCGACATACAAAGTAGAAAAAGATGTTACTGCACCTGAAGTAAAAGAAGTTAAAGTAACTGATATTACTGCTGATGGAAAAGTAACTTTAGAAGCAACATTCACTGAAGAACTTAAAGCACTTAATAAAGTAACAGTTAAAAAAGGTGACAAAACTCTTCTAGAGAATAACAATGCATTAAATACTACAGGCGATAAAACAAAAGCAACATTCACTGTAGAAGAAGATGTATTTGCTACAAATGAAAATACTGCAAACCTATCTGTAGAATTTGTTGGACATACAGACCTTGCAGGTAACGTTGGAACAAAAACAACAAAAGCTGTTCAAGTTTCAAAAGATGTAGTAGCACCTAAGTTTACTAAAGTGGAAACTGATGGATTAGATGCTAAATTAGTATTTGACAAAAAAGTTAACACAGTAAATGCAAAACAATTACGTGTTATCAATCTTGATACAAGTAAAGAAGTAGCAGTTCCAGCAGAAAATATTACTGCAAATGAAAAAGAAGTAACTGTTAAATTCACTGAAAAAGGAAACTATAAATTATTTGCTAATAAAGAATTTGTAGCAGATGCTTCTGGTAACAAATCAGCTGCTTTTGAAACAACTGTTAAAGTTGCAGAAAAAGATGTAGTAGGTAAAGAAGCTCCAAAAGCTACTGCAAAATTTGAAGCTAACAAAATTGTAGTTGAATTTGATAAAGCTGTTAAAGGTGGTCAAGGTGCAACTTCAGCATCTAACTTAAATAACTACACGTTAGATGGTAAGAAATTACCAGAAGGTACAATTATTGTATTAGATGAAACTGGTACAAAAGCAACAATTGAGTTACCAGCATCAACTAAATTTGATGCAACAAAAACTGTTGTATTTACAGTAGCTAACGTTGAAAGCACAGAAAATGTTAAAATCAATAATACTGATTTATTAGTTACAGTTGCTGATAATACAGCTCCTGAATTCAAATCAGCTAAAATTACAAATGTAGACAAAAAAGAAGTAACTCTTACTTTCTCTGAAGCTGTAACAGTTGATAAAGCTGATTTCGTACTTGACTTAAATGGTGTAGTATTAACTGTAGCTGATCCTAAAAAAGAAGCTTCTAAAGAAGTAGTTCTAACAGTTAATGAAGCAGTTAACTTAGGAAATGGTACATTAACAGTTAAAGCTAATGAAGTTAATGGTAAAGTAGTTTTAAACACAATTGATACTTCTGCTAACAAAAATGTACTTGTTGCTTTCAAACCAGTAACAGTAACTCGCTAATTGAAATTTATTTCAATAAAAAGAGCCCACATTATGTGGGCTCTTTTTTATGGTTAATTTTTATATAAAACGATCTCTAAAAACTAAATCCTATTTTGCAAATTAGTAGTTCGTTTTATTGAGAAACAAATCGAAAACGGTTTCAAAAATAGCGGAACATCCCATTGATATGTAAAATATTTGTAAATTAACACCTTTTTTTGTTAAAAAATCATTCGAAAAGAAGAAAATAATGTCGAAATGAAATAGTTTCAGTCGAATGTAGTCTGAAAATTGTATTTATTGTAAAAAATATTTAGGTGATGAAGTGGAAATATGTGCTATAATTCCAATTGTGTATTCGATATGAAAAATATACGAAGCGCAGTGAGAGTGGTTTATCGGAAAACAGTTTGCTCATTTCTATATTTGAGTATTATTTATATACTAATAATACAATTAAAAGACTGAATTATCAGAATGTGTCGAATCTTCTTTTGAGAAAGTTCTTGATAACGAATGGTTTTGTATAGTATGATGAACTTGTTTCAAAAAATGGTATTTAAACCTTATATTTACATCTAACGGTTTGTATCATTTTATTATGTGAACTACTTTTCATTATAGTATTTTTGTTTGTGTTTTTATTGTTTTATGGCTTTTCTAACTAGCTAGTTTTCAAATTTAATATGATATGAAACTAGTAGCATATTCCTGAAGGAGGAAATTTATAAAATGGCAAAGATTAACTCTTACAAAAAAGTAATCGCAGGTACGATGACAGCAGCAATGGTAGCAGGTGTTGTTTCTCCAGTAGCAGCAGCAGGAAAATCATTCCCAGATGTTCCAGCTGGTCATTGGGGATTAGATTCTATCAATTACTTAGTAGATAAAGGTGCAATCGAAGGTAAGCCGGATGGTACATACGCTCCAGCTGAAGAAATTGATCGTGCTTCTGCTGCGAAAATTATGGCAATTACATTAGGTTTAAAAGTTGAAGAGGGTGCACAACCATCTTTCAAAGATGCTAAAAATCATTGGGCTTCTAAATACATTGCAGCTGTTGAAAAAGCGGGTGTTGTTAGAGGTGATGGTAAAGAAAACTTCGCTCCAGATAAAAAGATTGACCGTGCTTCTTTCGCTTCTATGATCGTAGGTGCTTATAACTTAAAAGATAAAGTGAACGGCGAGTTAGTTACAAAATTTGAAGATTTATTAGATCATTGGGGTGAAGAAAAAGCCAACATCCTAATCCACCTTGGACTTTCTGAAGGAACAGGCGGTAGCAAATGGGAGCCAGATAAATCTGTATCTCGTGCAGAAGCAGCTAAATTTATCGCAGTAGCAGATAAAAAGTATGGCAAAAAAGATAATGCACAAGCGTATGTAACGGATGTGAAAGTTTCTGAACCAACGAAATTAACATTAACAGGTACTGGTTTAGAAAAACTTTCTGCTGATGATGTAACTCTTGAAGGAGACAAAGCTGTTGCAATCGAAGCAAGTGCTGATGGTACTTCTGCAACTGTAACACTTGGTGGTAAAGTAGCTCCAAATAAAGATCTTACTGTAAAAGTGAAAAATCAATCATTCGTAACGAAATTCGTATACGAAGTTAAAAAATTAGCAGTTGAAAAACTTACATTTGATGATGATCGTGCTGGTCAAGCAGTTGCCTTCAAATTAAACGACGAAAAAGGTAACGCTGATGTTGAGTACTTAAACTTAGCAAACCATGACGTCAAATTTGTAGCAAATAACTTAGACGGTTCACCAGCATACATCTTTGAGGATGGAAACGCTACTTCTTCTACAGGTAAACTTGGTGTTGGTCTTTCGCACGGTGACTATAAAGTAGAAGTACAAGTTACAAAACGCGGTGGTTTAACAGTTTCTAACACTGGTATTATTACAGTGAAAAACCTTGATACACCAGCTTCAGCAATTAAAAATACTGCATTTGCAGTAGATGCGGATAAAAACGGTGTAGTATACGGTAATACACTGACTGGAAAAGACTTCAAGTTAAACAGCCAAACGTTAGTAGTTGGTGAAAAAGCACAAATCCATAACGTAGTAGCTACAATTGCTGGAGAAGATAAAGTTGTTGATCCAAACTCAATCAGCATTAAATCTTCAAACCATGGTATTATTTCTGTAGTAAACAACTATATTACAGCTGAAGCTGCTGGTGAAGCTACACTTACTATTAAAGTAGGCGACGTTACGAAAGATGTTAAATTTAAAGTAACGACTGGTTCTCGTACATTAAAATCAGTAAAAGCTAACCCAGATAAATTACAAGTTGTTCAAAATAAAACATTACCTGTTACATTCGTAACAACTGACCAATATGGCGATCCATTTGGTGCTAACGCAGCTGCAATTAAAGAAGTTCTTCCGAAAACTGGTGTAGTTGCAGAAGGTGGATTAGATGTAGTAACGACTGACTCTGGTTCAATCGGTACAAAAACACTTGGTGTTACAGGTAATGATGTGGGCGAAGGTACAGTTCACTTCCAAAATGCTAACGGTGAAACTCTAGGTTCATTATATGTGAACGTAACAGAAGGTAACGTAGCATTCAAAAACTTCGAACTTGTATCTAAAGTAGGTCAATACGGTGCATCACCTGATACAAAACTTGACCTAAATGTTTCTAACACAGTTGCATATCAATTATCTAAGTACACTTCAGATCGCGTATACTCTGATCCTGAAAACTTAGAAGGTTATGTAGTTGAATCTAAAAATCCAGCTGTAGCTGAAGCTGAAATTGTTGGAAATAAAGTTGTTGTTACAGGTAAAACTCCAGGTAAAGTTGATATCCACTTAACGAAAAATGGTGCAACTGCTGGTAAAGCGACAGTTGAAATCGTTCAAGAGAAAATCGCTATTAAATCTGTAAACTTCAAACCAGTTCAAACAGAAAACTTCGTTGAGAAGAAAATTAACATTGGTACTGTATTAGAACTTGAAGGAAGTAACCTTGATGATATCGTTAAAGGTATTAACTTAACGAAAGATACACAACATAAAGTACGTGTTGTAAAATCTGGTGCAGACCAAGGTAAACTTTACCTTGATACAAATGGCAATGCTCACTTCGATAAATTCGATCAAGAGCTTGGTCATGTAACAGTATCTCAAACAAGTGATTCTGTACTTCCAAACTTCAATCCAGACATTTACAATACTTTAACTACTAAGTACACTGACAAAGGTACATTAGTATTCAAAGTATTAGGTGAGAAAGATGTTCTAACAAGCGAAATCGGTTCACAAGCTGTACACGTGAACGTGCTTAACAACCCAAATCTATAAGTCGATTATAGATAGAATGAAAAATTAGTGGGGATGAATCCCCACTGATTTTTTTATTATCTCTTAATAGAAAGAAGGCTCTTGTACATGTACAAGAGCCTTCTTTCTATTTCTTAAACTTAAACATATCCCCACTTAAATTCGAATCACTGTACACGAACAATACCATGTTAATATTGTTGTCTCTAATGTATTGATATACATCTTTTTCGTGATAGTGACGTAGGTCGAGGATGGATGTATGTTTAAAGCTTTGTGCTAAGTGCGGCACGATTGCGTTTGCGAATGAGTCTTTTAGGACTAAAGCGCGCACTTCATTTGGTGCATTGTTATTTTCGATAACGATTTCTGGATAGTCATCCGTGTAATAACCTGCGTATGATGTTGTATCTTTTTGTTTTTCTATGCCGTATATGTCATCTAAGTTTTGGTGAACAGTACCTGTCACATCTTTTGCGGTTACGCTTGTGAAATTGAAACCGTCTTTCGGTGTGTAGTAGCACAATTTTTCACCAGTGGCATCGATGAGTTGGTATAGTTGGTTGTTGAAGCTTCCGACTAAATGTTTATTTTGCGCACATGTACGAGTGTAGTCTTCTTTTTTTATTTCTTTTCCTTTATATATAGAAGATTGTTGTCCGATTGTATTCATTATATATTGGTAGCCTACGAAGGCACCATCCATATTCCAATGATGATCTGTTTTGAAATACATGTCCTGTATTTCTTCGTTCGTATAGTTCTGTTTGAATTGCTCCATCAGTTTTATTGGCTTTACGTCAGTAGGAAGTTTTTTTAGAAAGTAATTTAAATTGTCCTGTGCATATGTGTAAATATGAGAAGGTAATTTAAATGATAAAGCATTCGTTTTTGACGGTGGTAAAGCAAAGTAAAACTCAACGTTTTGTTCTTTTAAAAACTGAGATAAGTCGTTTATAGCGGGCATGGATTGATCAATTTCATTATATTTTTTCGTCCACGCCGGATTTTTAAGGAGCCATTTATCATCAGTCAAAATAATGTCGTTAATGAGAGATTTTCCTATATTAATTTGAGCAATTGTATAGCTTTTAATAAATTCATCTCGTCCGATTAGTTGATCATTTGTGTATGTTTCAAAATCTTTAAAGAAGCTACCAGTTAGGAGAGCTTCTTTCGTAAGTGCTGGTTTTTGAGCGAGCGGCCGATTTTCAACTGGTGAAATGGCTCGGTCTGTTTTGAGTAACGATAATATGCCAAATGAAAAGATAATGGTGAGAAAACCGATAAACAGGATGAGGTTTCCCAATTTTTTCATAATAACTTTTCCTTCCTACATCAGTTAAAACCTGAAATAAATAAATGGATTATATGTTGAGTTAATCAAGTACATAACTGAAATCATAAATAATGTTAGTAGTAATATAGGACGTACAATTTGCACCGTGAACATATACGTTTTTGGCGCAAGTTCAAGTATGTTTTTTATTCGTTTTAAAATTGGGGTCGCTGCGATACAGGCAATGAGAAATACGATAATGTATTCATGTACGTATAACATTGTATTGTCATCAATGAAAGATTGTCCCCCTATGCCGAACATCGCTTTTAAATATTGGAATGAGTAAGCGAAGTTGTCAGCTCGGAAGAAGACCCAACCAATCATAACGATTAGTAATACGTATGCATGTTGCAGCGGTTTCCATAGTTTGTTTAAGATTTTTTCGAATCCAGCTTTTTCAATTGAAATAATAAAGCCGTAATATAAGCCCCATACGATAAATGTCCAACTCGCCCCGTGCCATAAACCAGTTAATCCCCATACGATGAAGAGATTACGATAATTCGCTAGTTTGGAAACGCGGTTTCCGCCGAGTGGGATATATATGTAATCGCGGAACCAAGAACCAAGTGTAATATGCCATCTTCTCCAAAATTCTGAAATAGATTTAGAGATGTATGGGTAGTTGAAGTTTTTCGGGAAATCAAATCCGAACATTTTTCCAATTCCGATTGCCATATCAGAGTACCCTGAGAAATCGAAATAAATTTGCAGGGTGTAGGCGATAATACCAATCCATGCCGTCCCAACACTTATTTCAGATGGCGGTAAGGCGAATATTTTATCGGCTACAAACCCGACTTGATTGGCGATTAATATTTTTTTTGCTAGTCCTAGAACGAAAATTTGAATCCCTTCTGTGAATCGTTCAAAAGAATGGATGCGCGTTTTAATTTGCTCAGCGACGATATTGTAACGAACAATTGGTCCGGCAATAAGCTGAGGGAAAATAGATATATATAGCGCTAAGTTAAGTGGATTTTTTTGAACTTCTCCATCTTTACGGTATATATCGATGACATAGGACATCGCTTGGAATGTATAAAATGAAATTCCGATTGGTAGTGGAATAGGTTCCACATGAATAGATAAATGTAAAGCGTTGTTTAAAATGTCTGTGAAAAATGAAATATATTTAAAATAAGACAGTAATAAAATATTTCCGACCACAGCCATAATTAAAAATGTGACTTTCATATTTTTTCGTTTATCATAATGATGCACGAGTAGGCCGAAGCAGTAGTTTAATACAATAGAAAAGAGCATTAAAAGAACGAAACGTGGTTCGCCCCATGCATAGAAAATTAAACTAAATGCAAGTAATACGAAATTACGTAGCTCGGCACGCACTATAAAATAGAAAAATAATACGAGAGGTAAAAAGATAAATAAGAAAATCGAACTACTAAATACCAAAGGACTCTCCTCACTTTTTCAAAATACATTTCGTGCAAAAAACCGACATATCTATTATATATTCTTTTATATAATAG
>NZ_BOQB01000163.1 GCF_018332475.1 Bacillus sanguinis | reverse complement strand
CATTATGGATATTTGCTGCTATATACGGAGTAGCAGCTATATTAATTATTTTTATAGGGGTAAAGATATTTGAACGCCTAGAAAAATGGATGGCTATTATAAAAATTGCGGCTATTATAGGATTCATCGTGATTGCTATTTTGGTTATTTTAGGAGTTATAAAGGGTGGTTTATATAAAGCCCAAATTCCGCGGGATTTTAAAGAATGGTTTCCAAATGGATTAAAAGGTACTTGGTCCTCTCTTATTTATGCATTTTATGCATTTGGGGGAATCGAAATTATGGGACTAATGACAATAAGATTAAAAGACCCTAAAGATGCACAAAAATCAGGCAGAGCAATGTTACTAGTTTTAACTGTTATTTACGTAGTCTCTTTAGGGTTGGCAATTATGATGGTTCCATTAAACCAGTTTAATACGAAAGAAAGCCCTTTTGTAATAGCATTACAAGACTATAATTTGCCGTATGTGCCATTTATTTTAAATGTAGTGTTAATTTTAGCGGGTTTTTCAACATTAGTTGGTTCATTATTTGCAGTGACAAGTGTACTAATGAACTTAGCTGAAGAAGGTGATGCACCTGCAATGTTTGCTAAAAAAAACAAAAAAAACATCTCTTTTCCAGCTCTAATTCTTATCATAATGGGACTTGGTGCTTCTATCCTTAGTGCTTTATTACTACCCAAAAATATATATGAATACGTAACAACTGCAGCTGGATTAATGTTGTTATATACATGGAGTCTCATTCTTCTTTCATTTTGGAGATTAATGAATCCAAAAGGTTGGATGCAGATAAAAAGCATTGTTGGTCTTATAATGATTGCACTAGCTGTTAGTGGAACATTATTGCAAAAAACAACGCGTTTTGGTTTCTTAGTGAGCTTGTTGTTTTTAGGAATAGTTATTATTGTTACTATAATTGTTCATTTTGTCTCAAGAAAAAGAAATACAGCTATATGAAGAATCTATTTTTACACAATATGAGTAGTATGTAAAAACTAAATAATAGAAGCTATTGAAAAATGATTTGGTAAGTTTGAAAACCAAAATATAATCCATAAATAATAAGTGATATGCCAGATACTACCGTTATAAGAGACAATATACGAGCATTCAAAATCTTACGAAATATACTAGATGTACTTGCCATTGTAATATCCCAAATAAAAATACCTAAAATAATACCAAAGCTATATAACAAAAGCTGCTCTTTATTATAGGAAGAAGCGGCTTTTGCTAATATAGAGCCGAAAATTCCAAGCCAAAATAGAATTGTTAATGGATTCGATAAAGACATAAAAAAACCAGAAAAAAAGCTTTTAATAATTGAATCATCATTTCTAGTATTACTAATGCTAATTTGATTCGCATTTTTTAAACTTTCAATGCCTGTATAGATTAAAACAAAAGCGCCGAAAGACCATAAGAAAAGTTTTATAATATCTTTTTCGAGGAAATGAATTACACCTAAATAAATAAGTGCCATGTAGATAACATCTGCAAGTAAGGCTCCTATGCCGAGGATCCAAGCGTGAAAAAAACCACTCCTAATACCTTTTTCTAGCTGCGCAGCATTTATAGGACCCATTGGAGCAGATAACGATAAACCTAAGAAAACATAGCTTAAAAATATGCCCACGTATAATATGCTCCTCCCACTAAATTTGATCTATATTAAATCTATTCAGTGGTTAAAGTTTGTACAACTAAATAATAAAAAACGGAGTGAATTACTTATTTTTATGAAAGTATTTTATGATTCGAGAAAATGGACACTTGGATGGGATGGTTTCATCGTCACGTAAAAAATATTGCTGCCATTCATAATTATCTTTTGCACCATAATCTTTGAGAGAGGGATGAATAGGAGCTTTGTCATAAGCGACTAGACGTTGGCGTATTAAGTCTTTTAGTTTTCGACTGCGTTTCTCAGAATTCATAATTTCTTGTAAAACCCATCTAGGGGTTAAAGCAAGCATCATACATGAAAAATGTCTACTTTGTCTATTGACATGGGCAGGTGTAGCGCAGTAAACGAAATATGATTCATTATGAAAGCAAAATTCCCAAGTATTCTCCATAGGGTCATTTGGAATGTGCGTAGGCCATTCCATCTCGTCCAAACGACTAGTTGTATTAAGTAGAGACCAATACATATGTTCAAAATCTTCAACTGTAGTTTCTCGCAGTAAATCTATTGGTGTATGAATAAAAACAATAAGTGAGGCGTATTGACCTGTGTCTCTAGAACATTCAGTATATTCTTTAAGTAATGCAGCAAAATCTTCGCTAGTATTCGTATCTCTAGGGTCATCAATAAATCCGTACCTGAGGTGATTTGCTGTAAAGCCGTGTTGAGCTGGTATACAAGGAAACAGTTTATCTTTATCTGTCATTTTTAATTTAAAAGAACGGAAAGCTTCTTGTTGCCAATGTGGAAGGGTAATAATATTTTTTTGTAAAGAGTCTTTATCATAAAGTATAGCCATCTTTTTATCCCTCCTAAGTCATAATATATAACCTATTAATTATTTAAGAATAGGTGACTAACACGGCTTGGATAACTATTTTTCAATTTATTTTAATTATAGGATTTAACGAATAATCTCTGTAAGATAGTTACTTTAATATCTAATAATGTATAAATTTATGTAACAGATTTTTCTCAAATAAAATATATAAAGAATATGTATAATCCACAGAGAACTTTTATTGTCATTTGGGACCAACCAATAACCAGTGAGTTTACAGAGGTGCTTACGTTAGGGATACGTAATATTGTAATAGCTCCTGTATCTCCACAAATGGTGTTAGAGGAAGTCAATAAAAGTTTGTATCAGCTTTCTTTAGTTCGACAAGTAAGTTTGCAACAAGAACTACTTCAAACGATGTTTGATTTTCGAGATGATCTATTATTTATAGTAGAAGACGATGAGATTGTTGATTGTAATACAAATTTTTTAGAGTTTTTCGGATATGAAAATTTGTTTGCCTATCGTGAGCAACATTTAGTATTTGCTGAACATTTTATTAGAGAAAATGGATATTATTCAACAACTCATGATATAACATGGTTAGATGATACACTATCATATGATAGAAGAATTAAGATGTCCAATTATGAAGGGGAAATGTCAACTTTTTTATTGCGTGCGACACCATTGCCAGAAGATTTATCAAGATTTATTGTGAAGTGTACAGAGATTACAGAATTAGATGAAATCTATCAAGAACAAGAAAGGCTTGCTATGATAGATTCGTTAACAGAAATTTATAATCGTTTGAAATTCCAACAAATACTAGAGGCAGAATGGGATAATGCGATGCGTAATAATGAAAACATAGCACTTATTTTATTTGATATAGATAATTTTAAAACAGTAAATGACACGTACGGCCACGATTTTGGTGACTTAGCATTAATTCAGCTTGCAGAGCTTATGAAATCTAAAGTGGAGCAGCAACATGTATTTGCAAGGTGGGGAGGAGAAGAATTTATTATATTAGTAACGAATACAGTAGAAAAAGAAGCGTTTCAGGTTGCGGAATCATTACGATTTTTCATTGAAACAAAACAATTTTCAGGAATCTCGAAATTAACAGCGAGTTTTGGAGTCGCGTTATACGAACAAGGGATTACAAGAGAAGAATTAATGCAACGAGCGGATATTGCATTATATGAAGCAAAAAAAAATGGAAAAAATCAAGTGTGTGTATATAGAAAAGAAAAAAAGTGATTTTTCGCAACAAATTGTTGCGATTTTTTTTTATTATTTGATAATAGAGTGTAGGGGGGATTTTGAACGAAGGAATTATGGAGGAACAACAGGATAAAAAAATAATGATGATGGCTACGCTGTCTGTTGTAGTTTTTGGTGGAGTATACTATTTTCTCTATAATCTCAATATAAGGGAAAGCACTGTATTAACAACTAAAGAAAGTATGCATTTAGTTTTTACATATATCCAGATTATTTTCATAATCATGATGTACTATCTGGGTGGAACACTTTCAATAATTTTAATAAGGGAAAGGGAATATTGTTATATTATTTTCAAATGTGAAAAATAATATAGATGATGATTTTAATAATGAGTTTCGAAAGATGGTAAGTGATTTATTAGAACAAAGGGGATGAGAAAATGGAACATAAAAATGTATCAATTGGTTTCATCGGTATTGGTGTAATGGGAAAAAGTATGGTACGTCATTTAATGCAAGACGGTTATAAAATATATGTATATAATAGAACGAAAGCGAAGACTGACTCTTTAGTGCAAGATGGTGCAAATTGGTGTGATACACCGAAAGAGTTAGTAAAGCAAGTTGATGTTGTAATGACTATGGTTGGATATCCACATGATGTGGAAGAGGTGTACTTTGGGATAGATGGAATTTTGGAGAATGCAAATGAAGGCACAATTGCAATTGATTTCACGACATCTACACCAACATTGGCAAAACGTATTAATGAAACTGGTAAAAGTAAGAATATATATACGTTAGATGCACCTGTATCTGGAGGAGACGTTGGTGCGAAAGAAGCAAGACTCGCAATTATGGTCGGTGGCGAGAAAGAAATATATGAAAAATGTTTACCGTTATTTGAAAAACTAGGAACAAATATTCAGTTGCAAGGGCCAGCTGGAAGTGGACAACATACAAAAATGTGCAATCAAATTGCGATTGCTTCTAACATGATTGGAGTATGTGAAGCTGTTGCTTATGCGAAAAAAGCTGGACTAGACCCAGATAAAGTATTAGAGAGTATTTCAACGGGAGCAGCAGGTAGCTGGTCATTGAGTAACTTAGCTCCTCGAATGTTAAAGGGAGATTTTGAACCAGGGTTTTATGTAAAGCATTTTATGAAAGATATGAAAATAGCTTTAGATGAGGCTGAAAAACTACAATTGCCAGTACCAGGTTTAAAATTGGCGAAGGAATTGTATGAAGAGTTAATGAAAGATGGGGAAGAGAATAGCGGTACACAAGTGTTATACAAAAAATACATAAGGGGGTAAATAAGGTGGATCTTCAAAGATTTGATGATATGATTGATACTGTACAACGAGCAACTTGTATAAAAATTAGTGCAAAGCAGAAAGAAGCTTTTAAACAAAAATATGACTTTGAGCCGAAATTCGAATATGGAAGAGATGAGAAGGGGCATTATGTTATTCGAACTTCAAAAAAGATGTTAGAAGAAATGGAGTTTTATTTGGCATTGAAATATGATCGAGAGGGAGTTGAGCTTTATATGCAAGCAGAGATTGATGGTATATGCCACGTATCTCTTAGTTATAGTGAAGACGCCTTGCATTTACAAGAATTGTTTCAATTTCTAGAAGAAAATAAATAAAAGTCCTCATTTGAGGGCTTTTATTTATTTAAGTATATTTAATTTTATAATTATAAGCTAGAAGCTCTGCGGCAGCGTTCAATTGGGAATGGAATAACTTGCGCGGTGTGATTAGGAGCAAATTGTTTTGCACGAGCATGGCGTACTATATAAAATGCACACAGAATTGAAACAGGAATAGCGCCGAATAAACCAAAAAATAAAGCGCTTACACAAGATGCGACAAAACCTAAAACCCCAACTTCTAACTCTTCCATAATAGCTCCTAAAATAACAGGAAGTGCTCCACACGTAACCCCTAGTATAAGTGCGATAAGTAAACTCATGATTATCCCCCTCTGTTTGCGATATTCTTTTCCTTCTTATTTAATTGTAGTATACCATACACAAAACAGAATTTTCAGAAAAAATTCAAAAAAAGTTCAATAAATGTTCAAAAAGTGTTAAGAAATACACTTGAAAAATAGAAGGAGGAAATTGTTTTAGTATGGAATGACTCATGCGTTTGAGAAAATAAAAAATCAGGCTTATTTCATTTTTTGAAATAAGCCTGTTCCATAGGAGGATGTATATATGTAGAGTGAATAAAAGGTTGGAAAAGGGGATCCAAGTCCTTTTATTCAACTAACTACCTTAATAGATTGGAACCCAGCCTTCAGTTGTAACAAAAATGCGAATAGCTACAACTTGACGATCATCTTGCAAGGTAAAATAATGTCTTGCATTTTCAGGTACAGATATGAGATCGCCTGGCTCAAGTTCAACGTCAAAGAACTTCCCATCTTTTCCTTCAATAGCAAAGATGCCATGCCCACTAACAATAAAGCGAACTTCATCATCAGTATGGTGGTGTTCTTTTTGGAAATTAATTAACAATTCATCAAGGTTAGGTGTGCTATCAGAAAGTGAAATGACATCATGTGCTTTATAACCTCGGCGCGCTGAAACATCAGCGATTTCCTTTGAAAACACAGCTAATATTTCAGCCTTGTTTTCATCTGTTAACGAATAATTTTCACTTAAATGAGTAGGAAGCTTAAAGATGTTCCATTTCTCATATAAAACGCCTTCCTCTTGTAGAAATTTAGATACTTCCACCTCATTTTCAATGCGAGTATTTATTTCATGAATACGAATTTGCGCCATTAGAAACGCCTCCTTGAATTGATAATAGTTTTATATGAAACTGGAATAAAAACTCATAAGCTTCTAATCTTTTCTTTGCATCAAAGCTATCTCGGCCCCATACGGTAATACCGTGGTTACGGATTAATACTGCTCCCGAATCCCCTTGTATATGCTTTCGGAAATTTTCTCCAAGCGTTGGGATATGGGCATGGTTTTCGATAATAGGAATGTGGATTGTTGCACCTTCTTCCCAAATATCGAGAGCTTTAATAATTTCTTGATTTTGAAGTGTAACGGCATCACTATATAAATTTGTGATGACATTGTTATCAGTTGTATGAACATGAAGGACGCACCCGGCATTCGTATTGTTATAAATATGTGTATGCAAGATTGTTTCTGCTGAAGGACGTAATTCAGTCTCTAATACGGGAACCCCTAGATGATCTACTAATAGAAAATCATCTGGAGTCGTTTTTGTTTTATCTTTACCACTTGCTGTAATGAGAAAAGTGAGTGGTTCATGACTAACCTTTATAGAGATATTACCACTCGTTGCTGGAAACCAATTTCGTGTTGTTAATTCTTTTTTTATCTCGCTTAAGTCATACCATTGACGAAAAAGTTGTTTCATAATTTCACCTCCAACAAATGTTTTAATTCAGTTTGAACATCGTGAAACGATTCAAATGGTGTATAAGAAATATGATTTTCTTCACATTTTGTAATAAGGAAGTCACGAGCAAATACTTTATCTGCTTGTTTCGCAGCTTGTAAATCGGTAATTGAATCTCCAATCACAATATGGAAGTCATTCGTATCACTTAATTTACGGATTAAAGATGATTTACATAAACCGCAATGATTTTGACAATGATAATCACAAGGATGAGGCCACTTAACGGTAATGAATTCTCTTGAAAAGTCTGTTTCATTACAGTAAATTTGCTCTTTTGGAATAATTCCTTGTAAGAGTGGATAGACGAAGAAATCCATTCCGCCTGATATAACATAAAAAGAAATGTTATTTTCATTTGCAAATTGTATAAATTCATGAAAACCACTACGTATTTCAGCAGTTTCGATTAAAAATTGAATTATCTCATCGTGTAGACTAGTAGGTATTAATTGAAATAATTGAGAAACACCTTCTTGAATAGACAGCTCTTGTGATAAAATTCTATTCTTTACTTCCTCAGCTTCTGGTGGTGCGAATTTTTCCATAATGGACATAATGTTATCATTATTTGTAATCGTGCCATCGAAATCACAAAATACTTGTATACTCATAATTTCACCTCATGAGAGGGATTTCCCCATATTTGTAGTGCACTATGCAAATTTATGTCATCTACTTCATGGAGTGGTGTATTTTGCAAAGTAGCATCAATTGCAGTACGGAAAGCTTTACCGCCGCCTTGCGCGCCGCTCGGATGTCCATGTATCCCGCCGCCAGCATTAATAACAACATCTATACCGAAGTCTCGTACAATAAAGGGAACGAAACCAGGGTGAATACCAGCAGACGGAACAGAAAAACTCTTTTTGAAAAATGCATCGTCTTCAGTTAAATGTTTTGAGATGGCAAGAGCCTCCGCTTTTTCTAGCGCAACACTTCCGTATGGAGATGGGAATAATGAAAAGTCAGCCCCAGCATAACGTAGTAGCTTTCCGAGTAATAATGGAGATGAAACTCCATATAACTTGGATGCGGAATAAGCACCGCTTACAGCAGGATGTGCCATAATAGGAACTGGGATTTCATCATCTTCTGCAAGTGATTGTAGTACATCCAGTCCGTAAGCAAATACGTTAAATAATAGAATATCAGCCCCAGCGTGCACTGCGCGTTTCGCATTTTCTTTTAAATCGAAAGTTCGTCCTGTTAAATTTACGGCATATAACGTTTTATGTCCGTATGTTTCATATACTGATTGTAAAACTTCTTTTCCAGATACAATGCGTTTCGTAAGTGGTGTCAATGTATTCTCAAATAATATTTCATCATCTTTTACTATATCTACACCACCAATTGCTTGATCGCGTAATTGCGTTTTTAAATACCCAATATTTCGTCCAATCATTCCTTTAAAAATACTCATTAAAAGGGGACGATCATGTACTTGTAAAAGATTTCGAATACCATCTATCCCGAATTTTGGACCAGGGAAATGTTTTTTTAACTCGTTTGAAAAAGTTAAATCAATTAATTTTACTTCGCCATCAAGTGATAGCTTTCCAAATGTAGTCGTTAAAATCGCTGGTAAATCTGGACTGAAGTTTAATAACGGATATTCGATTTTAATAATTCCGCGTTTTACTTTTTTACGTAAATACGAATTGGTATGTTCATGCTCAGCTAATTCCTCAACATGAATGACGTTGCCTTTATGCTGTTTTAATTGTTCTTGCAATAAATGTGGCAAATGAGTCCAAGAGCCAATTGTTAAACCGAGTGCAATTTGCTCAGCCTTTTTTTCTAAGTTATGTGAATCATCGTGGATTAAATACGTCGCTATAATTCCGCTCATTGTTATAACCTCCTAGTTAAATAAAAAAACCTCTCAGCTAAGGAGAGGTTTTTTTACAACCAGCTCCTTATCTGTCAGCGTAATGCTGCGAGAATTAGCACCGTGTCTACAATTATGTAGATCGGTTGCCGGGTTTCGTCGGGCTCGTCCCTCCACCTGCTCTTGATAAGAAGTATTTAGAAATGTTTAAA
>NZ_BOQB01000162.1 GCF_018332475.1 Bacillus sanguinis | reverse complement strand
TTCACAATGGATAAAGTGTGAACAAATATATGATTTTTTATTTATAAAATTGCACCTAATATATTGTGAAGTTTATTTTTGAAAATTAAGCAATAAATGAGAGATGGGAGCTATCTATTGTAGCGGATAGCTCCCGTAGTAAATAGGTTTATGTGTGTTCTTTAAGTTCATCTGGGCGTTCCTTATTATTTCTCCGGTTTTATATAAGGAACAACCTGCGCAGTAACCCCTACAGAAGCACCACGAATAAAGTTTTGGTTTTCTAATGCCTTAAAGTTTTCCGTTTTTCCTGTTAGCATAACACCTAAAATTTTCACTTGATCAAATGGTTTGTTTTCATTTGATTTTAAAAACTTTTGAATGTCCTTGTCATACCCATCATTATATTGTTTAAGGGAATCAAAGAACCCTTTGTACGATTCTTCGGGAGGGGTTCCTGGCTCAAATCCGTAAACAGGCATACCAGCAGGACCTCCGCTTTCGTCTTTAATAGGTGAGACCATATATAGCCATACGATATTTAAGTTGTCTGGTATTTTTGTTTGAATTTCTTTTAATGTATAAGGTTGATCGAAAGAGATAGCGACTTCCGCAACATAGTTTTCCATTTTGGAAACTGCACTTAATTCATTTTTGACCCCATCGTAATATTCCTTGATAGCTGGATTATAAAATGTGGCAACTTTATTTTTCGTTTGTTTATCGTAATTATAAGACTCTGTATTAGATCTTCCCCAATGAGTTCCTGGTATTACCTCATTGTAATCGATATTAGAGCGAAACCAATCGTAAGGGCTTGTCAGAGTATTCCATTTCACTACGTAACCATTAATGTTTTTAGAACGATTTGATGTAATATTGCCGCCAAACATAGAGGAGCTACTCGTTACTTGAGAATCAATTTGTACATTCGGTTCTGCAATTGAGTTATATAAAAAGAGTTGTTCGTGAAGCCTCATAGAGCCTTTCGCTGCGAAGTAATTACCAACTTTATAAATGATAGGGATAAGCATGATTACAACGATAATAGAAGTAATGATGATTTTAAGTAACTGTTTCCTTTTCGCTTTTTTTAAGGCATTTTTTAAAGACGTATCCATTAAGGTTTTCCTCCTATTTTTGAGTGGATTGCTTTACGTGCACGATGTAACTTTTGTTTGACGCTGTTTACTTGAATATCTAGTATTGATGCAATTTCTTCGTATGTAAAATCGTAATAATACTTTAAAAAGAAGGCTTCTTTATATTCTAGTTTTATATCTTTTAATAGATAGAAAATCTCATCTTTATTTAAAACAGTATCTAATTCCCGGTCTGTATATTGTAATTTTGAATAAATCTCTTCAGTTAAATAGATGTTCTGTTGCTCTTTTTTTCTCTTTAAGTCAATGTATTCATTTAATGCGACTCTGAAAAACCATGGACGTATGTTATCCTCGGTTAAGCTATCTAGCAATGTGTATACTTTATAGAAAGTATTTTGGATGATGTCTTCCGCATCTTCTTTTATAGCCCCTTTTGCTAATAATAGTTTGAACACTTCCTCTCCTAACTTGATAAGATAGGAGGTTAATATATTTTCTTTTCCCATCATTTTTCCTCCCTACACTTATACAACGGATAGGTAATCATAAATGTATACACTTAAATTAAAGTTTTGTTCTTGATACAAATAAAAAAGGCATATAACAATCATATGTTATATGCCTTTTCTATTATATATTTAGTAATTTATTTAGGTAATGTAAACTTAGCTTTTTTACCTTGTGAAATATCTTTAGCTTCTTTATTTCTCATAGGTCCTAACTCAATCTCAAAGCTTTTGTCTTTCCAAATCTTTTCATACTGCTCTTGATCTAAAATATATACTTGTAGTAACTCTCCAGATGTTCCTGTTTTGACTGAAGCATTATAGTCATAATTTAATAGCATGCCTTCATTAATCGTATATTGTGTACCATCATTCACTCTTAATGTAGAGCTTATAGGAGATAGTGAAACATCTTGAGTATCTTTGTTATCAAGCTTGAATTTCACCGTTAATAGAACAATACCGTTTTTGAAATTTGCAAAGCGCGGTGCTTCGACGGAATTTGGTGTGAATTGAGTAAATTGATATCCATCTAATGTAACATGAACAGCGCCTAATTCTTGGCTGTTATTAATACTTGATTTCTCTTTTAACATTTTTTTATCGCCCATGTTATTAGCTGTAGCTTTATCTTGGTAGAAAGCTTTATCTGTAGCAACTTTTTCAGCGCCTTGCTTGTTTAAACTTAATGAAAAGCTTCCCGGGCTTCCGATTGGAGCGTCGAATTTTCCTTTATTAGCTTGTGCAGTTGGGACTGTGACTGAGACTGTTGAGAGACTTGAAATTTTTGCTAGATCATCTTTTCCGAATGGATACGCGATATAACCAGAAATAGTTTCTCCTGCTTTTACTAAGTAATCATTCGTTGGAGCAAGCTTAGTTGGTAGTTGATCTTCTTTTGGAATTAAGTCTTTATAGTTACTATATACTTTCTGTGCACCAGTAAACGATATATCCAATGCTGGCATATAATAAATATCTTTAGCTGAACTATTTTTTACGCTATAGTTTACAAGAATAACTCCGCCCTCTGTTTGACGGTTAAATGGAATGTTAAAGTCCGTATGGAATCCATTTAATTCAACTAATGTATAACTGTTCATTGATACTGAAACATCTTCAGCTTTATAAACTTGTGGTTCCTTATTTTCAAAAAGAACTTTTGTTTTTCCGCCTGTTTCTTTTTCCATGTAGGAAATAAGTTTAGAATAATCGCTGGAGCTAGTAGCGGTATCTTCCGTCTTTTTATCTTCAGTTTTCTTGTCTTCGGATTTTTTATCTTCAGGTTTACTTTCTTTCGTTGTATCCGGTTTGCTTTCTTTTGTTGCATTCTCTTTTTGTTCTTTATTTGTCGTATCGCTTTGACCACAGCCAGTTATTATAAATGCTGCCACGATTACTGTAGAAAATAAAGAAAGTAATTTTTTTGACATGTTTCTTCCCCCTATTTGTTTAAAACTAAACTCTCACATTAGCCCCATGTTTTATTATAAGAAGGCTAGTCAATATTTACCAGTATTTTTTCTAATTATTTCAATTATTTAAATATTATAATATAATAAATTTGATAGAAGTTTGGAATGGAATATTGACTTTTATTTTTTTATCATTTGAAATATTACATCATATTGGTATGATAGAAATAGAGATATATGGAAAGGGGATAAGGATTTAATATGTGGATGAGCTTGTAATGATTAGAAACTAGATAGATAAATTTTTCTCTCATAATTGAGAGTTTATTTAGCTATCTGTAAATCATTCAAGGACTGCATATTTGGCTTGTACATCCCTTTTGTAAGGATAATGTGTAGGGAAATTCATATCTCTTATATAAAGTATGCGTCCTTTAAATTGGAGGAGTATATAATGAATCAATTAAAACATAAAGTAGCAGTTGTTACAGGCGTAAGTCGTCTAGATGGTATAGGCGCAGCAATTTGTAAAGAATTAGCTAAAGCAGGATACGACATATTTTTTACGTATTGGACAGCGTACGATAAAGAGATGCCTTGGGGCGTTGATCAAAGTGAACAAATACAATTAAAAGAAGAGTTACTAAAAAGCGGTGTTAAAGTATCGAGTATGGAGTTAGATTTAACTCAGAATGATGCACCGAAAGAGCTTATAAATAAAGTTACTGAACAACTTGGATACCCTCATATATTAATTAATAATGCAGCGTATTCTACGAATAATGACTTCTCTAATTTGACTGCTGACGAATTAGATAAGCACTACTTGGTTAATGTTCGTGCGACTACATTGTTAAGTAGTCAATTTGCCCGCGGATTTGATAAGAAATCTGGTGGTAGAATAGTGAATATGACTTCGGGGCAATTTCAAGGGCCTATGGTTGGAGAACTGGCGTATGCAACAACGAAGGGAGCTATTGATGCTCTTACTAGTTCGTTGTCAGCCGAGGTAGCTCATTTAGGAATAACAGTGAATGCAATTAACCCAGGTCCAACCGATACAGGCTGGATGACTGAAGAGATAAAGCAAGGATTAAAGCCGATGTTTCCTTTTGGTAGAATTGGTGGGCCGAAGGATGCAGCAAGACTCATTAAGTTTTTAGTAAGTGAAGAAGCAGAATGGATTACGGGACAAGTTATTCATTCTGAAGGTGGGTTTAAAAGATAGAAAGAAGGTATCTCACTAGGGTGAGATACCTTCTTTTTTAATCCTTTTTCAATCTTCGAGCAACACCGTTACCTAAAGACTGTAATCCTTGAACGAGGATAATTAAAATAAACACGGTTGCATACATTACTTCCGGTTCGTAGCGTAAGTGCCCGAATCGATATGCTAAATCACCAAGACCGCCAGCACCTACAAGACCAGCCATTGCTGTTGCGCCAATTAAGCCGATCGTTGCAATTGTTAATCCAAGTACAAGGGAGGGACGCGCTTCTTTCACCATGACGTGCCAAATGATTTTTATAGTAGAAATGCCCATCGCTTGGTAAGCTTCAATAACACCGCGATCCACTTCTAATAAAGCCGTTTCCATTAAACGTGCGATATAAGGAGCTGTAAATACGACAAGTGGTACAATCACACCTTGCACACCAATAGAGGTCCCCATTAGAAACTTTGTAAAAGGTAAAATGAAGAATAATAGAATGATAAATGGAAGAGAGCGAATGACATTAATAACGGTATTCAGAATAGGATAGATGATTTTATTTTCATGCTGTCCACCAGGTCTCGTTAAAACAAGTGTGACACCAAGTGGCAGTGCAATAAGGATCGAGATGAGTAATGAAATAGATGTCATTTGAAATGTTTGGATTGTTGCTTCCCATATGACTTTACCCCATTCATCCAAAAAGGACTTGTTTCCCATAGTCTGTTCTACCTCCTTCTACGATGATTCCTTGCTCTTGTAAAAATGATAAAGCACGGTTTACCTCATTTTTTTCACCCTGCATATGAACGACAAGTTTCCCATATGCCTCATGTTTTAACTGTGTAATATTACCGGACAAAATATTCGGATATACTTGGAAACGTTTCGTAGCGACAGCTAATGCTGGCTCACCTGAAGAATGTCCTATAAAAGAAAGTGTTACAATTTCACCAGTAGTCTGTAGTTCTTTTTGTACTTCTTCTGGAATTTTCGCTGCAAATGCGCTATTTACAAATTTCTTCGTTGTTACATGTTGTGGGTTTGTGAAAATATCTTTTACAGTTCCGCTTTCGACTACAGATCCATGTTCCATAACAGCAACGCGGTCACATATACGCTGGATGACATTCATTTCATGTGTAATGAGTAAAATCGTAATTCCGATTTCTTCGTTAATCTTTAATAGCAAATCAAGAATGGAATCGGTTGTTTCTGGATCTAATGCACTCGTTGCTTCATCACTTAATAACACTTCAGGTTCATGTGATAGTGCACGAGCAATCGCAACACGTTGTTTCTGGCCACCAGAAAGTTCACTCGGATATGCATCTTTTCGATTAAAAAGATCGACAATGCGTAAATACTTTTCTACTCTTTTTTCAATTTCTGTTTTTGGAATGCCAGCAAGGCGTAACGGTAATGCGATATTTTCATAGACGGTAACAGTTTTAAGTAAATTAAATCCTTGAAAAATCATTCCGATTTTTTGTCTTGCTTTTGCTAGTTCTTTTGCCGATAAAGTTGTTAAGTCTTGATTGTTTACAATGATATTTCCTGTTGTTGGTTTTTCTAATAAATTTACACAGCGGATTAATGTACTTTTACCAGCACCGCTATATCCGATGATTCCAAATACTTCGCCCTTTGCCACTTTAATAGAAGTTGACTTAAGAGCTTCGACATTCCCCTTTTTTGTTGAAAATACTTTGGAAATATTTTTTAATTCGATCATTATAGTCAGCTCCTACCAAGACGGTAAAACAGAACCATCAAATTTTTTCTCGATAAATTCTTTTACTTCTTTAGATTGATAAGCTTTCTTTAATTTATTTACAACAGCATCATCTTTATTTTCAGTACGAACAACAACCCAGTTCACATATGGTGAATCTTTTCCTTCACGGAAGATAGAATCTTTCGCAGGGCTTAATTTTGCACCTAATGCAAAGTTTGTATTAATTGCAGCTGCTTTCACTTCACTTAGTTGTGTCGGTAATTGAGATGCCTCTAATTCAACAATTTTTAAATTTTTCGGATTTTCAATTACATCTTTCGCAGTCGCTTTTTCTGTAGCCTTTGGATCCACTTTTAAAACACCTGCTTTTTCAAATAGCTTTAAAGCTCGAAGTTCATTCGTTGGATCATTTGGTACAGCAATCGCATCGCCCTCTTTTAAGTCTTTTATATCTTTTAAGCTTTTAGAATATACACCCATAGGGAATGTTACTGTTGAAAATACTTCAGTTAATTTCATATTGCGTTCAGCTTTAAATACGTCTAAATATGATTTCGTTTGATAGCTATTTACATCGAGGCTTTTTTCATCTAAAGATACGTTTGGTGCTACATAATCATTAAATACCTTTACATCAATCTCGAGACCGTCTTTCGCTGCTACTTCTTTCACCTTTTCAAAAATTTGTTCATGTGGTCCGCCAGTTACACCGACAGTAATCTTTTTCTCATCTAATGCTTTTACCTCTTTATCGGAATTAGCACCACATGCACCTAACAATAATACCGCTCCACTTACAATGCTTAATAATACTTTTTTCATCTATAGTTCCCCCTTCATATACGTTCCAAAATAAAAAGCACCTCTCAAAAACAAGAGAGGTGCCGAATAGACAAAATAGGATCCTCTCTTATCTGCCAAAACGAAAACTCGTTTTGCAGGAATTAGCACCTTAGCTTATACGTCATAAGCTCGGTTGCCGGGCATCATCGGGCCAGTCCCTCCGCCACTCTTGATAAGAGTTTGTGTATGTAGTTTTTTAATATGGTATTAATAGTAAATCTTACAAAAAGAATTGTCAATGTTATTTTCTGAATATATTTTATTTTAAGGTAATCGAAACGTTACCTTTCTTATGTCCCTTTTCCACATACATATGAGCTTCAGCAATTTCTTCTAAGCGGTAAGTTCTATCAATAACAGGTTTTAAACGTTCTGTTTCAGTTAGTTCTTTTAGTAGAATCATATCCTCTTTACTTACCTTTGCCATCATTCCATTAACAGATACATATTTTCCATTGGGTGTTAATGTATTTGTACAAAGGGATTTTTTATACTTCCCAACTGCATCAAATATAATATCGTAACGCTCGCGCCGCTTAGTAAAATCTTCTTTCGTATAATCGATTACTTTGTCAGCCCCTAAAGATTGAACGAGTTCAAAATTTGAATGACTACAAACAGCCGTAACGGTCACGCCGAAATATTTCGCAAGTTGTACAGCAGCTGTTCCTACTGATCCAGAGGCACCATATATGAGAACTTGTTGCCCCCTTTTTATACGGGCCTTTCTTAGGAAGTGTAGTGCCGAAGTTGCGCCAAAGGGAATAACTGCTGCTTCCTCATACGTTACATTGGTAGGTTTTAATGCTACTAATCCACTTTCATGTACACATGTATATTCTGCATAACCACCGACATTAAGCTCTGTTAATGCAAAAATTTGATCTCCTTTTTTAAATTGAGTTACATCTGTTCCTATTTCTTCGATTTCACCGGATAACTCTACACCGAGTATAGGCTTTCTCGGTTTTCTAAAACCTAATATGATCCGCATAGGAATCCAAAATAATAGAGGGCTATTAAATCCGCGTATTCTACAATCTCCAGTCGATACACTTGTTGCGTGAATTTTAACTAATACTTCGTTCTTTTTAGGTGTAGGTTTCTCTATATTTTGAAGTTGAAGAACGTTAGGTGGTCCATACTGTGTGCAAATAATCGCCTTCATAATGACCTCCTGAAATGAGTGTTGTTATTTACATCATATTTAAGATCTTCATTAAACATGTCGCTATATAGCGAGTATAGATTGAAAATTATATGGATTTCATAGGAAAAGAGGTGATATTATTTTTGGAAAGGGGGCGACATTATGAAAAAAATTATTTTTGTTTCAAGTTTAGTGCTTGCAATCAGTCTAGGGGTAGGGTGTAGTAATGAGAAAACAGCAAAGACGGATGAGCCGAAAAAAGAATCAGTTCAAAAAGAAAAGGAATTAACGGCGAAGGATGTTTTCAAGAAAACGAACGAAGCTTTTAAAAATGAAGAACATGTAACGATGACATATGATGTAGGGATAAAAGCTGAAGGAACAGAGATGGATATAGTAAAGGCTAAGATGCAATTAGAGCCAAAGACAAAGAATTCTCGTTCTGAAATGAATATTTCTGGTACAGATGTTGTAGTGTATACTGTGAATGGTAAAGTTGCTGGTGAGGTGAAAAACCCTACTACAGGAGAAGTTATAACCGTACCAGAGGAGCAGTTAAACGCTGGTGGAATGAAAGCAACTCAAGATATTATAGATAATTTAGAAGTACCAGCAGTAGTTTTAGATAAAATGAAGATGGAGAAAAGCGGAGATAAATATAAACTGAAATTTACATTAAAAGGGCAAGAAACAGAAAGTATGTTAACTAGCATGGATGAAACGCAGAAGAAAATGTTACAAGCACAAAATGCGAAGATAGAAGAAGTGGATGCAGAGTATATTATTACAAAAGATTTTAAATATGAATCAGCAAAGATAGACATGATTATGAGTAGTAACGGCAAGGATAAAGCACACATTATTACGAACGCAAAATATACGTCGTACGAAAAGTTTGACCCAATACAATTGCCAGCAGCAAAGTAACAGTTTTGATGAGGGGGGACCTAAAATAAGGTACCCCCTCTTTTTTATACTCTCTTCATAGGAAAATAGGTACAATATGAAGAGGAAAAACTGTAGAAGAGGAGAGTGTCATTTGAAAAAAAGAAAGATAGCGGTGGTCATCGGAGCTTATATAGTTTTGCTTGCGACATCTATAAATACATATAAAGAGAAACTAGATCATCCTATTATGAGCGATGTAGGAAAGTTACTTCCAACGAAAATTAAACGTGTGGAAAATGCTGAGGATGAAAGTTCATTAAAACAGGTAGTGCAAGATGCAAATACTTCCGGGGAGAAAATTTCCATTGCAGGTATGCAACATAGCCAAGGAGGGCAGACATATTATCCGAACGGCACGATGCTTGATATGAAGGGGTATAATAAAATATTAGAATTTGATCCGGAGAAGAAGAGGATTAGGGTGCAAAGCGGTGTCACATGGAATGACATTCAAAGGAAAATCAATCCATATGGTCTTGCGGTTCAAGTCATGCAATCTCAAAATATTTTTACTGTTGGTGGTTCATTAAGTGTAAATGTACATGGGCGTGATATTCGTCATGAGGCATTGATTGATACAGTAGAGTCGTTTAGGTTGTTAATGGCAGATGGTACGGTGCGTAATGTAAGTAGAGAAGAAAATGCTGATCTGTTTCCGTATGTAATTGGGGGATACGGATTGTTTGGCGTTATTTTAGATGTGACGCTAAAGTTAACAGATGATGAATTGTATGAAGCGCATACGAAGGTACTAGATTATAAAGAATACGCTTCATATTTTAAGAATAAAGTGCGAAGGGACGAGAATATACGTATGCACTTAGCACGTATTTCTGTTGCCCCACATTCACTTTTAAAAGAGATGTATGTGACAGATTATACATTGGTGGAAAATCAAAATATGAGGGAAGAGTACAGTAAATTAAAAGAAGAAAATATTATAGCTGCACCAAAATTTTTACTCGGTTTATCACGATATAGTGATTGGGGAAAGAATACGTTTTGGGATATACAAAGAAGTTATTTTGAACGTACAGATGGAAAGTATGAGACGCGAAATAATGTTATGAGGTCAGATAGTGCTTTTATGGAATATGAAAATCCAAATTTGGCCGAGGTTTTACAGGAGTATTTCGTACCGATAGGTAGTTTTACAGCATATATAGATGACTTGCGAAGTGTTTTGAATGAAGAGGAATTAAACCTTCTTAATATTACAATCCGCTATGTAGAAAAGAATGAGAATGCGGTACTATCTTATGCGAAAGATGATATGTTTGCACTTGTGCTTTTAATTAATCAAGGGCGCTCAGGGGATGAAATAAAGAAAACAAAAGTGGTCATTCAGAAGATGATTGATGTTACTTTGAAGCATAATGGAAGTTATTATTTACCGTATTATTCTTACCCAGAAAAAGAGCAACTAAAGAAAGCATATCCTCGCATAGAAGAATTCTTTCAGAAGAAGAAGGAAGTAGACCCAGAGGAAAGGTTTGTGAATTTATTTTATAAGGAGTATAGCAAATGACATATAGAAGATTTGTAGCCTCACAAAGCATAATTATGATGGCGGGAAGTATGGTGTTTCCTTTTTATATACTATTGCTTCGAAACGTTGGGAATAGCTTCTCGCAATTTGGTTGGGCGTATGGCTTATTCGCTTTAACTTCAGCACTTGTATATCCGGTAGTAGGAAAGGTGTCTGACCGAGTAGGTGATCGGAAATTATTAATTATATATGCTTGGTCCATGGCAGTATTAATGCTTTGTTTCCCGATTGCCACGGAAGTCTGGCATGTGTATATTCTTCAAATTGTAATGGGGGTTTTAGGTGCTGTGCAGCGTAATACAGAGAAGACGTCGTTAGCACGAAAGGTTGTGCAAGAAAATGCTGGTTATGAGATTGGAAAATATCATGTGTGGACATCGATTGGAGGAGCAGTAGCAATTATTGCAACGGGATATTTAGTAGATTTCTTTACGATTGGTACGATTTTTTATATTGCATCTATCTTATATGTAGTGAGCGGAGTTGTATTAAGTAGTAAAAAAATATAATCATCCCCATTTTTACCTGAATACCCTTTATTTGTTATACTAAAAGGGAAGACAAAAGAAAAGGGGACATTGCCTTTGATGAAATTTTTAATTTTAGCTATTCTCACTTTGTTTTTGATTCCATGGACAAGAAGCGGTAGTAAACTTCGAGCAGTGGATAAGAAAGGGGATGAGAAGGTTGTAAAGGGTAAGAAATCATCCATTTTAGTTATTCCTGTTTTATTTTGGATAGGTATTGCAATCTATGAATATATTTGGCTAATTGATGATCGAGCAGATTCGATTCTTACTCATTATTCTGTTGCAGTAGCAGTTTTAATTGGGCTTGTTTTATTTTCACAAAATCAAATAGGGAAATTAGAAGGTACGTTAAAGGGACTTCTAATGTTTGTTTTACTCGCAAGTTACGGCTATTTTGGTTATTTGCACGATATAGTAATCTCGCAAACGAAATATGATTCTGTTGTAAAGGTAGAGAAAGATATTTCAGAGCCATTTACTGAAAATGATCAGCCGTTTACAGTGCCGCCAAAGACAGCGGAGAATAAGATGAAAAAAGTATTTGGGGATATTCCGAAAGTAGCTTATTTTGAGCTAGGAGAATTAACACCACAAATGGTAAATGGTGAGGCTTTATATGTAGCACCGATTGAAGTTTCAGGCTTTTTTAAAGCACGTAAAGCGGAGACAATTCCAGGGTACGTAACGATGTCAGGTACGAATCCTGATGCGGAAGCGAAACTGCATCTTGGTTATAAAATGAAATATGTGCCGAGCATGTTTTTTGGTAATAAACTAGAACGTGTCGTTCGAAAAGCAGAACCGGATTTAATTTTTAAAGGGAAACCTAAATTCGAAGTTGATGATAAAGGGAAACCGTATTATACAATGACGTATGGAGAATTTATTTCAGGAAGATCTGGATTTGAGGTAGAGGGTGTTGTAGTAGTAGATGCACAAACAGGTGAAGTGAAAAGATACGACAAAGGAAAGGCACCTAAATTCGTTGATGGCGTATTAAATCACGAGACCGCATCTACGTTAAATACGTATTTCGGTAAATATATTCACGGATTTTGGAATACGAAATTCTCGCAAACTGATATGAAGATTCCGACTGAGTGGGGAACGAAAGAAGGAGTTACACCAATCTTCGGTAAGGATGGAACGCTATATTACTTTACTGATTTCACCTCTCCGAAAGAAGGAGTAGATTCTGCGTTAGGTTACTCGCTTATCGATGCGCGTACAGGTAAGTTGTATTACTATAACGGAAAAGAAGTAAAGGGAATTATGGATGGTTCAGCTGCTACAGAAGTAGTGGATAATTCTTTTAAGAGAGAGAAATGGCACGGAACAATGCCGGTTATTTATAATGTGTACGGTAAACCTTCTTGGATTGTCCCTGTTATTGATGACGGAGGATTAGTACGTGCTCACACGGTTATCTATGCTTCTAATGCGAAAATATTCGCAACAGGTTCGACGCAAAAAGAAGCGCTTGAGAATTATAAAAATGCGCTGAGCGGAAGTGGAGATTCATTTAGACCGACTTCAAACGGTAAAGAAGCACAAAAAGAAGGCGTTGTACAACGTGTATATAAAGAAAAATCAGGTGAAAATACAATTGTGTACGTACTAATAGAGAATGAACAAAAAGTATTTATGATACCTGTGAAGAAATTCCCATATGCTATGTTTACAGAAGTGGGAGATCCGATTCAAATCACGTATTTAGATACAGGAGAGGCGATGTCTTCCGTATCTAAATTTGCAAATAGCAATTTGAAAAAGTAAAGCGATAGAATTTCTATCGCTTTTTTTACGGTATGAAACAGGAAAATGCACTATACTTGACGTATGTTTATGTTGTAACTATAATTGTTACGATTCAGTGGTTATAGGAAAGGGTGAACGGAAAAAGTGAATGGAGTTAATCAAGAAATATATAAACCTGTAAAGACAAATAGGTTATGGATGATTCTTGTACTAGGGACACTTACGGCGATTGGGCCATTATCTATTGATATGTATTTGCCTTCTTTACCGAAATTAACGGATGATTTAAAGACAGGTGCATCCCTTGCACAGCTTACCTTAACAGCTTGTTTACTTGGGCTTTCAGTAGGGCAATTATTCATCGGTTCAATTAGTGATATTTACGGAAGGCGCAAACCTCTTATTATTGCTCTTATCATTTATGTTGCTTCTTCTTTACTTTGTGCTGTTGCGCCATCTATTTGGAGTTTAGTGTTATTGCGCTTCTTGCAAGGCGCTTCAGGATCAGCAGGGATTGTTATATCACGTGCAATGGTACGTGACATGTATTCAGGTTCTGAAATGACGAAGTTTTTCTCGCTCCTTATGTTAGTAAACGGAGCAGCGCCTATTTTGGCACCGATTATCGGTGGACAATTACTACAGTTCACAACATGGCGCGGTGTCTTCATCGTTCTTGGGGCAATTAGTGTATTCATGTTAATATCAGCTACTTTCGTATTACGTGAAACATTACCTCCTGAAGAAAGAGAAACAGGTGGTTTGTCAGGGACATTGGCGACGTACGGAAAACTGTTAAAGGATCGTTTGTTTATGGGATATGCATTGTCACAAGGGCTAGTAACGGCGGCAATGTTTGCATACATTTCAGGATCACCATTTGTGTTGCAGAACATATACGGAGCCTCACCACAGCAATTTAGCTTATTCTTTGCGATTAACGGTATCGGTATTATTATTGCTAGTCAGGTTACGGGTCGTTTAGCGGGGAAAGTGAATGAGAAGACATTATTCGTTGCTGGTATTATTATCGCAGCTGTTGGTGGCCTATCTTTATTACTGACAATCGTACTAGGAATAGGTTTAATTGGTGTTTTATGTTCGTTATTTCTTGTTGTATCAAGTGTCGGGGTTGTATCAACAACTGGTTTCTCATTAGCGATGAGAAACCAGAAACAAGCTGCAGGAACAGCATCGGCTTTATTAGGCTTATTACAGTTCATTTCAGGAGCACTTGTTGCACCTCTAGTAGGTATTGGTGGAAGCAACACCGCATTACCGATGGGCGTTGTGATAGCTCTTTGTGAAATTGGTGCTGTATTATGTTATCTATTTATGGCCAGAAGAAGTGAGAAGCAGTTTGAATTGCAACAAAGACAAAATTTAGAGGCTTAACAAAAAAGAACTGATTCAAAGGGAATATTTGAATCAGTTCTTTTTTTCATTTCTTTGAAATACCTCATATAGTTTTGTAAGGTGATGTAGTAAAGCAGTGCAAAAGTTATTTGTATAAAGTGGCGATACTGTGACAAACATGTTGGTATATATGTTACGATGTCGTCTTAAGTGTAAAAAGTAGGGGGTTCTCGGTATAATAACAAGTGGAGATAAAAGAAACTATAAGTAATAGCTGTAGATAAAAGGAGAAGAAGAGATGAAGAAGGTTTTGGGTATTGCTGTAATGGGAAGTATGCTCCTTCTAGCAGGGTGTAATGGAAATAAAGATACAAAAGAACCGAAAGAAAAGGTAGAGCAATCTACTGAACAAACAGAAGAGATAAAAGAATACCTTGCAGTACATGAAAAATACGATATAAAAATGAATAAAGAAATTAATAAAGCACTGCAGTTATTTGAAGTGGCAAAAGAAAAGGGCGGTAAAGAAATAACAAATGCTGCATATAAAGAAGATGTGCAAAAGGTAACAACGAGCATGCTAGAAGATATTGATCATATACGTAAAGAAATTCGTGTTCCGAAGTCGAAAGAGCAAGAACACGAGGTATACGCTGGTTTCTTGAATGAATCGGAACAAGCGATGAAAAAATTACAGAAGTTAGCTAAAGAAGAAGATTCATCGTTGATTCGTGATATAGAAATTAACTTTGCAACAGCATCGACATACTATAAACGTTTTCAAGCAGAAACGAAAAAATAACCTTGCACATGCAAGGTTATTTTTTCTTCTTACCATCTCCGTCTTCATCCTCCGATACTAATACCTTCTGTTCTTCGTGAAATTCGGAAATGGTTTGACCGGTAATATTATCGAATGGAGTATAAAAAGAAGTGATACGTTTCTTTTTAATAAAGAGTTTATAGAAGCCGATGATGACAAGTACAACGATTGTTAAGGGTAATCCTATAGTTGCAAGAAGTAAGGGATCCATCTTATAACTCCTTTAACAGTATTTCTTTTTATTATAAGTGAAAACTGTAATTTCGATAAATAGCATTAAAAAACTGATTTTTCTAAATATATCCAATTTGATTGACTTTTCATTTTTTCAGAATTATAATTCGAAATATACAATTTGAACCAAATAATAATATAGCAATTTACTTATCCAGAGAGGTAGAGGGACTGGCCCTATGACACCTCAGCAGCGGGTTCTTTAACAGGAACACCGTGCTAATTCCAGCAAGCAAGTCTTGAAAGATAAGTGATGGGCCTTCGTTTATTAAGCCTTGATCTTATTTTTTAAGATCAAGGCTTTTTGTATTTTAAGAAGCGGAAAAGTAATAGGAACAAATATGTCAATAAAACAAAGTAAATTCATTTGTTTAGGGGGTTATTGAAGTGTATGTTATTAAAAAACTATCGGTTATGGTGTTCACGTTATGGGTCATTACAACAGTAACATTTTTGATTATGCATATCATTCCAGGGGATCCATTTTCATCAGATGCGAAAATCTTTCCTGAAGAAGTGATCCAAAACATGAGAGCGAAGTATCACCTTGATGAACCGTTATGGAATCAATATGTCGCTTATTTAGATGGTGTAGTTCATTTTGATTTTGGTGAATCTGTTCAATCGACGGGGCAAGGCGTATCAGAAATTATTACAACAGGATTTGGTCCATCGGCGATTATTGGTTTACAAGCACTTGTTATTTCACTATTAGTCGGAATTGCGGCAGGTACATTTGCAGCTCTATATCATGGGAAAGTAATTGATTATAGTGTGAGCTTACTTGCGATTCTCGGTATATCTATTCCAAGTTTTATTTTAGCACCATTATTTATACAAGTATTTGCTATACAGTTTGAACTTTTACCAGTAGCGTCTTGGGGCACATTCGAACATACGGTATTGCCATCCTTCGCATTAGCATTAGGACCAATTGCAGTGATTACGAGATTTGTTCGCTCTAATATGATTGAAGTATTGCAGAGTGATTATATTAAATTAGCAAGAGCGAAAGGTATACCAATTAAGAAGATTATTATAAGGCATGCCCTTCGAAATGCAATTGTTCCAGTTCTTACATTTGTTGGGCCGTTAATGGCTGGACTTTTAACAGGGACTTTCGTTATTGAAAAAATATTTTCCATTCCTGGTCTAGGAAAATATTTTGTAGATAGTATTTTTAACCGAGATTATCCAGTAATTATGGGGACAACAATTTTCTATAGTGCATTATTAATTTCTTGTATTTTCATTACAGATATTATTCATCGCATTGTGGATCCACGTATTCGTTCTATTACGTAAGGAGGGGGGATATTTAAATGGGAGCTTATGAAATTAATAAACAGTTATTAACGAATGAAGAGAAAAGAGAATTAACGATAAATAAAGATCAGCAAACGATTAGCCGAAAAAAGGAAGTGATTCGTAAGTTTATATCGAATCCAATCGCAGTTTTGGGATCAGTGACGTTATTACTAATTATTGCATTCTCTCTTATTGGTGAAAGTTTAACGCCATTTACTGCGAGTGAGCAAGTAAAAGAGGCAACAAACTTACCGCCTAGTAGTGAGCATTGGTTCGGAACAGATGATTTAGGTAGAGACATATGGGCACGTACATGGGCTGGTGGGAAAATTTCACTAACGGTTGGATTGGTAGCAGCAGCTCTTGATATAGGACTAGGTGTATTAATCGGTGGCTTTAGTGGATATGTGAGAGGACGTAGTCGTCTTGGAACGTTAATTGATGAATGGATTGTACGAGGGATTGAAGTGTTATACGGTATCCCATATTTATTAATTGTTATTTTATTATTAATCGTTATGAAACCAGGGCTTTTTACAATTATTATTGCCCTTGCATTAACAGGATGGATTGGCATGGCGCGTCTCGTTAGGGCACAAGTATTATCCTTAAAGCAAAGAGAATTTGTTATTGCAGCAGAGCGATTAGGTACATCGCATATGAAGATTATATACGGACATATCATTCCGAATTTAACAGGCATTATCATCGTAAATTTATCATTTACAATTCCGGCAGCTATTTTCTCAGAATCATTTTTAAGCTTTATCGGACTCGGAGTACAATCACCAGCAGCGAGCTGGGGAACGATGACGAACGATGCACTCGGGACTTTGCTAAGCGGAGAGTGGTGGCAATTATTCTTCCCGGCAATCATGATTGCACTCATCATGTTCGCATTTAATGCAATTGGTGATGGTTTGCAAGATGCAATCGATCCAAAAATCGTAAAAAGGAATCGAAAGGAGAAAAAACATGGGACAGCTCTTATCTTTAGAAAACGTAACGTTAGCCGTTGAAAAAGAGAATAGTAAGCAAGCGATTGTGAAACATGTTTCCTTTTCTATTAACGAAGGTGAAATTGTTGCACTTGTAGGAGAGAGTGGTTCAGGGAAAAGTGTTACAGCACAATCCATTATCGGGCTAAATCAAGAGTCTATTCGCATCGATGATGGAAGTATCTCTTTCCAATCTCAAGGATTAACGAATTTACAAGAATCAGAATGGAATCAAATTCGAGGGAAAGATATTTCTTTTATCTTTCAAGATCCGCTTTCATCTTTGAATCCGACGATGAAGGTAGGAAGACAAATTACAGAAGTAATTTTGCAACATGAGAAAAAATCGAAAAGAGAAGCAAAAGAAATTGCAATTAACTTATTAAATGATTTAGGGATACATGAAGCAGAGAAACGTTTTGAACAGTACCCACATCAATTAAGCGGAGGTATGAGACAACGTATTTGTTTAGCAATTGCATTTGCTTGTCACCCAAAGCTCGTTATTGCAGATGAGCCTACAACTGCATTAGATGTAACGATTCAAAAACAAATTATGGGGTTATTAAAAGCGCGAAAAGAAAAACAAAACACGAGTATTTTATTGATTACACATGATTTGGCGCTTGTACGTGAAGTAGCAGATCGAGTAGTTGTGATGTACGGGGGGCGTGTTGTTGAAAAAGGGACGATACAAGAAGTAATAGGTTCACCGAAGCACCCGTATACGAAAAGTTTATTGCAAGCTATTCCGAATATGGATGATGCTGAAAAGGTACTTAGAGCAATTGAGGGAACAACACCATCAATTGAAACATTGAATAGCTTTGGGTGCCCATTTGTAAATAGGTGCCCAGTAGCAATACAAGAATGCATTCATCGTTTCCCTGATAGAACATCATATTCTGAGGAGCACAGTTCACATTGTTGGCAACATGTTCTAGAGCATGACCAAGCGAAATCAAAAGAGAAGGTGAATGCCTCATGACGACAGATTTAATTACGGTAAAGCAAGTAACGAAAACGTATGGAAGTAAAAAGAAAGAAATCACAGCGTTAAAAGATATATCACTTTCTATCCCGAAAGGAACAACGCTTGGCATTATTGGAGAAAGTGGTTCAGGAAAAACGACACTTGGTAAGCTCATAGCCGGGATTGAGAGCCCAACGTCTGGTGAAATTGATTATAACGGTCAAGTTGTCCATAAGTTGAAGTCAACTCATAAACGGGATTTCTTGCAGAAAGTACAGTTCATTTTTCAAGATTCAACAGCTGCATTGAATCCGCGCTGGAAAGTGCGAGATAGCGTAACAGAAGGTTATATTTCATTCGGCTTAGGTGATAAAGGATTGAAGGATGAAGTAGCAGGTAATGCGCTGGAACGTGTTGGATTAGATAGACGATATATCGATCGTTATCCGCACGAATTTAGCGGAGGACAACGTCAACGGATCGCTATTGCAAGGGCGTTATTATGTGAGCCGGAAGTATTAATTCTTGATGAACCAATTTCAGCATTAGACGTTTCATTGCAAATTCAAGTTGTACATTTACTGCAAAAGATTCAAAAGGAGCAAGGCTATACATATTTATTTATCGCGCACGATTTGCCGATGGTTCACTACTTATGTGAAAAAGTGGCTGTCTTATATAAAGGAGAACTTGTTGAATTTGGAAATACGGACGAAGTATTCCGTAATCCACAACATTCTTATACAAAAACATTATTAGCATCAACACCAAAAATTTCGGGTTAAAGGAGAATGTAGGATGAAGAAGTTTTTACTGTTTGTCATTATGACTGTTTTAGCAATCACTTCGGTCGCTTGTGGTAAGAAAGAGACGCAAAAAGCAAGTGCCGGTAAGGGAGAAGGGGATCGATTAGTAACGAATATTGGTAGTGATCCATATACACTTGATTCCGCTATTGCAACAGATAGCACGTCAGGTTATGTAATAGGGCATTTATTCTCAAGCTTATATACGCAAGATAGCGATGGGAAATATCAAAATGAATTAGCAGAGAAAGAAGAAGTAAATACGGATGGAACTGAATATACAATCCATTTAAAGAAAGATATTAAATGGTCAGATGGTTCTCCTATTACAGCAAATGATTTTGAATTTGCATGGAAGCGATTATTAAATCCGAAAACAGGCTCTATGAACGCGACAGAAATGTATTTTATTAAAGGTGCAGAGGCATATAATACTGGAAAAGGTGAAGAAGGCCAAGTTGGTATTCAAGTTGTTGATCCTCAAACATTAAAGGTAACGCTTGAGCACCCAGTTGCTTCTATTAAACAAAAATTAGCGAGTTCATTATTTATTCCATTATCTAAAAAATCAATTGATGATAACAACAAATTAAAAACAAATCCAAAAGAGTTAATTACAAATGGACCATTCACGTTAAAAGAATGGAAGCATAACCAAGCAATTACAGTACAAAAAAATAAAGAATACTATGATAAAAAGGTAACGTTAAAAGAAATTGAGTTTCGTATTATTCCAGACTCTAAAACAGCGTATCAATTGTACAAATCCAAAGAGTTAGATTTATTAAGTGGCTTACCACAAGAGATGATTGAGAAAGAAAAGGGGAATAAAGAATATAAACGTGTTGCGGGCTTCTCATCTTATATTTACTCATTTAACGTAGAAAAAGAGCCATTTACAAATGCGAAAGTACGTAAAGCATTTTCATTAGCAGTTGATCGTAAGTTTATCGTTGAAAAACTGTATAAGAATAATGCGCAAGAAGCATATGCATTCGTTCCAGAAGGAGCAAAAACACAAAGTGGTCGTGATTTCCGTAAAGAAAAAGGTGATTACGTAAAATTTGATACAGCAGAAGCGAAGAAATTACTAGAAGAAGGTATGAAAGAACAAGGATGGTCTACATTACCTGAAGTAACATTAAAATTCACTACAGATACACAGCATAAAAAAGTAGCAGAAGCAATGCAGGAAATGTTTAAGAAAAATCTTGGCGTAGATATTAAATTAGAAAATAAAGAGTGGAAGAGTTACATCGACACATATAAGCAAAGTGATTTCCAATTAGCTTATATGGGATGGGGCGGTTCTTTATTAGACCCAATTACTAAACTAGATTTATATGCAGGTGATGGTCCAAACAACTATGCAAAATGGCATAATAAAGAATTTGATGCTTTAGTGAAAGAAGCAGAAGTGGAACAAAATGAAGATAAGCGTTTTGACTTACTGCATAAAGCGGAAGATATTATGTTTACAGATTCACCATTAATCCCAATTATATTCCCATCGGATTCTTATTTACAGAAACAAACGGTATCTGGACTTCAATATTATGTTGGATCTAAACCGGATTTAAGATATGCAAAAATAAAGAAGTAGGCAACTGCCTACTTCTTTATTTTATTTCTCTTTTATACTCTTTTTTTGTTCCATCAGAGAAGACAACTTCTAACTCGAATTTTTGATAGTCTTTATCAAGTTTGAACACGTTTAAGACTTGATCGATTACTTCTTGGTCAGGAGTATCTTTATCAAATTTTAATTCTTGTAGAAGTGGGCTTAATTTTGTGATAGCCTCGTCACCTGTAAACTTTGCATTTGATTTGTGGTCTTCAAGTTTTGCTTCCATTTTTTTATCTGCTGCTACGTTTTTATAATCAGCCTCATAGTCTTTCTTCGTATCTTGATAGTCTGCATCTAAACTAAATTCATTGAAGTTTAGTTTTAAATCAGCAGGGGCTTCATTCTTTGCCTCTTCTGTAGTCTTTTTATTGGAAGTTGTGTCTTCTTTTGCAGGAGCCTTACATCCTGTTAATGCGGGCACTAGCATAAGCGCTAATAAAACTGATAGTAAAATTCTCATTATAAATTCCTCCTTATGTAAATTGGTTCTATACAAGTTTTTCCAAAAAACATGTAATTATGTATGTGTTGAAAATAAATTATTAACTTGTAGCCACAAAGCTTAATCCGCAATTTAAATCAAAAACAATTTGTATGTATATGGTAAATTAAGGTTGTGAGGAGGGACTAAAATGCATGAAGAATATAAAGAGATGATAAAAAAATCAATTGAGTATATAGAGGATCACTTACATGAGGAGCTTACAACAGACAGAGTAGCATTTCACAGTGCGGTATCGATGTACCATTTTCATCGTATTTTTCAAAGGTATATTGGGATGAGTGTAACGGATTATATTCGAAAGAGAAGATTAACTCATGCTGCACAGGCTTTAGTATCAACTGAAAGAGCTGTTATTGATATTGCAATGCAATATGGCTTTTCCTCACAAGAGGCATTTACGAGAGCTTTTAAAAGAATGTTTCAATTGCCACCAAAGAAATATCGAAAGTACTTCCAGTCATTTTATATAGAAAGAGAGGGTGTTTCAATGCAAAAAGGTATACCGAAAGGATGGATCTTAAGTGGAAGTCATCCTGCTGAATATGAGATGGGTTTAGATTATGAAGTTGTTCATCAAGGGAAAGTATCTGCATACATAAAAGCAAAAGAGAGTGTTACGCACGGAGGATTTTCAACATTAATGCAAATGTTCCGAGCGGATAAATATGTAGGGAAGAGATTACGTTTTACAGCATTTGTTAAGAGTGAAAACGTAAGAGATTGGGCAGGGTTGTGGATGCGAGTAGACGGAAATGATACGGAACCGCTCGCTATGGATAACATGCAAAATCGCCCCATTAAAAATACGAATAACTGGCAATCGTACTCGGTTGTATTAGATATAAAAGAAGGAGCGCTTGGTATTGCATTTGGTGTTTTATTATCAGGAGAAGGCTGTGTGTGGCTAGATAGTATTCGATTTGATGAAGTGGATGAAAAAATTCCTTCAACAGATTTGGCTGAAAACTTTTATGAAACACTACTAGAAGAACCGGTAAATCTGCAATTTGAAGAAATAGAAAAGTAAGGAGAAAAGATATGCTCAAATATGTAAAACTAATAAGCATTAGTTTAGTAATATCGTCTTGTATTATGGGAATTAATTATTTCATTAGCTATCTTTGGTCAGGGCATATACCTTCTTTGACGTGGAGAACATATTTGATGTTTTTGTTTATATTTATGATGAGTTTTGGTTCAATGCAAAAGGAAGGGAAAGAGGATTATTGACAATAGTTTTCTTCCCCTTCTTTTTGCATTAAAACAAATATCCATATCTGTTTTCGGAAATACAGGTATGATCTTTAATATAATTTCACTATCGTTACAACTCGTAAGTTCGGGTGTAATCCTACCACATGAGATGCTTTCTAAAATATATCAAACAATCGGCGAATTATTTCCCGCAACCTATGCAGCAAATGGCTATTATACAATAATATTTGGGGGAGTTAGTTTAGAGAAAAATATTATTTCATTATTAGTCATTGTATTAGTTACACAATCGGTAGCAGTGATTACTTCATCTATAAAAGGAATTATAATGGGAAGGAATTCTGTAGTTAAAGAGGTATAAAATAAAAAAGGTATCCTCGATTGGATACCTTTTTTATTTTTATTATTTTGCAACTTCTGTCCACTTGTAGTTAAATTCACCGCCGAAGTCAGTTGTTACAAGTCCTTTAATAAATCCGCGTTGTAAGTAAGAACGACCTTGTTGGTATAAAGGAGCGACAGCACCGTCTTGTAATAAGATTTTTTCAGCTTGCTTCATTGCTTCAAAGCGTGCCTTTTCATCGCCAGCTAAATCTGTTTTCACTTTATGGATTAGCTCATCGTACTCTTTGTTAGAGTATTTATCGAAGTTATAAGCACTATCTGTTGTAAATAAATCTAAGAATGTAATTGGATCAGCAAAGTCAGGGCCCCAGCCGTCAATACCAATTTCGTAGTCACCACTTAATAGTAGTTTTAACTGTTGTTTACGTGGTTGCGGTTTTAAATTCACTGTTAATCCATCTAAGTTCTTTTCGAGTTCACCTTTTAAATATTCACCAGTCTTTTTAGCTAAAGCATTATCACTTGTTAATAGTTCAATTGTTACTTTGTCAGTACCAAGTTCTTGCTTCGCTTTTTTCCAGTTTTCTTTCGCTGTTTTCACATCATCCTTGACTAGATTTCCATTTTCTTTACGGAAGTCATTGCCTTCTGGACTCTTTGCAAATTTCGCAGGAACCATTCCTTCAGCTGGAACAGCGCCGTTATTTAAAATTGTTTCTACGTATGCCTTTTTATTCATTGCTCCGTTAATAGCAAGGCGTGCATGTTGATTTTTTAATGTTTCATTTTTTTGATTTAGTCGTAAAAATTGAATACCAACTTCAGCGCGTTCTTTGAAGTTTGGATCGCCCTTATATTTATCAACAAACTCTGCAGTTAAAGCAACACGATCAATTTGTCCTGAATCATATAAGTTAACTTCTGTAGACTTATCTTTAACGACATTGAAGTTGATTTCTTCTAATTTTACCGTTTTAGCATCCCAATAGTTAGGATTCTTCTTCAATTGGAAGCTTTGTTCATGCTTCCAGTTATCTAATGTGAAAGCACCGTTGTAAATTAAATGATTTGTTTCTAAACCGTATTTATCGCCTTGAGACTTTAAGTACTCTTCATTAATTGGTAAGAATGTTGAGAATGTTGTTAAGCTTAAGAAGTAGGGAACAGGACGGTCTAGTTGTACTTCTAAAGTTTTGTCATCAACAGCTTTAATACCTAATTGATCAACCGGTAATTGTTTTTGGTTTATTTGTTTCGCATTCTGTATATCGAAGAATAAGAATGCATATTCAGCTGCTGTATCAGGATTTACGGCACGTTGCCAAGCGAAGACGAAATCCTTTGCTGTAACAGGAGTACCGTTTGACCATTTTGAATCACGCAGGTGGAATGTATATTTTGTTTTATCAGGACTAACGTCAACTGACTCAGCAACACCAGGAATCGGTTTATTATCTTCTCCCATTGCATATAAACCTTCAAAAACATTTCGCATTACGTTCATGGATTCCCCATCCGTTGCTTTCGCAACATCCATTGTTGGAATTTCTGAAGCGAATGATAAGTTAATTGCCTGTTTATCAGGTGCCTTATCATTTGCTTTCGCTCCGCTTGCATTATTTTTATTTCCTCCGCAAGCAGTTAGTAATAGACTTGCCCCTAAAACAGATGCAACAACAGGTACAACTTTTTTCTTCATTGTTCGTTCCTCCCTAAATGTGTGTTGTTCGTAACGTCATAATGTTCATGTCTTGAAGTGTAACTATAGAAGAAGAGAAAGCCTATTATAGATATGTGCATGTAGGTAATCAGGTGTTCTATATGTATATACATGATGAACTATAATCTATCGTTATATGTTTCAGCATAGAAGACATTATATTTTGATGGTTAAATATTTCGTTTCTTTGATTATTTAGAATATTAACATTAGAAATAACTATATGTCAATAATAAAAATAGGAGTATTATTTTTTGAGAATACTATATTAAAAAAGCGGATTTTCTCCTATTGAGAAATCCGCTTTTAATACATTTTTCCAATAAAACAATTGGTATGGGGAGAAAAACTTCAATTCAGGTTGCCTTTTATTTTTCAATTTGTGCCCATTTGAAGTTTAATTGACCTGCAAAGTCTACTTGCACAATTCCCTTCACATAAGAACGTTCTAAATAAGATTCTCCTTTTTGATAAAGAGGAGCGATAACAGAGTCTTTAAATAATATTTTCTCGGATGCTAGTAATGCTTCCCAGCGAGCTTTTTCATCACCGGCTAAGGTTGTTTTCACTTTTGCTATTGTTTCATCGAATTCCTTATTAGAGTAATGATCTAAGTTATAAGGGTTATTCGTTGTAAATAGCTCAAGGAATGTAATTGGATCCGCAAAGTCAGGGCTCCAGCCGTCAATTCCAATTTCGTAGTCACCTTTTAATAAAAGTGAAACTTGTTGTTTACGTGGTTGCGGTTTTATCGTCACTGTTAAGCCATCTAAATTCTTTTCTAGTTGTCCTTTTAAGAATTCACCAGTTTTCTTCTCAAGGTCACCGTCACTTGTTAATAGTTCTAACGTTATTTTTTCAGATCCAAGTTCTTGTTTCGCCTTTTTCCATAATTCTTGTGCAGATTTTGTATCAACCTTTGTTAAATCACCATTTGCAGTACGGAAGTCTGTTCCGTCAGGTCCTTTTGCGAAGTTTTTCGGCACGAGACTAGAGGTTGGTGTAGAGCCGTCATTTAATAACGTATTTACAAAGGATTTTCGATCGATTGTTTGATCGATTGCTTGACGTGCAGAAACGTTTTGAAGTACTTTATTTTGTTGATTCATACGTAGAAACTGTACCCCTACGTTCGGACGTTCTTTAAAGTTGGCATCTTTTTTATATTTATCAACGAAGTCAGATGTTAGTTTGATACGGTCTAATTGTTTTGACTCGAATAAATTTACTTCTGTAGATTTTTCTTTTACGACGTTAAAATTGATTTCTTCCAGTTTGACAGTATCTTTATCCCAATAGGTAGGGTTTTTCTTGAATTTAAAGCTTTGCTCGTGCTTCCAATCGCTTAGTGTAAAAGCTCCGTTGTACAAGATTGTATTGTCTTCTAAAGCGTACTTATCACCTTGTGCTTTAAAGAATTCCTCGTTAATTGGTAGAAATGTTGGGAACGCTGTTAAGCTAATAAAGTACGGAACAGGACGCTCTAATTCTACCTCAAACGTATGGTCATCAACTGCTTTTACACCAAGTTGCTCGGCTGGAAGTTCTTTGTTGTTAATTTTTGTTGCGTTTTTAATATCAAAGAATAAAAATGCATATTCAGAGGCTGTTGCTGGATCAACAGCTCTTTGCCAAGCGAAGACAAAGTCTTTTGCTGTAACAGGAGTGCCGTTTGACCATTTTGAATCTCGCAGGTGGAATGTGTATTTCGTCTTATCGCCACTTACTTCATGAGATTTTGCAACACCAGGGACAGGTTTGTTACCTTCACCAAGATTATACAAACCTTCAAATACGTTTCGCATTACTTGACCAGAATCAGTATCTGTAGCACGAGCTGTATCCATTGTTCGTATTTCAGTAGGTGAAGATAAGTTTAAAACCTGCTTACTAGGCGCCTCGTCTTTTGCATTTGCTCCGCCTGCTTCGTTTTTATAACTACCGCAACCAGTTAATAAAATACTTACTCCTACAACTGATGCAATACCGGGTACAAACTTCTTTTTCATTTGATTTTCCTCCTAAATAATTAAGTTTGGATGATGATGAGGGAAATGAAAAAAAATCCCTCTTTTCATATTGAGAAAGAGGGATTTTTACGTACAAGTTATGCACCCGTATATAAACGAAGTCCCTCATTCTATCTTTCAAGCATAAAGCTTGCAGGAAGTGGCACAGTATTCAAAAATGAACCTGCTGCCGAGGTTTCAAAGGGCCAGTCCCTCCACCTCTCTTGATACAATGAGTAAACGAATAAACTTTATTAATTTTTGCGTTTCTTTGATAATTCAAAATCTTACACCTTGGATGATGAAGTGTCAACTGAATGGAATATAGTTTAAATTTTCAGTTTTCTTTAATGAAAAACCACTGCATATGGCAGTGGTTTTTCTACTAGAAGTTAAAGTTATCTGGATCTGGACCAACGCGACGATCTTCATTTAGAGCTTGAATTGCTTTCATGTCATCAGCACTTAATTCAAAATCGAATATATTTGCATTTTCAATAATGCGATGTTCTTTAATAGATTTAGGGATTGTTACAACTTCGTTTTGTAGATCCCATCGTAAAATAATTTGTGCAGTAGATTTATTATATTTTGTCGCAATTTCTTGTAACGTTGTATTATCTAGTAGCTGTCCTTGCATTAATGGTGACCAAGCTTCAAGCTGGATATTATGTTCTTTACAGAAAGCGTGTAATTCTTCTTGTGCTAAACGTGGGTGGTATTCCACTTGGTTGACCATTGGCTTAATTTCAGCAATTTCAAATACGTCTTGTAAGTGGTGAATATGGAAATTACTCACGCCAATTGCACGAACACGGCCATCTTTATAAAGCTTTTCTAATGCTTTCCATGATTCAGTATATTTCCCTTTTACAGGCCAATGTACTAAATATAAATCTAAATATTCTAGACCTAATTTTTCTAATGTCGTTTCAAATGCTTGAAGTGTCGTTTCATATCCTTGATCGCTATTCCATACTTTTGATGTAATAAATAATTCTTCACGTGAAACACCTGATTCACGGATTGCTTGTCCAACGCCTTCTTCGTTTTGATAAATTGCTGCAGTATCAATGCTACGGTAGCCATTTTTAATTGCTGCTTTTACAGATTCAATTACTTCTGAACCATCCTCTACTTTAAAAACACCTAAACCAAACCAAGGCATTTTTACACCGTTATGTAATGTTGTATAGTCTTTTAAACTTGTTAAATGCATATTATTTCCCCCTAGCTTTTTTGTTTGTTGCTTCTACTGCTTTTTGAATTGCCTCTGAAAAATTATATTTATATAGAGATTTGAGACCCTCAGCTGTGGAACCACCTGGTGTTGTTACTTGTTCGCGGAGGTTAGCTGGATCTTGCGTTTGTTCAAGCATAGAAGCAGAGCCGGAAATCATTTGAATGACAAGGTGTCTTGCGGTTACTTCATCGACTCCATAACTTTTTGTTGCTTCAATTAAGCTTTCAGCAAAGTAATAAAGGAAAGCTGGTGCACTTCCAGTAACTGCAGTAAGCTGATGAACTTCCTCTTCAGTGCAAAGTTGCGAAGTACCAATGCCCCTTAAAAGCAGTTGCAAGGTTTCCTGATGTATCTCGTTTACTGATCGTCCCATTGTATATAAGGAGATAGACTTTCCAATTTCAGCAGCTGTATTTGGCATAATCCAAGCAACAGGTGTTCCCTCGGGAAGTCTTTCTTCTAAATAAGATGGGCCAATGCCAGCGGCTACTGTTACGACGAGTTGCTTCGATAGTAACGGAGATAATTCTGCTAATAATTCTTCATGCGCAGAAGGTGGCATTGCTAAAACAATCGTATCAACAGATGTAACATGTTGCTTCCAATCTGTTGTAGTGGACACATTATATCGCGCTTGTAATTGTTCTAGCTTTTCTACGTTGCTTCGGTTAGAAACGATAATTTCTTCGATGTATTCTTTGCTTGTTTTAAGTAATCCGGAAAATATAGCTTCTGCCATACGACCAGCACCAATAAATAAAATTCGATGTTTAGTTAGCATATCCTTTATTCCTTTCTAGTGGAGATATGTTATAAAAAACGATACCATTTTTAAGAGAATTTTGTAAAAAGAAAAGGCTTATTGTGAGAAGGATGAAAATGGAGGGAGGTGGGTAATACAAATAAAGTTATAAAAATTATTATACTTAAAAAACAGTGGTAATAAAAAATCCCTGAAGCATAACCGCTTCAGGGATTAATAGTTTATAAGTTTATGCTTTTGTCATACCTAACAATACGGCGCCGCCGATAATTAAAACACTACCTAGTGCAATAAAGATCAATTGACGTTTTGTTTTCTTTTCACCTAAGAAGACAATCGCACCGAATGTTGAGATAACGATTCCAGTTTGAGATAATGGGAAGCTTGTTGCTACTCCAACACGTGGTAGTGAAAGAAGTAAGAATAAGTTTCCAGTTCCCCATAGTAAACCAGATAAAGCATTACGGATTGCATATTTGTTAAATGGTTTATGTTTAGATGTCAGTACAACCGCACCAACAAACATACCAACTGCTTGTGGTAAAATAGCAGACCAACCATCGATATTATACCAACGGATAATAATTACATATACAAGATAACCGAAAGTAGAAACAATTAAAGTAAGAAGTCCTTTTTTCAATTGTCCTGGTGGCTGAGCATTTTCTTTATCATCTAATGATGTGAATACAACACCAACTACGATTAATAGGATTGCAATCGTTCCCAGAACAATCGTTGTTGTAGTAGTCCACTCACGGAAAGCGATAACCCCAAAGATAGAAGTTGCAACAAGTTGCATACCAGTAGAAATTGTTACAGTAGTTGAAACACCTAGTTTTTCAACTGTTTTTAATTGGTTTACTTGTCCTAAAGCCCAGAATAAACCTGAAATAAAACCAACAATCAAGACTGTCATTGTTAAAGCGGGTTGAGTAAATACATACATAATTGTTGCGAAGAATAGAGCACCGATTGTCATACCTACCGTTTGGCTATATGCACCACCGCCCATTTTTACGCTTACTAATAAGATGTTTCCCCATGCAATTGCAGGAAGAAGCGCTAATAAAATGTCCATTACAAGACTCCCTTCGATTTCCTATACCAATATAATTACATATCGTTCTAACGATCGGTAATGCCCCACTAATAGAGTAGAAGATTACCGATCGCTAAAACAGGATGAAGAATTCACGATATAAATGCGTTTTCATTTCTTCATTTTTTGAAACACCTCCATATAATAACAGGAAATTGCCTATTTTAGAAAGTGAATTCAAATAAAATGTATATTTTAATAAGAGGTAAAATTCAGTTATTTCCCGACTGCTTATTTATTTCCTAAGAAATAAATAAGCAGCTTCGAAAAAAGCTGCTTTAAGAGTTAGTAATTTTTTTATTGATAAGCTGGATACATAGCAGAAATAGGAGTGACATACTAATAGTGATAACTACAAGTGTCCAAGCGAGTTGCATATTACTTGCATCAATCGCCATATAAATTGCAGTTGGGATAGTCTGTGTTTTACCAGGAATGTTTCCAGCAAACATGAGTGTAGCACCAAACTCACCGAGCGCACGAACAAAGCTCAAAATCATTCCGCTTAGTAAGGCAGGAAATGCAAGTGGAAGTGTGACGTGTAGAAAAACTTGATATTCACTTGCACCAAGGTCACGAGCACTTTCTTCAATTTGTACATTTGCGATAGAAAATCCTGTTTTTGCTGATTGGTACATAAGCGGGAATGCAACAACTGTAGAAGCGATGATTGCAGCAGTAGATGTGAACATAATAGAATGCTGAAACAAGGATTCTATCCACATTCCAATGGGACTATTATTTCCAAAAATGATAATGAGAAAAAAGCCAATTACAGTTGGCGGAAGTACCATTGGTAATAAGAAAATTGTTTCTAATATAACTTTATATCGCCATGAGGAGCGGGCTAAAGCCCGTCCGATAATCGTTCCTAAAATGGTAACGATAATGGTGGCGCATGCAGCTACTCGTAAAGATAGAAAGATTGGTGACAAAATAGCATCAAAGCTCATGGCAATTATGATAGGACTGTAAATCCATATTTCTTAAAGATAGATTGTGCATCTTTTGACTGCAAATACTCATAAAATGAAGTCGCCTCTTTCTTGTGCTTAGATTCTTTTATAACACCTAAAGGATAGTGAATTGGCTCATGAGAAGTAGCTGCTGCTGTCTCTCCAATTTTTACTTTGTTTGAAATAAGAGCATCTGTTTTGTATACAATACCAGCATCGACATTACCTGTTTCTACATATGTTAACACTTGGCGAACATCTTTTGTAAATACGATTTTATTTTGAATGTCATTCCATAGGTTTTCATGTGTAAGAGAAGTCTTCGCGTATTTTCCTGCAGGTACTGATTCAGGTGTACCAAGTGCGATTTTCTTGATTTTTTCATCTTTTAAATCTTGAATTTTTGAAAGGGAACTATCTTTTGGGACGACTAGAACGAGTTCATTTCCAAGAAGATTTTTCCCTTCTTTTTCATGAATGAATCCTTTTTTAACAAGAGTTTGGAATTTATCTTCGGCTGCTGAGAAGAATAAATCAGCAGGTGCACCTTGTTCGATTTGTTGTTGAAGTGCACCAGAAGCACCGAAGTTAAAAGAAAGCTTAATAGTAGGTTCTTTTTCTTTATATTTTGTTTCAATTTCTTTTAATGCATCTTGTAAGCTTGCAGCAGCTGATATAGTAAGTTCAACTGTTTTTCCTTCTTTAGCAGTTGATTTCTCTTTCTTATCTCCACTTGTACATCCAACGCTAAATATAAGAAGAAAAGAAAGTATAAGTGCCCCGATGGATCGTAATGTAAACTTGTTCATAAAAAAATCCCCTCTCGTTTTGATATAATTAATTATAACTAATTATAATTAGATATAACTAGTTATAATTGAATATAATTTGAACGATGTAGTTGTTTTTATATAGGAGAAATATTCTTTTCTTTGTTACAATGAAGGAAGAAAGTGAGGAATCGTCTATGGATCATCATTCCTACACAACGGAAGAAGTAGCGAAGCGATTAAAAGTATCAAAATTAACTGTATACGATCTAATAAAAAAAGGAGAACTGCCTTCTTATAGAATTGGTAGACAGATGCGCATTGATGCAACGGATTTAGAACAATATATAAAGCAAATGAAAACAGGGAAAATACAAGGTACTCCTGTAAAGAGCGAAGATAGTGGAGGCTTGAATACATGTATTATTAGCGGACAAGAACTAACGTTAGATATGTTGGCGAAACGTATAGAGAATCGCCTGCCAAGTTCAAGTATATTAAGGGCATATCAAGGTAGTTTAACGAGTTTAGTAAAGATGTATCAAGGGGAAGGAAATATCGTTAGTTTGCATTTGTTTGATGGCGAAACGGGTACATATAATGTTCCTTACGTAAAACGTATTTTAGTTGGACAACCGTGTACGATGATTAATTTATTAGCGAGGAACGTCGGGTTTTATGTGCAAAAGGGGAATCCTAAAAATATAAAAACATGGGATGATTTATCTCAATCATCTATACGATTTGTAAATCGAGAAAAAGGCTCTGGCATTAGGGTGTTAGTCGATGAACAATTGCGAATTCAAAAGTTAAATAAAGAACGTATTAATGGATACGAATGGGAAGAATCGAATCATCTTGGTGTTGCCACGCAAGTCGCAAATGGAAAAGCTGATGTAGGAGTAGGATCAGAAAAGTTTTCGCAAATTGTAAATGTAGACTTTATTCCAATCATGAAAGAACAGTATGATTTGGTGATTTTGAAGAATAAAGAAAATGAAAAGCTGATTGAAGCCGTGAAAGACATTCTGCAATCGGAAGAATTTCATAATGAATTAAAAGCGATTGGCGGATACGATATGACGAAAACAGGTCAAATTATATATGAAATAAACTAAAAAGCTGCTTGTCTATAAGACGAGCAGCCTTTTCTATATAAAGGGGTTTGGGGAAACAAAGTGTTAAACAAGACCTTGAGCAAGTGTGTAAATGAAAGCTGTAAGAAGAGTAGCTCCACTTGCAAGTCCGATAAAGTGAAACTTTAATCAGTGAGGGCGGGGTATCCCTCGCTGATTATTAGTTGAACCAATCGGGCTTTTACGGGCAGTTGATCCCAAACCTAACTTCTTTGATTTCGTTGAATTTTGAAGTGGGGGTCTTACTGCCCGTTAATGCGGGGAAAAGTCTGATTTGTTGAAAGTAATGTTGTTCATTATAATCTCTTCTTATTTGTTTAGTGTAGTTGCAACAGATTTTGCATCGACAAGTGCGGATAGCACCATGCCCATTGTATTTAAAAATTTGTTTGATTTCATTTTGTTCATCATGTGTATCCGCTCCTTTTCGAATTGTTGTTGCCCTGCTTTATGTCTTAATTATAGGAAATATAATCGCCTGCAACTATCGAATTAGCTTACGGGAGGCTTACACTTTTGTAAGAAAAAAAGACATTCATGTAAGAATGTCTTTTAAAGCATATTGATATGATGATGCTCTTCAATTGTTTTTAAAAAGCTACGCATTGAATTCGTCATATAGCTATCTTTACGGCGTATGAAAACTGTTGAAATACTACCATATTTTTCAGGGATTGCATGACAATGCACTTTACCTGCTTTAGAAAGATGGTGGACAGCAGATTGTGGTACAAGTGTAATTCCAAGGCCGAGTGCAACACTGTTTAATATCGTCTCTAATATATTGAATTCCATAATTCTTTTTGGTAGCAAACCTTCATCTTTCAGCCATCGTTCTAGTTTGGAACGATATCCACATCCTTGGTTAAAAACGAGTAGAGGCGTTGTTGTAAATTCTTCTATATGAAAAGCTTTATTTTGTGTTACAAGCATTAATTTTTCTGTGCTAACATCATACTGTTCGATTAGTGGATGTTTAATTGGACCTGATATAAAGGCACCATCTAATTGATGGTTAAGGACTTCTCTAATCAATTCTTCTGTTAAACCTGCTTGTAATGATAAATCGACATTCGGATAGCGTTTATAGTAAGAAGATAAAATGGTAGGTAATGTACTTACTGTTTCGACTGTACCAATTTTTAATATACCAGACGGTGTTTCACTATCTAAAAATACTTGTTTTAGCTCATCAACATCTTGCAAAATTTTATGAACATAAACGAGCATTTTTCTTCCTTCAGCTGTTAAAGTCATGCCTCGTTTATGACGATAAAAGAGCGGTGTTTTTAGTTCGTTTTCTAGTTGTTTAATACGTGCAGTTACATTTGATTGTACGTAGTTTAATTCCTTTGCTGCGCCACTTACACTACCTTGGTCGGCAACACTTTGGAAGATTTGTAAGTCTCTTAATTCCATAGTATGATCCTCCTTGATGTTAACTATCATTATAAGTGATAGTTAACATCATTTTGAATCATTTTACGTGATATATTTTTTCTTTTACAATTCTCTTTGTGCAAATAGAAAGAAGCGGAGGAATTGTATTGAGAAAAGGTCAAATGATAATAGGGGCTTTAGCATGTTTAATTGCAAGTATGTCATGGGGAGCGATGTTTCCAGTTGCTGATCATGCGTTAGAATACATAGATCCATTTTATTTTTCACTTATTCGCTACGGAGCGGTGGCAATCGTACTGATTGTATTGTTGTTAATGAAAGAAGGAAAACAGGCATTTCGTTTAGAGGGAAGAGGAAAGTTACTTGTCTTTTTCGGGACGATGGCGTTTACTGTATATAATGTACTTATATTTTTAGGTCAAATGTTAATGGGAAAATCAGGCGTGATGGTAGCCTCCATTATGGAAGCACTTATGCCGATGATTTCTATTTGTATTCTATGGGGATATAAGCATGTAAAACCGAAAAAGTATATGATAATGAGCATGATGATCGCTTTTGTAGGAGCTATATTTGTTATTACAAAAGGTGATATGAGTTTCTTTTTAACATTGAAAGATAACATGTTTTCACTAGCGTGTATATTTGTTGGGGTTGTAGGTTGGGTTATCTATACGATGGGTGGCCAAACGTGTAGCGATTGGTCAACATTACGTTATTCTACGTTGACGTGTGTATTCGGTACGACTGTTACAGGGATTATAACTGTAATCATTACATCGCTTGGATATGTACCGGTTCCGAGCATGGGAACGATTTCTATCGTGAAATATGATTTATTGTTTATGATGACATTACCGGGAATCGTAGCATTACTCGCCTGGAATTATGGTGTGAAAATCTTATCATCTATTAATGGGATTTTATTTATTAACTTTGTGCCTATTACGACTTTAATTATTATGATGATGCAAGGATATCAAATAACAATGTTTGATATTGTAGGAACTTTACTTGTTATTGCAGCACTTATTCGCAATAACGTTTGTCAGAGAAAAGAAGAAAATATAAATAAGAAGATTTTACAAGAAAAGCAATTACGCCAAGCTGTTTAATAGGCAATTGGAGGATTTCATATGTTAGAAAGTTTATTGTTTTTCTTTGCCGTTGGAGTTGCTTGTGAGTTGGCAGCAATTAATCGCAATGGTCGTAAGAAGATAAAACAACAAGCTGAAATGATACAGCTTTTAAAAGAGTTGAAAGAAAGAAACATTTAAAAAGACGACCGGGCATAGACGGTCGTCTTTTTCTATATAAAGGGGAAAGGGGACACAAAGTTATACAAGCGTAGCAGCGTAAATAAAAGCAGTAAGAAGAATTGAGCCGCTAGCTAATCCTAAAAAATCTAATTTGTTAAAAGTGATATTGTTCATCATGTATTCTCCTTACTTGTTTAATGTAGAAGCAACAGATTTTGCATCGATTAGAGCGGAAAATACCATGCCCACTGTATTTAAAAAATTGTTTGATTTCATTTTGTTCATCATATGAATCCGCTCCTTTTCGAATAGTTGTTGTTTCTTTCTGACTTAATTGTATGTAATATCTTAAGAAGTAACTATCGAATTAGCTTACAAGAAAATTACACTTTTGTAAGAATTGAAATGTAACAATTAATACTTAAAATTATTACCAACTCCTAAAACTTAGTGTTATAATTGTTGTAAGAAAATGATTATAATTCGGATGTTCAGAAAGGGACGAAACAAATGTATAAACCAATTACATTTTTGTTAAAATATATATTTAAAACCGCTGGGAAAGTAGAAGTGCAAGGAAGAGAAAAGTTACCAGAAGGTGGCCCGTATGTTGTTGCTTGCACGCATACAAGTTTTATGGATGTATTAATGTTAGCTACAGGGATGTATCCGACTCAAATTCATTACATGGCCAAAAAAGAATTATTTGAAGGGAAGTTCAAAAATTGGTTCTTTAAAAATGTGAATGCATTCCCTGTAGATCATGCGAATCCAGGACCGAGTACACTTAAAATTCCATCACGCCTATTAAAAGAAGGTAAAGTAGTGGGGATTTTCCCAAGTGGAACGCGATCAACAGAGGACGTTTCATTAAAAGCTGGGGCTGTTACGATTGCGCTACGTTCTAACGTTCCGTTAGTACCGGCAGCTTATATTGGCCCATCAAGTATAAAAGAATTAATAAAAGGGAAAAAAGCACAATTGATTTTTGGAGACCCAATTCAAATTGATGCTGAAGAACAAATAGATCGAAAAACAGCTATGAAAATGATGACAGATCAATTAAATGAGAAGTTTGAGGAGCTAAAGGAAACTTTACAATCAAATCAAAAATAAGAAAAGACGACCGGGTATAGACGGTCGTCTTTTCTATTGCTATTTATAATAAAGTGAAACTTTAATCAGTGGGGGTTTTGTTCATCCCCCACTGATTATTAGTTGAACCAATCGGGATTTTACGGGCAGCCCGACTCCCACCTAGCTTCTTTGCTTTCGCTGAATTTTGAGGTGGGGGGTCTTACTGCCCGTTAAATGCGGGATAAAAGG
>NZ_BOQB01000161.1 GCF_018332475.1 Bacillus sanguinis | reverse complement strand
CCGATTGGTTCAACTAGTAATCAGTGGGGATAAACACTCCCACTGATTACAGTTTCACTTTATTAATTCAATCGTTTCCGTAACTTTTATACTATCTTTTACAGATTGAACAATTGTGCAATTTTTCACTGCAAGCTGTAGCGCCTTGTCCAACTGCTCTTCTGTAATGTTCTCTGCTTTAATTTTATAGTGTAAATGAACACTTTCAACCGGTTTTGATAATGCTTCACTTCTACCAATTTCCGTTTCAATCGTAAACGTATCGTATGAAATACGTTTCTTTTCTAAAATTGTTCGAAAAACAATTGCACTACATCCTGCGATAGAAGAAACGAGTAATTGTAATGGTGAATATCCGTTCTCTCTTCCAATCGCTAATGGACCATACGATAAATCTGCCTCAATATCATCGTGTTTGATTGTTAGTTTCATTTGTTGTCTCCACCTTCATCGGTTTCTGCCGTTTCTTATTTATATAATAATATATGTAGCAGAAAATGATAAATGGAATACCACAATATAACGCCATTCTTTGTTCAGGAATAAACGCTAAACTAATAACGACGATGCTATTTGTAATTAAAGCTAAAATTGGAACAATTGGATATAACGGTGTTCTATACTTTAAGTCCTCTAACTTCCCTCCGCCTTTTATATACTGGCTTCTAAAGCGAAGTTGCGATAAAGCAATAATGATCCAACTTGAAACAGCTGATAAACCAGCTATAGATAGTAAGTACATGTATACTGTATCTTCTGCAAGAAAACTTGTGAATAAAGAAAGGCCAGCTACTGCAATCGTTACAACTAGTGCTGTAATTGGAATACCACGGTTATTTACTTTCTGGAACGATGTTGGTGCCATTCCTTCATTTGCAAGTGACCATAATATACGAGTTGCCGCGTATAATCCTGAATTCGCTACAGATAGTAACGCTGTAATAATAACGAAGTTCATAATATCAGCCGCGTATGGAATACCAATTTTATCAAATACGACTACGAATGGACTTTCAATTACGCCAGCTTCTTTCCAAGAAATTAATCCTACTAAAATCGTCATTGTTAAAATGAAGAATAACATAATGCGCCATACTGTATTACGAATCGCACGTGGAATTGTTTTTTCAGGATCTTTACTTTCTCCTGCTGCAATCCCGATTAACTCTGTTCCTTGGAACGAGAAGTTAACTGTAATCATTGTAAGTAATACGGCAGCTAGTCCATTCGGGAATAATCCACCATCGCTTACAAAGTTAGAGAAAAGAGGTGCTGCTTCTTTTCCGTCATATGATATAAACCCTAATAATGCACTACCACCAAGAACAACAAACGCAAGAATTGTAACTACTTTAATACTAGAGAACCAAAACTCTAATTCAGCATAACTTTTCGCTGAGATAGCGTTTGAAGCATATAAAATAACGCCGAATACGAGACACCATACCCAAACATCAACATTTGGAAACCATCTTTTCATCATTAAACCGATTGACGTTAACTCTAAACCTACTGTCACTGCCCAGCCAAGCCAATATAGCCAGCCGATCATAAAGCCCGTTCCTGGTCCAATAAACTTCGTCGCATACTTTTGGAAAGAACCTGAAACTGGCATTGCTACCGTTAACTCTCCAAGACAAAGCATTGTTAAATACATAATAAATCCGCCCACTAAATATGAAAGGATGGCTCCCCCTGGTCCAGCCTGATTAATGGTGTAACCTGAACCTAAGAAAAAACCAGTCCCGATTACACCACCTAGTGCGATCATAAATAAATGTCTACTCTTCATCGTACGATGTAATTTCTCATTCGTTGGTTGCTGCATCTAAATCCTCCCCCTACCAATACCCCTATATCTTGTTAAAATTTTCTGATAATAAAAATATACACGAAAGCGGTTACAATTTCTATATAAAATTAAAACTTTTCTGATAAAATAATATAAAAAATCGAATTATTGCTAGGTTTAGATTCTAATTAGAGGAAAATAAGGATAAACAAGGGAAAAACCCTTACATATATTGTAAGGGTTAGCGGAGTTCTAATCTTCTCGATAAAATTGATAAACTATAGTTCACGATAAAATACATACAAGCTACTACTATAAACGTCGGAATCATATAATTTACATTTTGTCCGCTAATAATTTGAGCATTATGCATAAGCTCTGGCAGTGATATAACGACTGCTAGCGCTGTATCTTTCAGCAATGAAATAAACTGACTGACAAGCGGCGGGACCATTCTTCTTAATGCTTGCGGTAAAATAATATGCCAAAGTGCTTGAACATACGTTAATCCTGAAGATCTTGCGGCCTCAATCTGTCCTTTTTCAATAGATAATAGGCCACTTCGAACAATTTCAGATATCATTGCTGCTTCAAATATTGTTAAAGCAACAATTACAGCTGTTATAATTTCTAATTTCAATCCTGCTTCTGGAAGTGCAAAATACGTGAAAAATATAATTAAAAGTAGTGGTAAGTTTCGAATTACTTCAACGATAATCCCCAATATTTGTGAGACGACAGGTATTTTCATGTAGCGCAATATTCCTATTACACTACCGATAATAAAGCTAAGTACAATCGCTACGAGCGCTACCTCTAATGTGATGAGTAATCCTTTTAATAAAAAGAGAATATGATCACCCGTTATAGCTCCCTTAAAATCCATTTACACCGCCTCCTTTGCTAAGCGTTTTTCTAAATAACGCACTAGCATACTGAGCGGAATTGTTAATATTAAATAAAACATCCCGACAAATATATAGACATCAAACGTAACAAACGTCTTCGTTGAAATTAAGTCTCCTTGATACATTAAATCCGTACCAGCGATAATTCCGAGTATGGAAGAGTTTTTTACTAAATTGAGAAATTGATTTCCTAGAGGAGGGATTACGATTTTCATCGCTTGAGGTAAGACTACATAATACATTCCTTGTACATACGTTAATCCTGAAGACCGTGCTGCTTCCATTTGCCCTTTTGCAACGGATAAAATACCAGCGCGAATAACTTCCGCAATAAACGCTGCAGTATATACGGTAAGCGTAACTGTTCCTGCTACAAAACCATTTAAAGTAATTCCTACTACAGGTAAAGCGAAATAAAATATAAATGCAATTAATACAAGTGGAATATTTCTTACAAATTCTACAAAAGCTGATCCTACCCAATTTAAAATACGAATCGGTGCAATACGCATTATCGCCAATACTACACCTAAAATAAAACTGCCTATTAATGCGATTACACTAGACATCACTGTATATTTAAAGCCTTCTAAATACATATCAATGTTATTCGTTAATATAGAAAAATCAGGCACATATTCTCCCCTCTTTCTTTACAAGAAGAGGATGAGTATCCCTCATCCTCTTACTATTTATCAATGGGAATACAGCTCCGCTCATTAAAATATCATTTTACTACTCTTGCTTTTGCCCAATCCATTTCTCATACAATTTGTCGTACTCCCCATTCGCCTTCATATCTTTTAGCAAGCTATTAATCTCTTTCGTTAAATCATCTGCACCTTTTTGCACTGCAATTCCGTACGGTTCATCCGTAAAAATTTTCCCTACAACTTCATAATTTGAATCTTGTTTTGCCATGCCGTAAAGAATTGCGTTATCTGTCGTTAAAACATCACCTTTTCCTGCTTTTAACGCCGTAAATGCCTCACTGTAATTTTCAAATTCTAATACAGTCGCTTCTGGTGACTTTTGACGAATGTTATTTGTAGATGTTGATCCTTTTACAGCTAACACTTTCACGCCCTTTTTCACATCATCAATACTTTTAATATCGCTCCCTTTTTTCACAAGTAACGATTGCCCCGCTTTAAAATATACATCTGAGAAATCCACTTCTTTTTTGCGTTCTTCCGTAATTGTCATTGTCGCGATAATTGCATCAATATCACCATTTTTTAGTAGTGGAATACGTGTTTTAGACGTTACTTCTTTCAGCTCTAGTTTCTTTTCATCCCCAAGAATCTTTTTCGCAAGTGCCTTCGCAATATCAACATCAAATCCTTCTACCTCCCCTGTCGAAGGATTTTTCAAGCCAAATAAGTTCGTATCATTCTTCACTCCAACTACTAGCTTCCCGCGCTTTTTAATTTGCTCAACAGCCCCGCCTTGCTTCGTATTCGTTTCTTTCGTCTCATCTTTTTTACTTCCGCACCCGGCAACGACAAGTACGAATAAACAAGAGAATACGATTAAGGTAAACAACTTTTTCATTTTAAGCATAAAATTCCTCCTTTAATGATTTAACACTCGACTTAAAAATAAACGTGCTCTTTCTTGTTCAGGGCTCGCAAAAAATTGCGCCGGTGTTGTATCCTCAATGATCTTGCCATCATCCATGAATAAGATCCGATCTGCTACTTCTCGCGCAAACCCCATTTCATGCGTGACAACGACCATCGTCATCCCTTCTTTAGCTAGTGTTTTCATAACATCAAGTACTTCCCCGATCATCTCTGGATCAAGAGCAGACGTAGGCTCATCGAATAGCATAATTTCTGGCTGCATTGCAAGCCCTCTAGCAATTGCTACCCTTTGCTGTTGTCCTCCAGATAATTGATGCGGGTATACAATAGCCTTCTCCGGGATTCCTACTTTCTCTAAATAAAACATCGCTGTTTTCTCGGCTTCCTCTTTTGAAACCTTATTTACTTTAATAGGTGCGAGTGTAATATTTTGAAGAACCGTTTTATGTGGATATAAATAAAAATGTTGAAAGACCATACCGATATTTCGGCGTAATTCATTCATATCTGTTTTTGTATTGTGTACCTCTGTATTTTGTACAATTAACTCTCCATCTGTAATTGTCTCTAGCTGATTTATACACCGAAGCAACGTGCTTTTTCCTGATCCTGAAGGCCCAACAACTACTACCACTTCACCTTTTTTCACTTGCACATTAATATCTTTTAAAACTTGAAAATCGCCATAATATTTATTTACATTACGAAACTCTATCACCATACTCCCCCCTTCCCCTAACAAAGCATGTACATTCTTTTTATATTCAAAAATAGGCAAAAAAATAACTACCTGCCTCATTTTGCCCATAAAAAAAAGCAAAGGGATTTTCCCTTTGCTTTTTCACTTCTATTCTATTAAGATACTTCTTCTTTCTTATCTTTTCCGTATTCATGCTCCCAGAAATCAGCATTTTTAATTCCTAATGGCCCTGGATCGAATACCGGATCTTTTCCTTCTTTTTTCTGCTTTTCATAATCCTTTAATGCAACTAATGCAGGTTTTTGTAATAATAAAATCGCAATGATATTTACCCATGCCATAATTCCTACACCGATGTCACCTAAAGCCCACGCCGTTGCTGCTGTTTTTATACAACCGTAGAATACCGCTCCTAAAAATACAAACTTTAGTATCATGGACAGCCAAGGACGATCCTTATCACGATTTAAGTACGCGATATTCGTTTCTGCAATGTAGTAATATGCCATAATTGTTGTAAACGCGAAGAATAATAACGAGATTGCGACGAAACCGTTTCCAAAACCAGGAAATACAGATTCTACTGCTGCCTGTGTATATCCAGGTCCTGGCTGCGCACCGTTTAGTTTATTAACGATAAAGTTTTTTCCGCTTGCATCAAATACGTTATACATGCCTGTAATAATCATCATAAATGCTGTTGCTGAACAAACAAATAATGTATCAATGTAAACGGAGAATGCTTGCACTAAACCTTGTTTAGCTGGATGTGATACTTCAGCCGCTGCTGCTGCGTGTGGTCCAGTTCCTTGCCCTGCTTCATTGGAATAAATACCACGCTTTACTCCCCAAGAAATTGCTAGACCGATAATACCACCGAAAGCCGCTTCTAAAGCAAAAGCACTTCTTATAATTAACATAAATGCTTCTGGTAATTTTTCAATATTCATAGCGACAATAACGCAAGCTACTAAAATATAACCAACTGCCATAAACGGAACTACAACTTGCGCTACGTTAACAATTCTCTTTACTCCACCGAAGATGATAAGGGCTAATACAACAACTAATAAAGCCCCTGATACGGTAGTGTTAATTCCAAAAGCTGTTTCTAAACTTACCGCAATACTATTTGCTTGCACACCTGGCAGTAAAAGCCCCGTTGCAAGAATTGTCGCTGCAACGAATACTAAAGCATACCATTTAACCCCTAAACCTTTTTCGATGTAATAAGCTGGACCACCTCGGAACTGCCCTTGATGTTTCGTCTTATATATTTGTGCTAGTGTCGATTCTACATAAGCAGAACCTGCTCCTAAAAAGGCTACTGCCCACATCCAAAATACAGCTCCTGGTCCACCGAAGGCAACCGCTGTTGCTACCCCAGCGATATTCCCTGTCCCAACGCGTCCTGATAACGAAAGTGCTAACGCTTGGAATGAAGAAACACCAGCCTCTGATTTTTCTCCTTTAAATGTCAGCTTCACCATTTCTCCTACGTGCCTTACTTGTAAAAACCTCGTTCGAATAGAAAAATATAAACCTACTCCTAAACATAAATAAACAAGTGCTGGACTCCAAACAATATTATTTAACCAATTTACGAAAGCTTCCAATATTCCCCCTCCTTTTTATCAAGAATATTCAGAATATATAAAAATTATAAATGTATACCGAATCTATGACAATATTATTTTAATAAAACAAACATATTTTTGTATAAAAAAACAAAGTATACATTTATTTTGTATACTTTGTTTTGAACAAAATGTATTATATATTCACAATTGATTCTTCGCTTATAATTCTTTCATATAACTCTTCCGATAATTTCCGGAAGTTATCTGGCATATCTTTCCCCTTAAACTTCTTTTGAAGTGTACCGTATAAACCAACATCACGTAGACGTAAGAACAACGGTAACGATTCATACCAACTATCAGCCAGTCTGTGCTCATACTCATAGCCTTTTCGTAACACTTGTAATTGTTTACGAGCAAAATCTGTCTTCTCTTCCGCTGTCCACGGTGTAAATAGAACAGAGTAATAGAGAACCATCGCTAAATCGTGTATAAAGTAATTATAAGCCGCATCATCAAAATCAAAGATAGTTAGCTCTTTACCATCATAATGAAAATTACCTGGATGAATATCACCGTGCATAAGACCGAACGTTTCTTTTTCAATTGGAAGAGCTTTAATTTCATCCATTAATACCGCTGCAATCTTTTTCACTTGATCATCGTCTAATTCATTCACAATCCCACTCTCATCTTCTTCCCACGTATCACGATGATTCGTTTTAGGATAGTTCATTGTTAGACGATGCAGTTGACCAATCGCTTTTCCCCATGCTTCAAAATAAATATCGCCCCAATAAGGCGATTCTTCTCCTTTTACTTGCTCTCCTTTTGCATATGTAAATAAAGAAGCGAAAAAGAAAGTTTCATCCTCTGCTCCAATTTCTTCTACAAGATTTTGAGACGCTGAATAAAGGGGTCCCGCTACCTTTGCCCCATTTTCTGCAACATATCGTAAAAAATCTAATTCAGCTTCGACTTCTTTTTTTGAACGATGAGAAGAATGGGTTAAACGCAATACGTAATCTTCACCACAATCGCCCTTGGCCTTAAAAATATAATTCTCAAAATCTCCGAGCGGCTTGTCTTCCACTGTTACATGAAACAAACTCGCTGCTCTTTTTAAAATCTCTTTTGTAAAAATACGTTCTACAGCTATTTCCATATGTATCCCTCCTATATATCTTCTTAATTCGACATAAATGTTAAAAGTACTGCTATGAAATTGAATAATGCATGGGCAATCATAGCCGATAAAATAGAATTTGTTTTCTCATATAACCAAGCAAATACTACCCCACTTAAAAAGTTCACCGGTAATGTGTTATATGTTGGAATATGGACAACGGTAAATATTATGGAACTTATAAACATACCGCCCCACATGCCATATCTATTACGAAAAAATGTATAAAAAACACCTCGATATAAAATCTCTTCATATATCGGTGATATAATTGCTGCTCCAATTACCGCGATACAGAATGAATAGATTGATTTATCATTTTGGACCGTCTCCGTCTTACTGTTTTCAAAAGAAATACCCATTTTCTCCATTATCACTAATACAGCAATACTAGCTACAATTAAGAAAATAACCGCTCCAACTGTCCATAAGAGATCTTTCCATGAAAGCTTCCGAATTCCAATATCTTTCCACGAGAGTTTATGCCTTTTTATACAAAAAAGATAAACTACAGTAGTAAATATCACTGCCATTATAAAGCCCATTAATACTCCAGCATATAGTGAGTTACCTATTATTTCTAAAATATATTTATAAAAAAGAGATTCAACAGTTACTGGAACAATAACAAATACAAACATAAATAAATATAAAATTTCTTTCCATCCCCACATATCCCTCAAAGTCATTTATATCATCCCCTATACCCTATTTTCTACAGTATAAAAGATGACGTAACGTAACTTTCAAGTTTGTTTTTTCCAAATAATTCAAGCGTAATTTTCTCTCAAAACACAAAAAAGGGTTGATTCACTAAATCAACCCTTACACTATTAAAAATTCTATTTCTCAATTCTTCATCAATTGATTCTCGTATATAACATTTATTTTTATTTCTCTTCACCTTTTGTCTGCATTGAATTGAAATTCCAATTTAATTTTAATGAATCTCCTTGAAATACATTTTGCTCTTCATCATTATCTACAAATGTGAACATTACATAGAAAGTATCATCATCACCAGGAGCAAGTCCATTTCCTTCTCGGTCTACAACACCTTTTTGTACAAGATCAGGAATACTTCCGTTTTGCGTAGCTACCTTTAATTCAGATAATGTAGTAGACCAAATTGGAACCTCATTTTTATCCAAATTCCACAAGAAATCAACACGGATATGATCACCAAAATCAGCATTTCCATTATCTCCTTTCGCATCGATTACACTGTAATCTGTCAGAAGTTTCACATCTCCTATTGCTAAAGTTCCTTTGTTTACTAATTGAAAACCACGCTCCATTTCATCACCTGGTTTCATATTGTCGACATTAATAACAACTTCAGGATTCACACTCAAATCTAAAGTACCCGCTGCAAACGTGTTTTGTGATACTTCCTTATCACTAAAATACGCATATGTTCCCCCGCCAATTAAAGATAAGCCAAGCGCTGCAGTTATAACACCCATACCAATTTTTTTCTTCATACTCATTTTACAAGTCCCCCTATTTTTAAAGTTCAAACTACAAACCTAATTTCCATCCCACAAACAATACTAATTAAGCAACTACCTTGTCCCATAACGAAAGTGAATTTACTTTAAACTAGTTACTTCATGCACTCAAACAACTATTACTTTTAAAATAACCGGTAACGTTACCGTATTTCATTACCGGTTATTTGTTAGCCAATCTCATTTCATTTACTATTCATTGTCTGATTGCATTATTTACTCTAGAAGTTTGTCCACTTATTTTTTGGGTTCTAAGCCAATAGAGCGTAAGATTTTATCTAATGTCACTGGCCCTACATTTTCTTTCGGTTTCTGATTTCCTTTAGCATCTTGCCCCTTTTTCAAGAAGTTTTTCTCAATAAAACGAATATCTGTTTCATCTACAACACCATCTTGATTTATATCTCCATCTTTTACAGATACTTTTCCTTTTCCATACGATAAAGCTGCTATTCTAGCATCTTGAATATCTACCATTTTATCGCCGTTTACATCACCTGCAAGGTTGTCATCCATATCAGCTCTAAAGTTTTGTCCCACTAATTCTCCGTCCTGCATTTTCCCTATTTTTGTTGTTAATTTACTATTTAAATGACCTGGCATTTCTACAAAAATATCATATTCTTTATCGCTTACAGGGACACTACGAATTTCAAATTGCCCGTTATCATCAATCGTTCCTGTATATTTCTTTCCATCCTTGCCAACTGCATACACTTTTGCTCCTAGTTTTGTATAGTCATTCTTTCCTAAATAGCCCTCTTCATTCAAGAAAGCTTCCGGAGCGATATATCCTGTAACCGTTGAATGTTTCGAAACAATAGCAAAAGATTTATCTTTAAACACAGGAATCTCAATGTCTGATGCACCAGCTTTTGTATAAGAGAACTTATCTACTCCAAATGCTGTTACATCATTAAAATATTCATCGCTCGTCATCTCGAATGTAACATCTAAAAATGGTGTATCTCCATCTAACCCTTTAAATTCTTTTCCTTCTAATGATGCGCCAACTTTCACCTTGTTTTCCCAAGCTCCTTCTTCACTTATCTTCGGATCTTCTAATTTAAGGTTCAATCCATGTTGTTTTACATATTCCGTAAGTGCTGGATTTGGTTTCACATCTGTAAATTTAAAGAGCTGCTTGTCAAAAGGAATTTCAAATGTACCTGACATAAGCTGTTTTACATTATTAAGATTCAAAGTTAACGTAATTTTTTCACCTAATTTTATTTTATCTTTGTCATAACTTGGAACAGCGTATTCTGTTCCTTCTTTTACAAAGACATAATTCTTATATCCGGTTGCCATATTCCCTGCAGTAGCAAGGTCATATCCAAATAATTTTAAATTTAACGGCTCATTTATTTCCTCTGGAAGTACTCCAAATTTAAAATCACCATTTGCTTGAATTGTATTCAACCAACCTGATGGGAAAGCTGAGTTTTGATAATATACAATTTGATTCGCTTTTTGATCATACTGCAAGCCTTTTGCCTTTAATGCATCTACTGTAGAATCATAAATATTACCATGCACCCATAATGCACGTTGGCCGTCTTCTTCTTTAAACATAGAATCATTTACTTCGTGTATACCAGGTTGTACATCCTTAAATTTCATTTCCGGTATAACATTATCAATGATAATGTTATCGCCTTTTGTATACGATTTTCCTTCCTTATCATATCCAACGAAGTTCAATTCGTAATCTCCATCAGGCAACATAACAGGTTTATCCCCAATTGGATGAGCTGGATCTCCTGTAAATGGAAGTACATACCCTCCCATACCAGAAAACATCATATATTCAACATTCGGTGTTAGACTACTTGCATCAAGTGTACCAACGACTCCTAATGCCTTCCCTGTCTTTCGGTCCTTCACAACTGCATCAATAGTTTCAAGAGGACTATTTACTTTAAATGTCAAAGGCGAACTTGGTCTCTCCATAAATGGATGGAATTTAGATGCATCTGTTGCCATTGCATCTCTTAGTAAATCCACAGACGCAATCCCTTTTTCTGTGAATTTAACTGCAAATGGTACTTGATATACTTCTTTTTCATTGTTCTTATTTGAAATATGAATATACCCCTCATATCTACCAAATTCAGCGTTTTCTGGAATGATAATTTCAGGGCTAATTTCCTCTGATGTACCAGGAGCTACTTTAATAGAATCTTGTACGTTTAGCTTCACACCATTCCTCGCTGCATCTTGCACCCCTACACTTGTAGGTGAAAATTCTACCTCTAATTTAAATTCTTTCCCATCTGTTTTACTGCTGTTCTTAATTAAGACTTTTCGACTATCTTTAATAGGCCCATTTTCAATTTGATTTTTATACCCAAACGCAATAGAACCTGTTTTTTCTTCAATTTCTACTTCTTCATCATCTACAACGTTTGATGTTTTATCGATAACCTCGATAGATGTATCTGCATGGACTGCACGATATGCATCAATTCGTCCAGAGCCCACCTCAAATACAGAACGCTCTTCTTTTAGGTCAACTGCGGTATTCATAAGTGCTTCTTTTACTTCAAATGGACTATAGTTTGGATGTTCTTGTAAAATAAGTGCCGCTACCCCTGCAGTATGAGGAGTTGCCATAGATGTACCTGACATACGTCCATACGCTACCGGATAATTTTCTCCATCTTTTGGATCATTAATATATTCAGGAACAGTTGAGAAAATAGAAACACCTGGTGCTACAATATCCGGCTTAATATCATCTGTCTTAGTTGCAGGACCACGGGAGCTGAAATCAGCCAAGTGATCTCCCTCTGTTTTTATATTACTAAGTTCCCCAAACGCTAACGACACATCTCCTTGTACAGCTTTTGCTTGCAATTTCTCACCATCTACTTTTGTTAAGCGGAACGATGGAATAGATGAAGTACTTTCCCCAAGATAACTTGTAATTTCCCCATCTACATTGTTGTATACGATTACCGCCTTTGCGCCTGCTTCCTTAGCATTTTTAATTTTTTCATCAAATGTAATCTCACCGCGTTGGATAAGAGCTAACTTTCCTTTTACATCTTTCCCTGTAAAATCACCTGATTTCCCAAGCCCTGCATATACAACCGATAAGGATTGTCCTTTCAAATCTTCAATCTTATCAGTAAAGCTTTTTCCAAGTAGCATCATCTTATCTACATGTACATCACCTGCATCGGCGGAAAACGTTGGGATATTCATTGCAGCGTCACTGGCTCCAACTGTAATGGGAAGTGCCGCTGCACTAGGTGATCCAATGGTACCTTCTTCCGGACCACTATTACCAGCTGCTACTACTGTAACAACACCAGCCAACATCGCATTGTTCACCGCGACAGAAGTAGGATATAAAGGATCATTAATAGACGCTCCTAGTGATAAATTGATAACATCCATATCGTCTTTCACTGCTTTATCAATCGCAGCAAGAATACCACTTGTTTGTCCACTTCCATATGGACCTAATACGCGATATGAATATAAATCTACATCTGGAGCAACGCCCTTCACTGCATAATCCACACTATTCTGTTTGTCTGCAGCAATTGTCCCGGCTACATGCGTACCATGGGATGTATAATATGCACTTCCCTCATAAATTTCAGGATATCCTCCAGAATTTTTCCAATCCTTATACGTTGTCTCCATTGGATCAGCATCATTATTCACAAAGTCCCATCCTTTTATTGAGTTCGGATCTACTTTACTTGGATCTTCACCTTGTTTTGCACGATATCCTTTATATGCATCTTTCAAATCCGGGTGGTTGTAATCAATACCGGTGTCCAGTACACCTACCTTAATTCCTTTACCTGTTATTTTTTCATCATGCAGCTTGTCCACACCAATTTGCGGTACACTATCTGCCATTTTCGGTTCAACAGCAGTCTTAGCTGTTTCTTTCGGCAAATCAATTTTAACCTCATGATCTTCCCATACGCGCTTAACGATACCGGTACGAACTAAGTCTTCGATCATATTTGCTGGTAAAGAAATCGCTACACCATTAAAAGCGTTCTTATACTCTCTTGTTATTTTTGCAGATTTTACATTTGTTCCTTTCTCTTTATTCTTTTGAAGCTGTTCAAGTTCTGCTTTAAATCCTTTATGTGATGCCTCTACCTTTTGTTCCGCATTTGAAAGAGCTACCTTTTTCCCTTTAGCCGCTTGTTTTAATACCTCAATTTTGCTAGGTGCTTGCTTAAATTCTATAATCACATTCACATTATTAGGACTTGCTGTATTAATACCTGGCGAAATAACAAAACCTGGTTTTGTATCTAACGTTTTTAAGGCATTACGTTGTTCCTTGGTAAGACCTTTCAAGATAGCATTTGCATCATCAATTCCAGTTAAAGTAGATGTATTTACCTCTTCTGCTAATACGTTATATGGAATTCCTTGAGACAATAACATTCCAACTGTTAACGTTCCAATAAGAATCTTTCCAAATTTCCCTCGTTTCATATTGCATCTCTCCATTATTCATATTATTTTTTGAAACCAATTGATTCTTACATTCCTACTTAGCATTGGAAACTCTATCAATCTTAATCTTTTGTATCATGAAAGATTCCAACACTACTACCATCCCCATACCTCATATAGCTAATTACTCACTTTTCTCTTTCTATAGGAGCCCCCCATCATTTATTTTCAACAAAAGATTTTCACAAAATGAATTATTAATAGGATTAAAATGTAATTCTATTATTATTATTTCACGTTTTGATTATTCTGAAAATTAATCAAAAGGAGTATCTTTTCTCTAAGGATTCTATGCCTACATAGTACAAAAGAACTATCTTGTCCTTTATTCTTTGTGATACAGAATAAAGCAACACGATAGTTCTTTGAAAGGTTTCTTATTTAATCTAGCGGAACCAATTGATTTCGAACTGCATAAATCACTGCTTGTGATCGACTTTTTACATTTAGTTTTTTAAAAATTTTATTGATGTGTATTTTAACTGTTTTATCACTAATATATAGAACTTCAGCAATTTCTTTATTACTAAGTCCTTTTACTAGTTCAAAGAGAATTTCCTTTTCACGTTCCGTCAATTCATTTTCATTTGATTCTACTTTCATTTTTTGCTGATGATATGTAATTAATTTTTTAGTCATACGCGGATGAATAACTGAATCGCCTCGATATAACATCCGAATTGCTGCTACTACCTGCTCTGATGATGAATCTTTCAATAAATAACCATCAGCACCGGCCTGGAGTGCATCCATTAAATACTCATCATGTTCATACATTGTAAACACAAGTACTCGGCAATTCGGATACTTTTTTTTCACCAACTCTGTAGCTTCAATACCATTTTTCCCCGGAAGATTAATATCCATCAAAATACAATCTGGTCTGCATTCTTCTACTTTTTCCAATACTCCGTCCCCAGAGCTAGCTTCTCCAACCACTTTCATATCAGATTCATCCTCTAGTATGCTCCGAATTGCGTCTCGTAAAAAAGCATGATCATCTACGACTAATATTTTAATCATTTTACGCACCCCTTGTTTGTGAATCTGGAATTAACAGTGTAATTTCTGTCCCTTTTCCTACAGAACTATTAATCTGTAAAGTAGCCCCTAGTTGTTCAGCTTGTTCATTCATATGTAATATACCATAATGTGGCTCATTCTTCGTTTTAACCATAGACTCAAATAATGAAAAACCAACTCCATTATCCTTAACTCTTAAAAGTACGTGCTCACTTTGATAGCTGAGTAAAACATCAGTCTTTTCTGCTTTTGCATGCTTTACAATGTTTTGCAAACTCTCTTGTAATGTATCAAAAATAACCCTTTCTTTTGAAAAACTAAGCGCACGTGCATGACCTCTTTCATGATATGTAATATCTAGTTCGTATTCTTGTTTTAAAGATTTTATTTTACTCGCTATCGCCTGCTTAAGTCCTAATTGTTGTGTCGGATATGGTTTTAAAGCATAAATAGAATAGCGAACTTCTCCTAAGCTTCCTCTTAAATCTTTTATACTTTTCTCTACTACTTGCTGCATATCTATTGGTTTATCACGGTATTTTTTCTGCGCGGATTCTAGTTGAAATATCACCCCGGCTAATGTTTGCGCAATACCATCGTGAATTTCTCGTGCGATTCTATTTCTTTCTTCTAAAATCATTCTTTTTTCCTGCTCAGAAATCAATATCCTTGTTTTAACTACGTTAGCTAATTGATTAGAAAATGTAGCTAATGACTGTACATCTTCCGGAAAAAAACCTGCAGTTCTACTTTTCCCTGCAACAAACATTCCGACTAGTTCATCATTTACAATAAGAGGAAAATACACAAGTGAGCGTATGACACTATCAAATATTTCATCTCCAGGAGCCATACCAATTTTCCAATCATTAAATACTAGATTTTTAGAGAGTTCCTCAAACCCTCTTAACTTTTCTGAATCATCAGATATATCAGAGCGGACTTTCCCATCTTTTAATAGAATATTCCAGTTCCCATCATCTTTTGTCCATATTACATATGCTTGTATGCCAAAAAACCCTTTAAGTGCTTGTTTAATATGTTTCAAGTTTCCTCCGGTTAATCCTCGACTAATTTCGGTCGTAATAAGAAATAACTCATATAATCGTTCCTTCTCCATCCTTATCCGTACAGAAAAAGAACTAATAACGGAAGCTGCTACAAGTGGAAAAAAGAAAAACAGTACTGTAATCTCGTTTACTTCCACACTATATGTACTAATTAATACGTGCATCAGTGCCGCATAAGAGAAACCAAAAGTTTCGCAAAGAAATACCGTTACAGTTTTTTTATACCACTGATGGATTGAATATGGCTGCGGAAGGAGTATCATTAACAAATCGTAAAAACGATTGTTGAAAAAACAAAAAAACACGCAAAATAATAACAAAGATATTAAATTTTCATATAGAACTGACATATCAATCTTATTAATTAATAAGGACATACATTTGTTTGAAAACCATTCGGCCAAAATCAGACTAAGTGCATGCTGAGTACTATTAAATAACATTCTTTGTATCGGTGAACGACGATACAGGTGAATAATTAGCGTTACGAGTACAATAGCAATAATAGTTATATGGATTCCAAACTGCCAATTCATAGCGTAAATGATCGGAAAGGTAAGCGAACTAGTTCCTCTCCAAAATCTCACAGGAAAATACTCTGCAATCCCCATAAATAGTAACAACAATATTAGTATTGTTGGATGAGAAGGGATTTTAATTTCAAGTAAAGATATAGTTATAGTAATTAAACCGAGAAAAGAAATAAAATAAAGATAAGAACTAGCAATCTTTTCTCTCATAAAGATAGAATTTACATCTTTCAAAACAACCCCTTCTTTCTTTATAAAAACTTCATTTTCTCTATTATCCAATAAAAAACCGGCACTGGCAAAATGGAAGAACCCCCACTAGCCAATCACCGGCTGTGTACTGCACCTAAAAAGGCAAGACACAATACTAGTATTATAAATCGCTTTTCTTAAATTTCCTATTCATCGAATGATGTAATTATGCACACTGCTAGGCTTACCACCTTATAGTACAAAAGATATATATTAATATCTCAAATATATACTTTCTTTCCATCCCCCTACTTTTTCTAAATAATCCAAGCATAATTTTCTCACAACAAGCAAAAATTAACAGAAATAATTCCAATGTAAAGGAGATGGAAAATATGGACGAACAGGAGGATTCTCAACAAGATAATAACAAAAAGCATATGTTTCCATCACTTCCGGAAAACATTAATTATATCGAAAATAAGCTCTGTCATTCAGACGATATAAAAAAATTAGATCTCCCTTTTCAGAACGGAAAAGGAACAATCTTATATATCGAATCTTTAGCAGACCCAAATTTAATTCATCAATTAGCTCTTGAGCCATTATTAACGCGGTCAGATTTGTCTTTAGATAAAGCTTTTTCCACATTAAATATGAAAAAAGAAACAAATTTAATTTATGGTGTACAGCTCTTATTACAAGGTAAATCATTATATTTCCATGAACATGTCGACAGTTTTTGTATTTTCGAAACAGCTTTATCTTTAAAAAGAGATATAACCGAACCTGATAATGAGGGAGTTGTCCGTGGACCGCATAACGGTTTTGTAGAAGATTTAGCAACCAATTTAGCTTCGATTCGTAAACTCATAAAAAGTCCAAATGTCGTCGTTAAATATTTCACACTTGGTGAAGAAATGCATACAAAAGTGGCAATTGCTTATATGCAAAACATAGCGAATGACGATTTAGTTGCAGAAGTGAAAAGAAGGTTAGAAAAGATTAAGACAGATGCACTTATGCCTCCAGGATACATACAAGAATTTATAGAGGATACGTCTTTCTCACCCTTCCCGCAGCAATTAAATACAGAGCGCCCAGATAGAGTCGCAGCAAATTTAATGGAAGGACGAGTTGCTATTTTATCTGATGGAGATCCAACAGCACTTATTGTTCCTGTTACACTCTTTACTTTCTATCAATCACCAGATGATTATAATAACCGCTGGATCGTCGGTTCTTTCGTCCGAATGATTCGCTTAGTCAGCTTTTTAATCGCCTTTCTCTTACCAGCTATATATATTGCAACCGTTGCTTTTCATCCTGATGTGTTACCGCTCGAACTTGTATATACAATTAAAGCTTCATTAGAAAAAGTACCACTCCCTCCGATTTTTGAAGCTCTCTTAATGGAATTGATTTTCGAATTATTACGGGAAGCTGGTATTCGTCTGCCAAGCCGAGTTGGACAAACAATCGGTATTGTAGGCGGTTTAGTAATTGGTGATGCGATCGTAAAAGCCGGACTCGTTTCTTATACGATGATCATCGTTGTAGCTTTAACTGCAATCTCATCTTTTCTCGTTCCATCAAACGATATGAGTTCAGCAGTTCGAATTCTTCGTTTTCCATTAATGCTTCTTGCTGCCCTATTCGGATATGTAGGAATATCATTCGGTCTCATTATAACTTTCGTTCATTTATGTCAGCTACATTCATTTCATACCCCATATCTTTCTCCTGTCGCTCCGATGCGGGTAAAAGATATGAAGGATTCTTTTGTACGACTACCAATTTGGTCATTTTGGGAACGACCACATGATCCAAAACCGAAAAAAATGCAGCGCCAACATGTAACGAGAGAGGATGAGAACGGTGACAAACACGCAAAGTAAAATTTCGCTTGTTCAATTTACCTTTTTCGTTATTCAATGCCAAATCGGGGTTGGTATACTTTCTCTACCTAACCGTCTTCACCCAATAGCAAAAGGTGGTGGATGGATTTCCGCTCTCATCGCTGGGCTTGCAATTCAACTTATTATTTTACTTATGTGGCTTTTCTTAAAACGATTTCCTGATGCAGATATGTATGAAAGTGTTTGCATGCTATTTGGTAATAAGTTTGGAAAACTATTAGGCTTTGCTTATGCTTTTTATTTTACTCTTATCGGTATGACAGTTATGTTAAATGCTTGTAATGTCATTAAAGTATGGGTTTTGCAAGCGACCCCTTGGTACGCAATTCTCTTACTATTTACGATAGCTTGCTGCTATATAGCCTATAACACATTCAAAGTTATTGTACGATTTTATGTCATGGCTTCTATTCTCATTTTGCCCATGGCTCTTTTAATTGCACTAGGGTTTTCACGAGCTGATTTTTCTTATATTTTTCCAGTTACAGAAGCAGGATGGTGGAATATTATTCAAGCATCAAAGGAAACAATTACAGCCATGTATGGTTTTGAAATTATTCTTATCGCTTTCCCAAAAGTAAATGGGAGTTCTATTGCAAAACTAAAGGCAATTTCTATCGCTAATGGATTTGTAACCCTTTTTTATACTTTTACTGTTTGGATTTGCTTTATCGTATTTAGTCCGAAACAAATTGAACTTATTCCAGAACCAGTTGCTTACTTATTACGCTCCTTGCATATCGGGATTATAGACCGAACTGATTTACTATTCATACCAATTTGGATGATAACTGTTGTTGCTTCTATCGCTAGTTATTACTGCGCTGCTTCTATAGGAATTGGACATATATTCAATCTTGCTAATCATAAAAAAGCTGTCCCAATCGTTGGTATTATTGCCTTTAGTGTAGCCTTATTTATCGATACACCGGAAGAATTAAAAGTGATTGCAACTTTCACTGATAAGTTCACCTATATTTTCATCGTTGTCCTCCCTCTTTTATTTCTACTTTATTCAGTAATAAGAAATAAGAAAGGAGAACAGTATGTTCAAAAAAAGAGTTAAATTACTTTTTGTATTATGTACTAGTGCATTCCTTTCTGGCTGCTGGGATCAAGAACCATTAAGGGAAGCAAGGTTAGCTTATAGTATTGGATCTGATATTACGGAAGAGAATAAACTCCAGCAAACAATTGAGCTCGTAAAAAGTTCAAGCGGAGAACAAGCTTCATTCGAGAATGAAATACATTCAGCAACTGGTCATAACATAAGAGATACAAGCGATGCACTGAAAAAAAATGTAACCGGAAATATTCGTTATTTTAAATATGGTGTTCAATTACTTGGAACCAAAATTCTAAAAAAAGGTGTACTACCTTATTTAGATGTCAGCTTTCGGGACCCAACAAACCCAACTGCTTTAGTAAAACTTATTGCAGTAGATGGTGAAACATCCGAGATACTAGAAAAAAAGAAAGTAGGAAATTTACTAATTGGAGATTTTCTAAAGAAAAAAGTGAAGAGCTTAGAAGATATGAGTGTATTTCCAAAAGAAACTTTAGAGACAGCTGCTACAAAAATGTTAGATCCCGGTAAAGACTTTACCCTCCCTTCTATAAAAATAAAAGGAAAAGAAGTAATTACAAACGGGTTAGCTTTATTTAACAATGATAAATTAACTGGGCATTTACCTTTGAAACAATCTGTTTTATTCGTATTATTAACCGGAAAGATGGGAACAAGTGCCCGTATAACCCAAAAACTTACTAGCGATGAATCAGAGAAAACATCTGATTATTTAACAATGGAAATTAGCAATCGAAAGTTAAAACGGGACTTAAAAATAACAACAGATAAAAAAGGAAATGTTTATGCTCACATTAAGCTCCAACTAAAAGTAATAGCACTTGAAGCCCCAAGAGATAATATTTATAAAATGGAAGCCAGAAAAAAACTAAATAAGGACCTATCAAAACAACTTACGAAAGAAGCGAAAAAAATAACAAACAAACTACAAAAAGCAAATTGTGATGCTTTCGGTATCGGAAGACATCTTATCGCATATCATCCTGACTTATGGAAGAAAAAAAATTGGAATAAAGATTATGCAAAAGTAAAATTCAAACCAGAAGTAGACGTAAATATTTTATATAGCGGTGTCTTAAAATAAAAAGGTTGTATGC
>NZ_BOQB01000160.1 GCF_018332475.1 Bacillus sanguinis | reverse complement strand
AATAAAAAACAGAAACTATTAAACATAGTTTCTGTTTTTTATTTCACCTCACAACAGTAAGATTTTTTATGCTTTTTGCCTGATAACTAAATCCTTGTAAAAAACACCGCTCATTTATTTCTTAAACTCGTAATAAAATAAATAGAATGATTCATATTCAATAATCATGTTTAATTTCATGAAAAGGGAGGTAATGGAATGTATCGAAGCAATTCAAATCATACATATAACGGACCTTCCAAAGCACTGCCTCTCTCCCTATTTGATGTAAAAAATGAATTGAAACAAAAAAGCAAGCTCATTCATTCTGGCACGATGTATAAATTAACGACAGAAGAGCAACTCATCATCAACAACATAAAAATACAAACAGAACAGCTAAATAAAAATAATGTGACAAGAACACGCGCATACTACCAATTTTACATTCAATATCCAGAAATACATTGGGCACTACTTGGGCATATGGTATCACGTAACGGTGGTTGGAATATGACTGATTTAAAGGGTGATTTATATACGAGAATTTTATCAGAGAAAGATCAAATCACATTCTTTTCTTTTTTAGAAAGAGGGAATTGGCTTATTTTCCAAGATGTATATCCTCAATTTCTGCTTTATGAACAAAGTGTAAAAAGAGCACAAAAACTATTTCACCTTCTCCCTCACCTAAATGTTTCTACATTTATGGAAACGATGTGGAACGATTTTTGGAAAACAGGTAACAAAAAAACATTAGCCATTGCAACTATTATTAATGAACAAAACTACTTAGAAAAAAGAGTGATTCAAAATATACAATTTAAAAAGACTGTACTTAATAGTATTGGATTTAAACTCTTTGATTTCTTTCAATTTAATCATATCCTTTTCCCATTCTACGAAAATGATAAGAAACTCAAAGTATTACTATTTGGTGATACAATGAAACATTTCACTTCTTTACACGAACGAATCTTAATTGGAAAAAGGTTGTATTCATTATTATTTCGAGACACACATGTTTTATCTCAAATAATAAGCTGGGCCCAGCACCATCCGCATACAGGATCAAGGAAAGATTACTGGCCTCATTTATTTTCAAGTGTAAATGAATCTTTTTCCCGTGAGTTTTATAAGCGTCGAATAAAGAAATGCCAGTTGCGTAGTGACGCTTATCGTATATACAGTCCTGCACTCATCTATGCATGGCGAGATATGAAGCATGAAGAAGTTGACAGTGAAGATTGGTTTACGGACTGGCAAGTTGTAAATTACTTAGTAGATAAGGAGGAAAATATAAATGGACAAATTACAGAAGACTACTGTAAAACACTCGAAAAAATTGAACTCGCCATTCTTGCAAAGAAAAACGTCCTCCTTCGAGAAGAAGAATGATTTTCTAGCATTAGCAGTTACAATCTTACTCTCTTCTATTATCGGAACTTGCTTAGATGCTTTCTTTGTTACGAAACAAATATATTCCTTTCCCGTTAGACCATTCTCATCCATATTTTCAGTTAACATTGGCTTTACTTTGTTTGTACTACCAATTTTAACAATGATTTTCATACAAATTTCGAAAACATTATCTGCAGTTTCTAGAATTCTATTTATTGTTTCAATAGGTATTTGTGCTAGTATTTTTGAACAGATTGCAGAAAGATTCGGTTTCTTTATTCATAGCGTAGATTGGAATCATACATACTCTTTATTTGGCTATATGATTTTCTTTTCTTTTATTTGGAAAGTATATCATTTCATACAAAAATAAAGAGACCATCATAGATCTCTTCTTAAGCATAATCTTCAGTTATTGCTAATAATGTAGGGTTTTGAAGACTTTTAGAACGTAAACGATACGCAATGACTTTCTTTTTATATTGCTTTATTACATCAACATGTTCCTCATGGCTATATAGAGAAAATCTAATCTCTTTATTCCCTATCTTCGTATCAATAACAATTGGTGTTCCTTCCCCGTGCGGCGGAAAATAATGTTTATCTAAAAATAAAGCCTCATTAAATTCATGAATAACTTGTAGTTTCATTTCTCCTTCTATACTCTTTCCATCTATCGATATAGAGGTATTCTCTTCCTCAAGTTTTTGATGTAATTCAAATCTACTAATAATTGATTCTACAACAGAAGTCGGCATACTAGACACTATTACTTTAAGAGCACCAAAAATAAATAATGTAACTATAAACCATGTTGTCATTTTCATCATCTCCATTACATTTTAAAATATAAATTTCGTTCCATACGGTATGAATATACTAATAAGTATTCCAGTTATAATCATCGTCACCGAACCAATCGTCGCCTCTTTTTCACCTTCCTTCACGAGACGGCTCACACCAATAATATGTGATGCGCAGCCCATTCCCACTCCTTTTCCAATCGTACTTGTTATACGGAAAAACTTAAGTACTGTTGGTCCGATCATAGCACCTGTTATTCCTGCAACAACTACAAAACTAGAAGTCATAGATGGAATACCACCAATTTGATCCGCTAATGAAATGGCAATAGGCATCGTCGCTAATTGCGGCAGTGTCGTTAATATGAGTTCCTTATCTATATTTAATATCCCGCCAATCATTACATTCATACTCGTTAAAGCCACTATGCCTACTGTTACGCCGATAAGTATCGACACAAAGTTTTTCATAAGTATTTTTCGCTCTTTAAATAAAGGAATTGCTAACGCTACAATTGCAGGACTCAATAATCCGGAAAGAATGTCTCCCCCATTTGCTCTATACTCATGATGAGAAATACCAAAAATCAGAAATAAACAAATCAGACTTACTGTAACTGTTAACACCGGTAACGTAAATGGAAACGTAAATTTTTTATATAACTTTATCGCCAATAAATAAACTACTACAGTAATAATAATGAAGACCATTTGCATCGTGCACCTTGTCGATTTTATTTTTTTGATGTTACTAACAATTGACTTATATATCCTGAAACAACCAAAGTTACTACGGTGCTTATAACTACTAAAAGGAATATAATACTCCCCTTACTGAAAAGAAAAGACCCGTATTCCATCAACCCTGTTGTCGAAGGAATTAGAAATAACGGTAAAAAGACGATTAACTTTTCCGCACCTTTCTCAAACCACTTTAATGGTAAAATACGAGTAGCAAGGAGCAGAAACAGCATTAACATCCCTATTAAACTTCCTGGCATTGATAAATGGAATACTCCTTGAACCCACGTACCAACTAGGCTAAATACATACAGTACGCCTACTTGAAGTAAAAGCGTCACGTGCTTCATTTCCTTCCCTCATTTCAATATTACGTATCACTATTATGAAATCTCATTTAATGTTTCTGCAAACCTCGTAATTCCCAGTTGAATTTGTTCGACATCTACTCTCCCAAAAGTAAAACGAATATATTCACTCTTAGTACCTAAAACACTTCCTGGGACAAACGCTACACCATTTCGTATAGATTCACCTAATAAATGATATTCATCAAACGTTCCTTGCACTTTGCACCATAAATGTATTCCACCCTCTGGAACAAAAAATTTAACCTGGTCACCCAATATTTCTTCAAGCTTTCTAATTAACACCTCTCTTCTTTCTTTCAATTGTTCACGAAGCATTGTAATATGTGCATGAAAATCTGCTGATTCTAAAAACTGATTTGCCACCCACTGCGTAAATACGCTATGTCCAAAATCAACTTGCTGCTTTGCATCTGCTAAACGTTCTATTACACGCGTAGGGCCAATTACCCAGCCAATACGTAATCCGGATGCAACAATTTTTGATAATGAACTTATATAAAGAACATTCCCGTTTTGATCCATTGATTTTAATGTTGGATTCACTTCTCCATTAAATGAAGTTAAACTATACGGATCATCTTCTACAATCGGTATCCCAAATTCAGAAGACAGTTCTAAAATCTTTTTACGTCTTGCTAATGAAAGCACAGTTCCAGTTGGATTTTGATAATCTGGATTCAAAAATACCATGCGAATACGATGTTTTTTATGCAAATCAATTAAGTCATCTGGATTCATTCCATGTTGATCAACAGGTAAATGGAATATTTTCAAACCAGCAGATTTAAACATCGGCAATGAAAAACAATACGAAGGGTCCTCGATTGCAATCGCATCTCCTGGTTTTAATAAGCATTGGACTATAAGATTAAGTGCCTGTTGTGCACCAGATGTAATAAGGATAGCATTCGAATCTGCTTCAATTTGTTTATATTGCTGAACATGTGCTGCAATTGTTTTTCTCAACATTTCATTTCCAAGTGGATGGTCATAACCGAGGTTTTCCATAAATGTTTTCTCCGACAAAATCGTTCGGAATCTATCACTCGGAATTAATTCTGGTGACAATTCACCACTCGCTAAATTAATTAAGTCGTCTTTTTGTATTTCTGTTCGAATTTGTTGAACGAGTGGTACATTAGGTAAGAATGAGCCATCCTCAACGTACCTACCCCAGTTTGGTATTCTTTTATGTGAAACACCCCATATGTCTGTATTCACCCGTGTTCCGCTTCCTTTTTGCCGTTCTACTACACCAAGTGATTTTAATTCTTCATATGCAGCTACTATCGTACTCCTGTTCACCTGTAATTCTTTTGCTAACATACGCTCAGAAGGTAACTTACTGTCAGAAGGAAACTCCCCTGAAGAAATACCCCTTTCAATATAATCCGCTATTTGTTTATATACAGGCGTTTTATCTGCACGATTTGGTTTCCATTCCATATAGTTGCCTCCTTTCAAAACGAAATATCCCCAATTTATTACTAACAGTATTCACCGTAAAAATAGTATTAATTAGTCACATTTTCTCATCCAAAAATAGATATATTAAAATAGCTCCCTTTCTGATTACTCGATAGCTTCTGAAATTCCAGCTTCATACTCTCGTTTCAGTTCTGTTACAAACTATCAAATTATTACCGCATACCATGTTACCCCTAGCAGTAGAACAAAAAGAAGGAGAATATAGATTGCAGATAAATTTTTCACATTTCTCTTTGTGGACTTTCCGTAATTCTCCTCTACATTTCGTGCAACTAGTACGGTCCCAAACAGTGATACAATTACAATAATAACGACTAGTGAAATTGCAAAAACCATTGTATTTTCACCTCTCTAAAGACAATCTATTTTAATAAAGAACTTCCCCTTTAAAACGGTAATAACATACTACCTTTCTTCTCTTATCATAATGGATGTTTTAAAAAAACGGACCAACCACTTTTGTGTTTTTTTACTCATCCACTTTGTGAAAAAAACAACTGATCGCTTATGGTCAGTTGCTTTTTTCACAAAGTTAATTATATTCATTTTTCACTTAAAATTAATCCGATTTAAAAGTTTGGCTTTTTCATAATGAAACACCGATTGAGATAATTCGAAAATTGTCCAGTTTACAAGACAAACTGTATTTTTAATAAGAAGCGACATATTTTATCACTTTTTACTCTTATCATTTTGATTCTTGTATAAGTGACTTATTCGCTCTTATAACTTCTTGATACAGCAATGGTGACCACTTTTCATTTATGTAGTCTTGAATTATCCAACCTACTCTTGTAGGACTCTTTTGTTTTATATAGTTTGCAATTTCAGGATTTATATAAGAGGCATAGTAATATGGACTGTTCCATGCTGTACCCCCAGAAGACAAGCTTGCAAAATTAATATATAGATGATGTAAATCCTCACTATTGTTCATCGTTTCATTAATCGTATCTTTAATAGATTTTACTTTCTCATCATAACTCACTTTATATTTATCTTGTACCGTTACATTTACATTTTGATTTACAGTTGTCGTAAACGTCTCATTATCTGGCCAATAAAAATTATTATATCCTCCAGATTCATTACTACCACTATATCTTTTTAGTAGTACAATTTTCCCACGAGCATCTCCCAATTTTATATTTCCTTCTGTTTTTAAAAAGATAGGATCAACAAAATAACTTTTTTCAAACGTACTACTAAATGAACCTTCTGCACCTTTCATATCCTCATACTCTTTTTTTAAAGACATAATAATCGTTTCACTTGGGTTATCTTTTAGAAATTGTTTCGCTTCGTTTATGAATTCATGCAGTGTTACATAAAGATATAACGGCCCATGATGAAGAACTATCGTATTATCATCTGTTAAACGTCCTCTTATATCAAAAATTCTAGCTCCATGATTCATTTGGTAACGAAAATCATATTCTTGCGTCATTCCCCATACTTGCTTAATCGGATTTTGCAACTTGAACGTCCCGCTATCATGTGTTCCTGGAATTGAAATTCGTGCTAATGGGATATTATCAGGTATAGGTTGCATCCACTTTGACCAATTTTCAAGTTCATTAACAGAGCTAGCTGCAACAACTCTCTTATCATGTAAAGCAAGTACAAATGTGATAAATATCGTACTACATATGAATAATTTCAAAATAAATTTCTTACTGCTCATTATTATTCCTCCTTTTTCTGTTTTACATCAAACTTATTGAATATAATATAATCTGGTGAACAAAAAATAAATAACATTTCATAAGTATGAAATATTGCATAGAAGTAAAGTTTAAAAAAACATTCATATATCCTGAATTAGAAAAATTTAAAGGAACTTCATCTGAAGTTCCTTTCGTTTACTTTATATTCAATACATATGAACCATCTTTATTCTCATACTTATAGACGTATAAATAATATTTACCTGGCTTTGCATTATAAGTACCTTTCACTACATTTCCTTCATTTTCACCATATGCTACATAGTTATTTAAATCTGATTCATGATGAAGCACCCATGTCATTCCGATATTTTGTTCATTTAGTAGAGAAATATTAATATTTTCTGGTGAGTCAATTTGGAAAGTAAATACATCTACATTATCACTATTATGTAGCGTTCCTTTCACCGATGTATGAATGTTAATTTTATTTGCCTGTCTACGTTCATTATTTGGTTCATTTTCTGTTACTTGTAACTCATTCCCACCGTTCGGTTCTCTTTGTCCATACCCTAAGTTTACTAGTATAGACTTCAAATCTGGTAAAACACCAATTTTATCTGCATATGGATCTTTAGATTTTGTTCCTGTGTTGTAGTTGCTTAATATTGCTCTTAGTTCACTCGGTCTATATGGTTGTCCTAAATTTTCTTTCGCAATGCTTTGTACTAAAGTCGCTGCTCCCGCAATAATAGGCGACGCACTCGACGTGCCACTAAAGCTAGATGTATAAAGATTTACAGCACTTCGACTTTGCTCTGCTGTAGTTGTATCTACGTTTTCTCCCCAGCCATACACATCAATACGGCTGCCATAATTTGAAAACCACATACGCTCATGAGGGAAAGATGAAGAGCCCGCTCCTACCATAATTGCACCTGAATCTTTAAAATCTTTACTATTACGATTTAAAATTTGTTTACCATTTCTATCTTTAAATTGGTCTAAATCATTCCAACCATTTGCTCCTGCTTCTATAATGACAACACCTTTATCTGTACCAGCACGAATTGCATCAAAGATATCTGGTTGTACCTCAACAGGTAAATATTTATCACCATATCCATCAAAGGAAGCTTGTGCCTCTAATAATAAAACATCCCCAGCTTCTAACTGATTCACAGCACTTAATATTGCATCAGCTGTATTATACTGTCCGTTATCTCTTATTTGAGAAATGACCTTTGCTTTCGCTTTTGGCGCAATCCCAATATTCCCAACTTCATTGTCCTCAGAGGATACAATTCCTAGTACAGACGTCCCATGACCGACATGTTGATCTATATTTATTCCAGACATTAATTCAATATTTTGATGTACTAAATCCTCATGATTTAATAACCATCCATATTCCATATCAACAAAAGTTATACCATTTCCTTTACCGCCTTGAACTTCCCAGGCGAAGGGCGCATTAATACCGTACGGTGCTGCTTCTAAATAACCTTGTTGTTTAAATCTAGGATTGTTATTAGGACTAAGAGATACACTTGATGGTTGCACTTCTGGTGGCGTTATTTTTTCTTGTTTCTTCATATACACATCTTCTATTAAAGAAGATTTCTTTAACCTATCTACTAGTTCTTCTTTCTGCTCACCATTTTGAGTTTGAAGAATATAGTAGTTTAATAAACTTGTAGATACATTATTGGGTGCTTTCACTTCAAGGTCTTCTATTTCCTCTGGACTTACAGATGTGAATAAACGCGTGAATGTTACATCTGGATATTCTACCAAAAGATCTTCTAGTACTTTGTCGTTCGTTTGAGATTGTATTTGTTTTTCAATACCATCTTCATATGGAAATTTCAAATCCGCTTTAAATTTTACAATGATTTGCTTATCTGTTTCTTGATCTATTCCTAATTTACTCTGCTGTTCTATAGAATTAGCATGTACACTATTGACAGTACCTCCTATTCCTAAAAGTGTTGTAATGATTACAGTTGACGCACACATTTTTTGAAATATTTTCATTACATCAATCCTCCTATTAACAACAATTAATCATTATATTAATTTATAATGATTTTATTTATATAACATATTCCCTTTCTACTAAATAGATTATAGTAATCAGCAATATGAACTTCAATGTATTTTCATATGCAATATTTCATATTAGAACTCTACAATACATGAATAAGAAACTTATAATGATTATTTATTTTATATGTGCTAATATACTTACATTAATATATTAAGTATATAAATATTCAAAACTACATTACTTAACAGTTTCACCTTAATTTTTTCTTAGGAGGATTTACAATGAAATTATTAAAAATAAAACATATAATCCCTTTATCTGCGGCTGCAATTACATTCGTATGTAGTCAAAGTACGGCTGAGGCTTCTACCATTCATACAGTAAAAAAGAATGATACACTTTGGGGCATTAGTAAACAATACGGCGTTTCAATACAATCCATTAAACAGGCAAATGATAAAGGAAACGATCAAACTTTCATTGGCGAACAGTTACATATTCCAGGTGCCACGAACTCAAATAAAATTACCGTTCGTCAAAACGTCAAACCTGCAAACATTAGTGACCAAATTATATATCAAGTTCAATCGGGAGACTCATTAGAAACGATAGCAAAGCGTTACAATGTTAACGTTCAATCTATAAAACAAATTAACAATACAGTCGGAAACAAGCTTTATACAGGACAACATTTGAAAATCAACTCAAGCATTTCAGAAAAAGAAAAAGACTTAATGGCACGCTTAGTTACTGCTGAAGCAGGTGGCGAATCGTATAAAGGAAAAGTGGCTGTAGCAAAAGTTATCCTAAACCGTGTAAACGCAAAAGGGTTTCCAAATACAATAACAGGCGTTATTTATGAACCTATTAAATATGGATATGCATTTACTCCTGTTACAGATGGAAGAATTAATCATCCTGCAAGCCCAGAAGCAAAAATGGCAGTAGAAGAGGCTATCTCCACAAATGGAATACATTCTGATTGGCTTTATTTCTACAATCCAAAAACATCAACAGACAAATGGATTACGACACGTCAAAAAGTAGCAGTAATTGGTAACCACGTCTTCGCTAAATAACATTTAAAATCATTAACAGACCTCTTCACTTAAAAGGTCTGTTTTTTTATATGTAAGATTTTATTAATCATATGACATAGTGATCTTTTAAAACTATCTCTTCTTTCAAATAAAATATTCGTATTTACTCCATCACTCTGAAAAATTAAAAAAGCATCAAGTTCAAAAACTCCCTCTTTATTCATAAAAGCTATTTCTTAACTTCATAAAATTGTTATACACTAGAAAAATAAAAAACAAACTATTCGTTAGCAGGTGAAAGAATATGTATGATGTTACAATTATCGGCGCTGGAGTAAGTAGCATTTTTATGGCTTATTTACTAGCTAAAAGTAACAAAAAAGTTTTAATTCTGGATAAAGGGAAAGCGCTAGAAGATCGCCATTGTCCTTTAGACGAAGGAAAAGTGTGTACTTGTACTACATGTGATAAATATTTCGGGTTTGGCGGGCTAGGAAAATCTGAAGGGAAATTTAATTATACAAACGGATTTGGCGGAGAACTTGAGCAAAAAGTCGGTAAAGAAGGCTTTATACAACTTATGGCTGAAGTAGATGAAATTCTATGTCAATTCGGAGGAAGTTCTGTTTCAAAATATTCTACAGAAAATCCAACTCTCAATAAGAGAGCTGAAGCGTGTGGTTTACGAATGCTAACAACAGAAGTAAGGCACCTTGGCACTACCCTTTCAAGTGAGATTTTTCAGCAACTCTATGAATTTTTACTTACGAAAATAAATATACAATTTCATATAGATGTACAACATATTATGAAACAGAAAGATCATTTTACAATAGAGACAAATGAAGGAACAGTTCAATCGAAGCAACTAGTATTTGCAACTGGACGTTCTGGAGCGGATTGGTTAAAAGAAATGTGCACTTCTCTCAATATTCCTCAGGAGCAAACTCGTGTAGACTTAGGTATTCGAGTAGAGATGAAAGAACACCAATTACGTTCTATATTAAAAGATACATTTGAGACTAAACTTTCTTATGAGCATGAACACTTCACAGCAACTACGTACTGTATGAATCCAAAAGGACGCATTATTAGAAAGTACGAAGAAGGTTTAGTTATGCCTGACGGTCAAAATTTTCGAGAGAAAGGAACTGGCACACCTAACTTAAATTTCACTTTATTCATCCCGCGCTATTTTTCAACTCTCAAAGAAGCAAATGTATATGCAAGTTCAATTATTAAAAACATTAACCAAGGACAAGATCGGATTGTTATACAGCGCTTAGAGGACTTACTAAATAAACAGCCTACAACAGCGAATGACATGAAACATAACCGTATACAGCCAACACTACAAGGAGATTACGGAGATTTGAATACAGAAATCCCTCCATTATATGTTGAAGGACTTAAAGAATTTTTATTACGCTTAGAACAATTTATCCAAGAACCGGTCGATACAGATACTTTATTATATGGAATTGACGGAAAGTTCTATGCCCCTACGATAAAACTCAATAACCATTTTGAAACAAGTATACATGGACTATTTTTAATTGGAGATTGTTCTGGTGTCACTCATTCCTTATCTCAAGCTGCTGCAAGTGGGTTATATGTTGGAAAATATTTATCTACGGTTTAAATTCTTTTATTAAGATACCAATCAAATATTTTCAGTTTCACAACGCTTTATTTATATACCTTATCCTTCCCTCGCTAACGATTATCCCGCAAAGAATCAGGATTTTATGAGATATATATGTAACATAACTATGTATGTAAAACTATTGACATTC
>NZ_BOQB01000159.1 GCF_018332475.1 Bacillus sanguinis | reverse complement strand
AAGAAAATGTAGGGAATATTGTGTCACCGAATGTATCGAAAGAAAATGTAGTTATTCCACAAGTTATACCGCCAAATATTCAAGTGCCAAACATCATGCCGATAATGGATAACAATCAACCACCAAATATAATGCCAATCATGGATAACAATCAACCACCAAATATAATGCCAATCATGGATAATAACCAACCACCAAATATGATGCCAATCATGGATAATAACCCAATACCCAACATTATGCCGATAATGGATAACAACCAAATGCCGAATATGATGCCGGTCATGGATAACAACCAAATGCCAAATATGATGCCAATCATGG
>NZ_BOQB01000158.1 GCF_018332475.1 Bacillus sanguinis | reverse complement strand
TGGATAACAACCAAATGCCAAATATGATGCCAATCATGGATAACAATCAAATGCCAAACATGATGCCAATCATGGATAATAATCAACCACCGAATATGATGCCATATCAAATGCCATATCAACAGCCTATGATGCCACCGAATCCGTATTATCAGCAACAAAATCCATATCAAATGCCGTATCAGCAAGGAGCGCCGTTTGGGCCGCAGTATACGTCTATGCCAAATCCAAATATGATGCCAATGGATAATAATATGCCACCGCTCGTGCAAGGAGAGGAAGATTGTGGATGCGGAGGAGAGAGTAGGCTATATAGTCCGCAACCTGGAGGGCCACAATACGCGAATCCTTTATATTATCAACCAACTCAATCAGCATATGCACCACAGCCAGGAACGATGTATTATCAACCAGATCCACCAAATGTATTTGGGGAGCCGGTTTTAGAAGAAGAGGATGAAGAAGAAGTTTAAAAAAGGTGGGATTATTCCCACCTTTTTGTATGTAGTAGAGTCGGTCTGGAAATGGAAGATTTACATCAAATGTTAGAAAATCCCCAGTGAAATATTAACAGTGTAAAAACCTTCTCTGTTACTCATCATAAGAGGGAGCTTTTCAGAAGAGAAGTTCATTCTAACAGAGGGGGTTTTTGTATTGAATACGAAAGTAAAAGTGATTGCTGCTTCTTTGTTAGTTACCAGTGCATTAGCTGCATGTGGTACACCAAAAGATAACAATGCAATGGATGGACGTAACTACAATTACGAGCGTACATCTTATAATGATACACACCAATATCGTGATAATGTAACGCGTAACGATCGTTATACAGATTATGTAACATATAGAAATGGTCGTAACGGTACAGGATATAACAATTATTACCGCGATGTAAATTACAACGGTCAAATTGCTAATCCGCATCCAACACGTAATATTACAATGAACAATTCATACATTAACAATGATGGTAAAACAGCAGAAAGAATTACAAATCGTGTGAAACGTATGAATAACGTAGACCGTGTGTCTACAGTTGTATATGGAAACGATGTAGCGATTGCAGTAAAACCACGTAATCCAGTATCGAATGAAACAGCGCTTGCAAATGAAGTTCGTCAAGCTGTTGCAAATGAAGTTGGAAACAGAAACGTATATGTTTCTGTAAGAAATGACATGTTTACACGTGTCGATGCAATGAGTACACGACTGCGTAACGGTACAGTTACAAACGATTTCAACCGTGACATAACAAATATGTTCCGAGACATCCGTTACGGTTTAACTGGTACTATGCGATAGCAAAATAAAAGAGGAAGGGGTAGCCCTTCCTCCTTTATTCATCTTCGTCTTGTAAACGACGTTTTTTTATAAAATAACTAACGGAATAAGAACCTAAAAAGCATATGAAGAGAATGCCACCTGTTAAAATAGCTTCAAAGAGAGGTCTTTCGGGACTGAAAATAATATAAATAATAGCCATAACGATTCCTACAATAAGAGAACGTAAAACAAGTTTGTAATAAGGAGTTAACTTTATTTCTTTTTCGCCTTCTTCTACATCGATTGAAACACTTAACTGTAAATAAGCAAGTAAAATACTCGTAAGCATAAATAATAGCCACAATGGAGATTTCGTGATTTGATCCATTCCTTCAGTGAATCCAATATAGCCTAAAATTCCAACTACGCCAATGTATTGAAAAAGAAAGACAATACGTATATTTTTTAATGTTTGCAGAATGAGACGTTCATCCTTTATTTTTTTCACAATATCCATCTCCTGTTTATTATGATTTCGCTGTCACATTAATTGTAACATATATATTACATTTATCAATTTATAATTTACATATAATTTATTTGGATGAAAGAGGAAATAAAATATTTTTATAAACATGT
>NZ_BOQB01000157.1 GCF_018332475.1 Bacillus sanguinis | reverse complement strand
TTATAGGGAGATGAAAAGAAAAATGGGACGTAATGTCCCATTTTTCATCCTTTCGTACCTCCAGCAGTTAAACCAGAGATAAAGTATTTTTGTAGTGATAGGAATAAAATTGAAATTGGGATCGCAATCAATACGGAACCCGCTGCAAACGTTGTAAATTCATTACCAAATTTCTTCGCTACCATTTCATATAACCCAACTGCTAACGTATAATTTTCTGGTGTGCGCAAAATAATACTCGCTAAAATGAAATCTGTAAATGGACCGATGAAAGTGAATAACGCTACAACTGCTACGATTGGCTTTGCAAGTGGCATAATGATTTGCCAAAAAATACGGAAATGTCCTGCCCCATCCATACGAGCTGACTCATCCAATTCTTTCGGAATCGTATCAAAATACCCTTTCATAAGCCATGTATTCATTGGGATTGCCCCGCCGACATAAATTAAAATTAATGCAAGGTGCGTATCAATTAATCCTGTTAACTGCGCTAATACGTATAGAGCGATTAACGCTGCAAAGTTTGGAATCATTTGCAGAATTAAAAATGTTAATAAACCATTTTTTCTTCCAACAAAACGGTATCTTGAAAATGCATAAGCAGTAAAACTAATTGCTAACACTGAGAAAATCATCGTTAAAACACTTACTTTTAATGTGTTTTTATACCATAGTAAATAATTACTATTCTCTAAATCTAATAACTTACGATAATGATCTAACGTTGCATTTTGTGGAATAATACTTGATCCAGATAAACTATCACCTGGATTAAACGATGAGCCAATAATCCATAATAATGGATAGAAAATGATGGCACACATTACGAAAATAACGAGATAACTTAATGAGAGACGTAACATCTTTTGTCTTTTAATATTCATTTACATCATATCCTCTTCTTGGAATGATTTTGTTCTCTTAAATTGCCATAACGCAACTGTAATAACGATTAACGATAAGATCATTGTAAGAGCTGCTGCTTTTCCGTACTGCGCTGAAGTCATCGTTAACTTATAAATCCATGAAATTAAAATATCTGTTCCACCTGCGTCTTGTCCAGCTACAGCAGGACCTCCGCCGTTAAATAGATAGATGATACTAAAGTTATTAAAGTTAAACGTATATTGCGTAATTAATATTGGTGCTGTTGCATATAGAACAAGTGGCAATGTAATTTTACGAAACTGTTGCCAAGCAGTAGCTCCGTCCACTGTAGCAGCTTCATATAATTCTCCTGGAATCGATTGCAGTATACCTGTCGTCATTGCAAAGACGAACGGGAATCCAAGCCACGTTTGAATCATAATTAAAGCAACCTTCGCCCAAAATGGATCTGTCATCCAAGCAATCTTTTCAATTCCGAATAAAGCTAATACTTGATTGTTAATTGCTCCAAATGTTTCATTAAACATACCAGAGAAAACAAGAATAGATACGAATGCTGGGACTGCCCACGGTAAAATGAAGATTGTTCGAATAATCGCCTTCCCTTTAATACCAGGCTGATTTACGATAATTGCTAAGAAAATACCAAGTGCAACTTGTAATGTCGTGGCAACGAATGTCCAAATGACAGTCCAAGAAAATACACTTAAAAATGTCTCTCTCCACATCGGTAATGTAAAGATATCAATAAAGTTTTTAAATCCTACCCAATCTACTAATTTAGCTGGAGGAGAATGATATAGATCATAGTTCGTAAATCCAATTAAAATTACGAAGATGATTGGAAATACAACTACAAAGATAAGTAATAGAAAACCTGGTGAAACCATTAAATATGGAAAACCTTGATCTAGTAAATTACGGTATTGCTCTTTTACAGAATTTAAAGGTGTTCCTATATCACGTTTCTTCCCGTTTTGGTATGCATCATATAAATTAAACGCATATATTCCGAGTCCAAACACGATGACAATGAGTGCCAAGATTCCTTCTACTAATAGAAAGACAGAATGGTCACGTGGAACCTCTGTACCAAGCGTTACAATTCCCCATAATCCCATATTTAATAAATCAGCAAATGCTACAATAAATGAACCTGTTAATACTAGAAAAATAAGACCTTTTACAAATTGTTTATTATATATTTGGCCCATGCCTGGAATGATTGATAACATGGTTGCCATTTTCCTATGTTTTGAACCGTTTAAGCCTTTTGCTGGTTCCAATGTTTGCATGTTCCTTCCCCCTTTTTTCTGGGAGAGAATTCGTACCCCTCATATGAGAGGCACGAATTTCACCTTATTTTTTCTTACTATGATTTGCCTCAATATTACCTTTAATTTGCTTCACTGCATTATCAAGTGCTGCTTTTGGTGCCTCTTTCTCCGTAACAACTAATTGAAGCGCATCTCCAGCTGGTTTCCATACTTCTTGCATTTCTGGAATGTTTGGCATTGGAATTCCATTTTCAGATTGCGTTGCAACTGCTTTTGCAGCTTCATTATCTTTAATGATTGGATCTTCCATTACTGCTTTTACTGGAGGAATTTCTTTTGTTTTCTCAAATCGAATTTTTGCGTTTTCTTCATTTGTTACCCATTCAGTAAACTTTGTAGCTAAATCATTTTGTTTAGAGAAACTTGTTACATGCCATCCTTTAACCCCAACAAACGTTTTCATTGGTTGACCGTTTGGTAATTTTGGCATTGGAGCAACACCATAATCAATTCCGTTCTTTTCCATCGCTTGGAACGCCCATGGACCATTCATAATAGATGCTGCTTTTCCTTCGTTAAATAGTCCATCAGCAGCAGGTCCACCAGATTCACCGATAATACCTTTCGGGAATAACTTTTCTTTGTACCATTTTTGAAGATATTCAGCACCTTGTACTGCTCCGCTATTATTTAATCCAACATCACTTGCATTTGGCTTCCCATCTTTTTCACCAAACACATAACCACCCATACCTGCCATGAATGCATTAGCAAAGTAGAAGTTATCTCCTAATGTTAAAAATCCGTACTTGCCATCTTTTGTAAACTCTTTTGAGAAGTTAAACAGCTCGTCCATCGTTTCTGGTGCTTTTGGCATTAATTTTTTATTGTAAATAAAGATTGGTGTCTCAATCGCTTTTGGTAAACCATATAATTTTCCGTTATATGTCTGTGCCGCTATTGATGACTCAGTAAATTTACTCTTAACAGCATCGTCAGCTTTCACTTCAGAAAGTAAACCTTCTGTTACTGCGTTTCCGATTTGATCATGTGGCAATGTTACAACATCTGGTCCAGTCCCCGCTGGTCCATCAAGGCGTAACTTCTTCACTTGATCTGTCATTTGCATTTCAACAACTTTTACCTTTACTTTATATTTTTCCTCAAAGCTTTTCACTGCTGGTTCTAAACCAACACCTTTTTTATCATCTTCCCAAACGAGAAGATCGTAATCTTTCTTTGCTTTACTTTCTTCTTTTTTCCCTGAATCTTTCGGTCCACATGCAGATAACATACCAATTGATAATGCTGAAACCGTTAATAATGATAATGCTTTCTTCATCCCAAAAACCTCCCTAAATTGTATATGTACCTTACTAATTGAAAACGTTTGCATTTAATGGTTTAATAGAAGCGCAAACACTATCTTAATCTATGAAAACGTTTGCGCTATTTGTCTATCATTATACATTCTTTTATTCATTTTGCAAATATTAATTTTAAAAATATTATTACTATACTCTTTGTACATTGACTTTATATGAAATGAATACTACTCTTATAAGCAATATTAAAGCTATGCAAAAGGCAATCGTTTGCAACATATGCTTTATTATTACACGTAAGGGAATAATATGTATGGAGATATTAAAGGGGGATTTTCTATATGCTTAAAGAAGCCATTTATCATAGGCCAAAAGATAATTACGCATACGCTTACGATGAAAAAACGATTCACATCCGAATACGTACGAAAAAAGACGATGTTCAAAGCGCCACTCTTATTTATGGTGACCCTTATGATTGGAAAGACGGAAAATGGATTACATCAAGTACACCGATGAAAAAAACTGGTTCTACTACATTATTTGATTTTTGGTCCATTTCCATTGAACCCAAATTTAAGCGCTTACGTTACGGATTTGAATTAAAAGCGGAGACAGAAACGCTTATTTATGCAGAGCGAGGATTTTTTTCCAGCATTCCAAATGATGACGTTGGTAACTTTTTCTGTTTCCCATTTATTCATGCAAATGATGTATTCAAAGCACCTTCCTGGATTAAAGACACCGTTTGGTATCAAATTTTCCCGGAACGGTTCGCTAATGGAGATCGTGCACTAAATCCAGAAAACACCCTTCCTTGGAGCAGCGCTGAGCCAACTCCAACTAATTTTTTCGGTGGAGATTTTACCGGTATTATTCAAAACCTTGATTACCTTGTGAAGCTTGGAATTTCGGGAATATATTTCACACCTATTTTCAAAGCACATTCAAACCATAAATATGACACAATTGACTACATGGAAATCGATCCGCAATTTGGTACAAAAGAAACGTTTAAAGAACTCATTCAAGCATGTCATACACACGGTATAAAAGTAATGCTCGATGCCGTATTTAATCATAGTGGATACTTTTTCGATAAATTTCAAGATGTACTAGAAAATGGTGAGCAATCAGCATATAAAGAGTGGTTCCATATTCATGAGTTCCCAATTAGAACTGAGCCACTTCCAAATTATGATACTTTCGCGTTTACACCGTATATGCCTAAATTAAATACAGCACACCCAGATGTAAAAGAATACTTACTTGAAGTAGGGCGTTATTGGGTAAGAGAATTCAATATAGACGGTTGGCGCCTTGATGTAGCAAATGAAGTCGATCATAGCTTTTGGAGAGAATTCCGAAGCGAGATAAAGGCATTAAATCCTGAAGTATATATATTAGGAGAAATTTGGCACGATGCACTACCATGGTTACAAGGAGATCAATTTGATGCTGTAATGAGCTATCCTGTTACAAATGCTCTACTGTCTTACTTTGCCAACGATTCCATTCAAGCAAATGAATTTATGAAACAAATTACAGAATCTCTCCATTCCTACTCTATGAATGTAAATGAGGCAGCGTTTCATTTATTAGACAGCCATGATACACCAAGAATATTGACAACATGTAACGGAGATAAAAATAAATTAAAATTACTTTATGTATTCCATCTTTCTTTCATCGGCTCTCCTTGTATTTATTATGGAGACGAAATTGGTATGGACGGCGGTATGGATCCAGCTTGTCGCAAATGTATGATTTGGGATACGAAAGAACAAGATCATCTATTATTTACACATGTACAAACATTAATTTCATTACGAAAGCAACATAAAGCATTTGGAGGACATGGTGCTTTCCAATTCATCGAAGCAAATGATGAACATAATTATATTTCTTATACGAAAACATATGAAGATGAAACTATCTTTTTCGTTTTAAATCCGACTAATAGTGACATTACAGCTTCACTCCCTCTCCATGTTACCGGAAAGAAAATCATTAATATTTATACAAACGAAGAATTTTCAGCGGAAGCAAGTGTATTACAAGTCACACTTCCTCCATATGGATTCTCCATATTAAAATGGTAATCAAAAAAGCCTTATACCGAAGTGGTATAAGGCTTTTTCTTATTTCACTTTGAATACCATCGCTTCATACGGACGTAATGTCATGTTATCTATCGATCCACTCTCTACGTCGTAATTGTGTATTAATAACTCTGATTCACTATAACTAACGTCCTCAGGCAATTCAAATACACATTCTTCCGCAGTAAAGTTTGCAATAACAAGAAGTTTTTCTTTTCCATATGTTCTTACGTATGCAAAAATAGAAGGATTATTCTCTAATATTAAATCGTATGATCCATACACAACTATTTCATTATTTTTGCGTAGTTCAATTAATTTTTTGTAGTAATAAAAAATTGAATCTTCGTCTTGGAGTGCTTGTTTCACATTGATTTCTTTATAGTTAGGATTTACCGTAATCCAAGGCTCACCTGTTGTAAATCCAGCATGATGCTGATCATCCCACTGCATCGGTGTTCTAGCATTATCTCGGCCTTTTATATAAATAGACTGCATCACTTTATCTATATCTTCACCGTGCTCGATAACTTTTTCCTTATACATATTTAATGTTTCAATATCTCGATATTCACCAATCGATTCAAATCGAACGTTCGTCATTCCGATTTCTTCTCCTTGATAAATATACGGTGTTCCTTTCATCATATGAAGCACCGTCGCTAACATTTTCGCAGATTCAATACGATACATTCCATCATTACCAAAACGAGATACAACACGTGGCTGATCATGGTTGTTCCAATACAGGCTATTCCACCCTGTATGCTCTAATGCTTTTTGCCACTTCGTTAAATTCTCTTTTAAAGTAAGGAGTGAGCATGGTTCTACATCCCATTTTCCGCCTTCTCCCGAATCTAAATCCATATGTTCAAATTGGAATACCATTTGCAGTTCTTTTCGTTCTTCCCCAGTATACATTTTCGCCTCTTCTGTCGTTACACCAGGCATTTCACCAACCGTCATAATATCATAATGAGACAATACTTCTTCATTCATTTCATGTAAATATTTATGAATGTTTGGACCGTTCATAAAATGCTTATGACCTGAAACATACCCCTCTTCCTCGGTTTCAACAGCTGGTAATCCCTCTTCTTTAGAAATAAAATTAATAACATCCATGCGGAAGCCATCAATTCCTTTTTCTAACCAAAACTTCATCATTGCATAAACATCTTGTCTTACCTTTTCATTATCCCAATTTAAATCCGGTTGTTTTTTAGAGAACAGATGTAAATAATATTCATCTGTCATTTCATCATACTGCCATGCCGACCCACTGAAAGCTGCCCCCCAGTTGTTCGGCTCTTTTCCTTCTTTTCCAGAACGCCATATATAGTAATCTCTATATTTATTATCTTTTGATTTACGTGATTCAATAAACCAATTATGTTCATCAGAAGTATGGTTAACAACTAAGTCCATCATAAGTTTCATATTACGTTCATGCATTTCATGTAATAGCTTATCCCAATCTTCCATTGTTCCGAACTCATTCATAATTTTACAATAATCACTTATATCATAACCATTATCATCATTTGGAGATTCATAGACCGGTGATAACCAAATGACATCAATCCCTAATTCTTTTAAATAGTCTAGCTTCGAAATAATACCACGAAGATCTCCAATACCATCACCGTTACTATCCATAAAGCTACGAGGATAAATTTGATATACTACACTTTCTTTCCACCACTGTTTTTCCATTATGCTACCCCATTTCATTAATAATTCGATTTTCTCTTTTTTAAGGCGCAAACGTTTTCATTAATGAATGATAACAGATTCTACCTTAATTTAAAATAGCGCTTACAATTTTTATTCTTATATTTCTAAGAAAACATACGAAAATTACTAATATACCTCTAATAAATGAAAACGTTTTATTTTTTTGTTTATTTTTTGAATCTATTCGTTTATAATGAACTCAAAGAAAACGTTTGCATAATTTTCCTAGGGGGCAATACCATGGCAGAATTGAAATTAGAAAACATTTATAAAATATATGATAATAACGTAACAGCTGTAACAGATTTTAATTTACACATTCAAGATAAAGAGTTTATCGTATTTGTCGGTCCTTCTGGATGCGGAAAATCTACAACATTACGAATGGTGGCTGGACTTGAAGATATTTCAAAAGGAGAGTTTTCAATTGATGGTAAGCTAATGAATGATGTCCCTCCAAAAGATCGCGATATCGCAATGGTCTTCCAAAACTATGCTTTATATCCACATATGAGTGTGTATGATAATATGGCATTTGGATTAAAACTTAGAAAAATACCAAAAGACGAAATCGATCGTCGTGTGAAAGATGCAGCAAAAATTTTAGGACTGGAGCAATATTTAGATAGAAAACCGAAAGCGTTATCTGGTGGGCAACGTCAACGTGTTGCGTTAGGTAGAGCAATCGTTCGGGACGCGAAAGTGTTCTTAATGGATGAACCTTTATCTAACTTAGACGCTAAATTACGTGTTGCAATGCGCTCAGAAATTTCTAAATTACACCACCGTCTTGGAACAACAACAATTTACGTAACACATGATCAAACAGAAGCAATGACAATGGCTTCACGTCTCGTTGTTATGAAAGACGGAAAAATTCAACAAATCGGAACTCCCAAAGAAGTATATGAAACACCTGAAAACATTTTCGTTGGTGGATTTATTGGCTCTCCAGCGATGAATTTCTTCCGTGGTAAATTAACTGAAACCGATTTCGTTATAGACAATGCAATAAAAATTAAAGTAACTGAAGGAAAAATGAAGATGTTACGTGAACAAGGCTATGTAAATAAGGAGATTGTTTTAGGTATTCGCCCTGAGGACATGCATGATGAACTATTATTTTTAGAAGCTTCACAATCTACTGCCTTCACAACAAAAATCGAAGTTGCTGAATTACTAGGTGCTGAATCTATTTTATATATGAAACTCGGAGATCAAGATTTTGCAGCACGTGTTGATGCAAGACATACATTTTCACCTGGAGATCAAATTAAACTAGCATTTGATATGAATAAAGCGCATTTCTTTGATAGCCAAACTGAACAACGTATTCGTTAAAAAATAATTTTTCCTATATCACATACAAAAAAACCGTCCACATATTTTGAGGGCGGTTTTCATTATTATACGAGGGCTTCTACTGTATGAAATGATTGTCCTTTCGTGCCAATAATACCGAAAATAGGTAAGTCACTCAGCACCACTTCTTCTTGCTGTTTCATAAAAGATGACGTTAATTGTTTTATCTCTATCCAAACGTCATTAATACAAAGTACATTGGAATCGTTCTCTTGTTGGCGTGAAAAAATAGAATCTATTTTATATAAACCAGCATTTTGAAAAAGCATATCAATGCGACTGAATGCATTCAAAGTAATGCTAATTACGCGTTGCCAATCACCTTGCTTTTCCATATCATAGGATACAAAAAGTGCTTCTCCGCCTAGATTCGTAATTTCCTCCACTGTTGCTTGTCCACTTTCTTGATCAATGTCCGTCACAATTACTTTTGCGCCTTGTTTAGCCAACAAAAGAGCTGTATTACGTCCAATACCGATGCCACCGCCAGTTACGATAGCAACTTTTCCTGCAAGCTTCATTTTCATTACCCCTTCTATAAGTCTTACCGTCATTCAGTATACTCCTTTATGAGATTAGTCTGCAAGCAAGAAAAGTTGCTTATTCATTTGTAAACGGTTACTTTTTTGCTCCTTCTTTTTTCTTACTATTACGCTGATCAAAAACTAAACCGATGAAAATTAAAATCCCCCAAAAGATTACACTACCTCCAGTCATTTCAATTTCCCCCTTATTATATAAAGATATTATTTTAATTATTATAACATTTTCTTAATTTTCAATCTATTAAATCCAAAAATGATATTATTATATAAATGTATTTGTATAACAAAAAAGACCTTCTTATTT
>NZ_BOQB01000156.1 GCF_018332475.1 Bacillus sanguinis | reverse complement strand
GCAATTTTATCAAATTCTTGAATGAGTGTTTTGAGGCTTGTTGATAGTAATTCACCTGACATCGGTATCCCATGTCCAGTAACAGCGGCTAGAGGCTTTAACTTCTCTAGTTGAATAACTGATTCTTTAGCAGCTTTCCAGTCTGTTGTTAAATATCGAGGCGGACCGCTTATTTCCTGTTCCTGAGTAATTACCTTATATAAATATTCCTGCTTCACCGTAACAAAAGCGTCCCCAGCAATTAATGTTCGGTCTTTTTCTCGGAATAATGAAATATGACCTGGAGTGTGTCCTGGTGTATGAATCCATCTAAAATCTGGCATATGGGGAACAGTTCCATCTGTAGGAAGTACTTTTATGCTATTTCCCAAATCAATCGGTTCGTTAGGGAACAGAGGGGACATTTTCGCTACCATACCACCTTCAACTGTTGGATCTGGTTCAGGATAGCTTTGTTGCCCAGTCAGGAAAGGTATCTCCATTTGATGGGCATAGACGGGAACATTCCAATACTTAATGAGTTCAATTATTCCACCAACATGATCAAAATGCCCGTGAGTTAAAATAATCGCTTTTGGACGACTATTGGTACCAAATCGATCCTCAGCGATAGAGATAATTTCATTTGCACATTTAGGCATTCCAGCATCAACTAAAACAAAATCATTGCTCTCGGGATTTCCAACAAAACAGATGTTGACGATTTGAATCGTGTAACAAAATAAATCAGGCAATACTTCGATGCCATGACCACTTTCAATTGAAGTTGCTGGAATAAACTTGTAATCACTTCCATAATTCATCTCATTGTCCACTTTTTATCCCCCTTACTATATGTTAATACGACATTATAGTTCCCTAATTTCTCAAATCCATTTTGGAGGATTTGAGAAAAGAATGAGTGGGGGATTAAAAAACAATAATTTACTCCTAGAATTAAGGTGGAGACATATCAATTTATATAAAGTGCAAACAAAAAATATTGATTGTAAAGTCGTAGTTTCTACTATTTTTTTGAGTTTAAGCGTATA
>NZ_BOQB01000155.1 GCF_018332475.1 Bacillus sanguinis | reverse complement strand
GCTTTATCATTTTTACAAGAAGATAAAGCGATTGCAAACGTTGCGGTATTCTCGCTACCATTGCTAGTAAATGGTGAAAGAATAAATGCAGCAGGCATTCAATCGGTGATGACACACCCTAATTTCCGAAGACAAGGACTCATGACACAATTAATGAGTAAAATGATAGAAGAAATCGATAAGAAATGTGAATGTATATTATTGTTTACGGAAAAACCTGAACTATATACATCATATGGTTTTAAAGTTGTACAGGAGTATTTGATGACTATTCCATATGATAAAAAGAATAATAATGATTCCTTACTTAGAGAGCTAGATTATTATATGGAAGAGGATAGAAAGTTAATACATGAAACTATAGATAGTAGCCAAAGACTTTCAAATAATTTTTCAACATTAAACTTCCATCCTTCGTTTTATTTGAATATGTACAATTCGGAATGGGATGAGAAATTGTATTATTCAGAGAAACTAGATGCACTAATTGTATATGAAGTAGATAATGAAAAGTTGAAATTATATGGAGTATTTGCACCAGTAATTCCGGTTTTAGATGAAATATGCGGGGAAATCGGTGAAAGATTTACAGAAATCGAATTTTACTTCTCTCCAGATCAATTAGGGATTGAGGATGTGCAGTTTACAGAATTACAGTCTAGTAAGTATTTAATGGTTCGAAGTAATACAGAGTTAGATTTGAAAGGTTATAAATTCCCTGTATTAGCGGAGTTTTAAATGTTCGTATAAAGGCTTTATTATGGAGGAACTATGAATATATCATATATACCTAAACATGTTGAGCAACTCACTATAATGAATGTCCCTGAACATTATAAAATTAATGACAATCAGGCGTTTATTGTCCGTTCGAAAGCAGAAACAGATTTTTGGCTTAAAACACATTATGGTTTTGAAGTAATGAATGGTCATGTATTTTATAATGAAATGATGACAGACTTTCAAGCTGAAGTTCAATTGTGTATGAATCCAAATTCAAAATACGATCAAGCAGGTCTTTTTGTTATGATTTCGGAAAAGTGTTGGTTGAAAACTTCATTAGAGTATATTCCAGATGGCCCTTCTCATTTAGGAGCTGTCGTAACGAATAATGGATATTCTGATTGGTCAACACAAGACTTTCCAACAGAATTAGCTACCCAACAACTTCGTTTTCGAATTGTTCGTAAACGTGGTGATTATATAATATATGTAAAAAATAGCTGTCAATGGGAACAAATAAGAATCGCTCATTTGATGGAGGACATAGGGAATGCGCCTGTTAAAATAGGTTTTTACACGTGTAGTCCTTCTAAAAACAATGGATTTGAGACTGAGTTTTTAGATTTTACAATTGAAGAAATATAGATGAAAAGCCGTATTCTTTCTACTTAAGAGTACGGTTTTTCTATTTGCGTAATATAAAGCACATTTATTGACCGGAAAGTCATTAATGCTTATCATTTAATAATGTTAAATATTAATTTGCATAATATAATAGAAGTAATGAAAAAATCAAAAATTATATGGTTTAAGTAAGGAGGGTATGAATTATTAAATGGTAATTTCATAGGAAAAAGGAGATTATGTATGAAATCATTTCGCAAATTATTACAGTATTTAAAACCATACATGTTCTTCGCTATTATTGGACCACTATTTATGGTACTTGAGGTTGCGATGGACTTAATTCAACCGACTATTATGCAACATATTATTGATGTTGGGATAGCGAATCGGGATATGAATTATGTAATAAAAATGGGGCTTCTTATGATAGGAGCAGCAGCACTCGGTTTAGTTGGAGGACTTGGGTGCATGTTGTATTCTACAAAAGCAGCTGTTAATTTCGCTACAGACATACGAAAGGATGTATTTGCGAAAATAGAAACATTTTCTAGTGAAAATCGTGATTCATTTGGAACTGGGAAATTGTTAACGATTGTGACAAATGATATTACGTCTATTCAATCGGCAATGACGATGACATTACGTGTTCTTGTTCGTGGTCCTTTGTTATTTATCGGAAGTATAATAATTGTTTTTGTAACAGCGCGCGAGTTATTTCCTATATTACTCGTAGTTGTTCCGATTTTATTGCTTGCGATTATATACATTGCAAGTAGAGCAAGCGGGACATTCAAAAAAGTGCAAGAAGCATTAGATAAAGTGAATACAAAGTTACAAGAAAATTTATCTGGAGTACGTGTTATTAAAGCGTATGTAAGACAAAAATATGAAATCAATCAGTTTGGAAAAGTGAATACAAATTTAACAAAAATAAATATTCGAGCGGTGCAACTTATTTCCTTAATGATGCCAATCATAATGTTAGTTGTGAACGGTGGGATTGTAGCAACATTGTGGATTGGTGGAGAAAAAGTATTTAATGGATCTCTTCAAGTAGGAGCTATATTAGCGTTTATAAACTATTTGAATATTATTTTAATGTCACTTATGTCTATAAGTATGGTGTTTATGCAAATCGCACGAGCATTTCCGTCTGCGGATCGTGTACAGCAAGTCTTAAATACTAAAGTTGATATAATGAGCGAAACAAATGCATTTGTACCTAAGCAAATTGAGGGACAGATTGACTTTAATAATGTTAGTTATAGTTACACGAAAAATAATGAATATGTTTTAAAAGATATTTCATTTCGTATATGTAAAGGTGAAAAAGTAGGAATTATAGGTTCTACAGGAAGTGGTAAATCTACTTTAGCAAAACTGTTACCGCGTTTATACGATGTTGATCAAGGTGAAATATGCATTGATGGAATAAATGTTAAAGCATATGATTTACAAAAACTTCGTGCTTCTATAGGTTTTGTACCTCAAAAGGCATTGTTGTTTTCAGGTAGTATAGAAGAAAACTTACGTTATGGTAAAGAAGATGCAACGAAGGGCGAACTGGAAGTAGCGGCTTCATCAGCTTGTGCGACTGAGTTTATTAACAAGTTGGAAGATTCTTATCAATATTACTTAACACAAGGTGCGACGAATTTATCGGGTGGACAAAAACAACGTTTATCAATTGCAAGAGCGCTTGTAAGAAAGCCATCTATTCTTGTATTAGATGATTCTACATCAGCAGTTGATGCGAAATCAGAATCTAACATTCAATCGGCATTAAGAACAGAATATAAAGGAACCACAACGATATTAATCGCCTCTAAAATTTCATCTATAATAGATGCTGATAAAATTCTCGTTTTAGATAACGGTGAATTAGTTGGTGATGGTACACATGAAGAACTGTTAGAACAATGTGAGGTATATCAAGAAATCTATCTTTCCCAAGGTGGTAATTTATATAAAGAAGGTGGGAAAGAACATGCGTAATTTTCAAGGGCAATTTGCTAATAAAGGTGGACGTAACGCAACTAAGGTGAGTAAAGCTAAAAATACGAAAGGAACTATAATGCGCGTATGGAACTATATGGGGTATCAAAAGGTTGCTCTTACGTTCGTTATATGTTTAGTATTTGTTACGACGTTACTTGGGTTATTAGGTCCTTATTTAATGGGAGTAATTATAGATCAATATATTGTACCGAAAGATTTAAGTGGAACGGCGAGAATGTGTTTGTTACTTATCGCGATTTACGGTGTAACTGTATTATTAACATGGTTACAAACCTTTGTCATGATTAACGTTGCATTAAAAACAATACAAAAAATACGCCAAGATATTTTTGAGAAAATCCAAACGCTTTCTTTACGGTTCTTCGATGTACGTTCTCAAGGGGATTTAATGAGCCGTGTGACAAATGATATAGATAATTTGAATCAAGCGTTGACGCAAAGTGTTATACAAATTATTTCATCAGCATTAACATTTATAGGTGTCACAATTGCGATGTTCGCATTAGATTGGATTTTAGCAATCGTTACTTTAATTACAGTACCTATTATGTTTTTCGTTACAAAAAAACTAGTTGCTTATAGTGGTAAAAACTTTGCAAAGCGTCAAAAAGATTTAGGAGAATTAAATGGATTTATTGAGGAAGCTATAACAGGTGCGGATGTTACAACGTTATACGGGAAAGAAAAGGAAACCGTACAAAATTTCAATGAAATTAATGAACAACTAAGAATTTCAGCAACGAAGGCGGATACATTTTCAGCTTTTATTTTTCCGAGTATGAACTTTATTAACAACTTAGGTATGGGACTTGTAATTGGGACTGGATCAGTAATGGTTTTAAATGGAATGACAACAGTTGGTGTTATTGCGGCTTTTATTAATTATTCTCGTCAATTCTCAAGACCACTCAGTCAATTCGCAACTTTAATGAATACGATTCAATCGGCCGTTGCTGGTGGAGAACGTGTCTTTGAAATTATGGATGAAGTACCGGAAATTCAAAATAAAAAAGATGCATTCACTGTACAAAATTTACTAGGGCACGTTGCACTTGAGAATGTTTCATTTGGCTATGAGGAAAATAAAACGATTTTAAAAGAAGTGAGTCTTAAGGCACAGCCAGGGGAGACAATTGCTTTAGTTGGTCCAACTGGATCGGGCAAAACAACAATCATTAATTTGCTAACTCGCTTTTATGATATACAGCAAGGACAAATTCATATTGATGGAAAAAATATAAAAGATTATGATATGAATTCGTTACGAAGTAAAATAGGAGTAGTTTTACAAGATACGTATTTATTCGCAGGTACAATTATGGATAATATTCGTTATGGTCGATTAGATGCTAGTGATGAAGAAGTAATCAATGCAGCTAAGGCAGCATCTGCACATTCCTTTATAAAACATTTACCGAATCAATATGAAACAAAAATTGCTTCAGAAGGATCGAATTTAAGTCAAGGACAAAAACAACTTCTTGCGATTGCACGAGCAATTTTAGCAGATGCAGATATATTAATCCTTGATGAAGCGACATCTAATATTGATACGAGAACAGAATTACAAATACAAGAAGGACTAAACAATTTAATGAGAGGTCGAACAAGTTTCGTAATCGCTCATCGACTGAAGACGATTGAAAAAGCAGATCAAATCCTTGTTATAAAAGATGGAAGCATTTTAGAAAAAGGGAATCATGAATCTCTCATGGAAGATAGAGGATTTTACTTTGACCTGTATACGAGTCAGTTTAAAATTTAATAAGAACTTTGATATAGTGCGGTTTCTCTAGAAAGGAGAAACCGCATTTTTATATTTGTAAAGATAATTAGAGCTATAGAGTTAAAAATTTTTAGATGTTCGAATTATTAGAAGAAACTAGCGAATTCAGTGACAGATAGAAGAATTAATTTACGTGGTATTGTAATAATCTCAAGAGCCATCTGTGTTGAATAGAGAAGTACTGGAGTTAACTCTAAAGCATGGGTTAATAATAAAATAAAGCATGTTAGGATTGCGAAGCTCCCAAAAAAGAAACTTTTTGAAGTGTTGCGGAAATCTTTTATTAAGGAAAAGAAAGAAAAAAATACCGTAATAACGAGAATTAAAAATTTATATTTATCAGCCATTGAAACCCTCCTAAAGAACAATAACTTATATTATAGCGTATTTTTCTGTATTATTATAAAAAGATTTTAACATGAATAATAAAAAGTGGATGTCGCAATTTAAAGTATTATTTTTGATTTTTTCATTTAAAAAATAGATTAGCGCCCTATTTATTATTTGCAAGTGTTGTACTGGATATTTGACCGGACAATAAGACGAGCTTTGAATATGTTAATAAAAAAGGGGGTGTTGAAAAATGGCTAGATATAGTTTACATGCAGGTCATAACAGCATTGTACAAGGCGCGAATTATGGGAATCGGAAAGAACACGTTATGGATCGCCAAGTTAAGGATGCAGTTGTTGCTAAATTAAGAGCATTAGGGCATACAGTTTATGATGATACTGATGAAGTAGGGACAACGCAGGCACAAAATTTAAATAACATCGTATCAAAAACAAACTCACATGATGTAGACTTAGTAGTTTCATTTCACTTAAACTCATATGATACGAGAGCAAATGGTGTTGAAGTACTTTACTATGATCAACAAGCTTTATCAGCAAAGATAGCAGCACAACTTTCAAAAGATATTGGCTGGTCAAATCGTGGTGCAAAGGAACGAAAAGACCTTTATGTGTTATCGAATACGAAAGCACCTGCAATCTTAATTGAACTTGGATTTATCGATAATGAAGCAGATATGGCAAAATGGAATCCAGATAAGATTGCAAATTCAATTGTGTATGCTTTAACTGGGCAATCTGGTGGGACAACTCCGCCATCTAAACAAAATATAATACAATCAGGCGCCTTCTCACCGTATGAAGTTCCTGAAGCTATGCAAGCTTTAAATTCAGTAAAAATGACAGCTAAATTTATTTTACAGCCTGATGGATTAACATATTTTATTTCCGATCCAACATCAGATACTCAATTAAATGGTATGACAGGTTGGCTTGATCGTAAAGGCTGGTGGTATGAAGTAAAGTAAAGGTTCTAGTTTAGTGAAACAGAATATTTTAAAAACGATAGGAAATAAAAAGAGGATTACTTATTTTGAGTAATCCTCTTTTTATAATTTTATCTCGTATAAATATGATTAGATATAGAAGTTTCCTGTTTTAATAATTAATACATGTAAGTCGGAGATTCATCGGAAATTTCAAGTATATTTAAAAAGAAAAAAATTAGAATTAGAATTTAATTCATTACAATTGAAATAGCACTGAAAATTAATAAAACGGCCATAATGATGTTAAATGATTTAGTATGTTTTAATAAAAATTTTTGGAACATGGAACCAAATAAGCTCCAACTGAATGTACTCATTAACCCGACTACACCTAGAAATAATGAGAAAAGTAGAAAACTTGAATATGAATTATAGTAAGGGAGAATAAAAGTCGACACTACAGTCAGCCCGAATAGTATCCCTTTAGGATTAACAAATTGAAGAAAAATCCCCACTGTAAATAAGTTTTTAGTATGTTTTTCATCGGGATCTGTACTAGTTTTACTAGTGAGTATTTTAAAAGCTAAATATAGCATGTATGCTATACCTAAGATTTTTAAAGGGAATTCGATTATGGGTAGGATATTGATTAGTACAATATTAAAGAAGCTACATAAGGAAGTGAGAATGAAAAACCCGAAGGCTACTCCAAAGCAAAATTGCATACTCCTTTTTAAACCATGTTGATTGGCGTATGTCATAGCTAAAAAATTGTTAGGTCCGGGTGTGAAGCTACTTATAAAAACAAATAATAAAAAAGAAAATATAGGCATTTCAAAACCCCCTAATTATTTTTTGTATGTTATAATGACCGAAAAGAACAATATAACGTGTGCTTTTTATTATACATAAGG